>JAZNYV010000186.1:0-149497 GCA_045594585.1 Faecousia sp. | reverse complement strand
AAGGAAATACCGTTGCCGATAAATTCTTCTTCTCTCTCAAGGCCCAGGCTGCGGTGTTTGGCACCGGCGGCAATGACAACGGTCCTGCCTACGTAGGTGTTGTTCTCGCCGACGACCTCCTTAACCTCGCCATCCTTGACCTCAAGGACGGTGTCCATGTCGATGTCAGCACCCAGAGCCAGAGCCTGCTCCAGCATCCGCTGTGCCAGCTCGTTACCGCTGATGGCTTCAAAGCCGGGGTAATTCTCTAACTTGGGGGAGAAGGTGATCTGTCCTCCGAAGGTATCCTTCTCAAGCACCAGAACAGACTTGCCTGCCCGTCTGCCGTAAATGGCAGCAGTGAGCCCTGCAGGGCCTGCTCCTACAATAATGATATCATACATAATGAGTATCCTTTATCTTTCTGTTGTATGCACCTTGCCCTTTGGGACAGCTCCCCCAAGGGGAGAGCCAAGAGTCCCGTGGAGCATGGGTAGATCTCCCGTTCGGTTACTGAAAGAGAGAACGATAAGTGATATTCGCCTAAGGGCGAGTGATATTGCAAAGGGTCCTTTGCAGAGATATGTTTGCTGTGAAGCAAACGTGATATTGTCCTTCGGACAGGTTATGCCTTATAGGCCTCAGCGTAGGCACGGATGTTGGAGGGGTTAACGATCTTCTGTACTACGGTGTCGCCCTCTAAGATCACCAGGGTGGGAGCCTCCTTGATGCCCAGAGCACGGGCGGCGTCGGGGTTCTCGTTGACTACTACGGTGTCATAGGCAATGCCTGCGTCCTCTAAGAACTTCTTAGCCATGACGCACTTGGGACAGGTGGAGGTGGTGAAGAGGAGCTTCTTGCCCTCTGCACAGACAGGAGCGGCCTCCTCCTTCTCTACGGTGCCGTCTGCGAAACGGGTCTGCATGGACTGGGCAATGTTGTAGACCTTGCGATCCTTGAACTCCTGGGACTTGCCGTCGTTCCAGTTCTGGACGGGGCGGTAGTAGCCGGTAATACGGCTGTAGATCTCCGTACGCCTGCCGCAGACGGGGCAGACCTTCTGCTCGCCGTTGAGGTAGCCGTGCTCTGCACAGACGGAGTAGGTGGGAGACAGGGTATAGTAGGGCAGGCGATAGTTCTCGGAGATCTTGCGGACCAGGGTGGCTGCTGCCTTCCAATCCGGGAGCTTCTCACCCAGGAAGGCGTGGAAGACGGTACCGGAGGTATACAGGGTCTGGAGCTCGTCCTGGATATCCAGGGCAGAGAAGATATCGTCGGTGTAGCTGACAGGCAGATGAGAGGAGTTGGTGTAGTAGGGAGTCTCACCGGGTTTGGCTGCGGTGATGATGTCGGGGAACTTCTTGGTGTCGTGCTTGGCAAGACGATAGGTGGTGGACTCTGCAGGGGTAGCCTCTAAGTTGTACAGGTCGCCGTACATCTCCTGGTAGTCGGACAGACGCTCACGCATATGGTTCAGCACCTCGACAGTGAAGGCCTGGGTCTCGGGATGGGTCATATCCTTGCGGAGCCAGTTGGCATTGAGGCCTACCTCATTCATGCCGATAAGGCCGATGGTGGAGAAGTGGTTATTGAAGGTGCCCAGGTACCGCTTGGTGTAGGGGTACAGACCCTCCTCCATGAGCTTGGTAATGACCGTACGCTTGATCTTAAGGGAACGGGCGGCAATGTCCATCAGGTGATCCAGACGCTTGTAGAAGTCCTTCTTGTCCTTGGCCTGGTATGCGATCTTGGGCATGTTGATGGTAACGACACCGACGGAGCCGGTGGATTCACCGCTGCCGAAGAAGCCGCCGGACTTCTTACGCAGCTCACGGAGGTCCAGACGGAGACGGCAGCACATGGAACGGACGTCACTGGGCTCCATATCGGAGTTAACATAGTTGGAGAAGTAGGGAGTGCCGTACTTGGCGGTCATCTCGAAGAGGAGCTTGTTGTTCTC
The DNA here is from genome assembly GCA_045594585.1 of Faecousia sp. Lineage (GTDB taxonomy): Bacteria > Bacillota > Clostridia > Oscillospirales > Oscillospiraceae > JAZOXB01. The sequence goes on along the minus strand of JAZNYV010000186.1, from coordinate 147,558 downwards.
GGTATCGGACCAGTCAAAGTCACGGGTGATGGAATAGGTGGGAATGGGATACTGGAAGCCGCGGCCGTTGGCATCGCCCTCGATCATAACTTCGATGAAGGCACGGTTGACCATGTCCATTTCCTTCTTGCAGTCCTTGTACTTAAAGTCCATGGGCTTGCCGCCTACGATAGCAGGAAGCTCTGCCATGTCATCGGGTACGGTCCAGTCCAGGGTAATGTTGGAGAAGGGAGCCTGGGTACCCCAACGGGAGGGAGTGTTGACACCGTAGATGAAGGACTCGACGCACTTCTTGACCTGGTCGTAGGACAGGTCGTCTACCTTAACAAAGGGAGCCAAATAGGTATCGAAGGAGGAGAAGGCCTGTGCCCCTGCCCATTCATTCTGCATAATGCCTAAGAAGTTGACCATCTGATTGCACAGGGATGCCAGGTGCTTGGCAGGAGCAGAGGTGATCTTACCGGTCACGCCACCCAGACCCTCCTCGATGAGCTGACGGAGGGACCAGCCTGCACAGTAGCCGGTGAGCATGGACATATCATGGATGTGCATATCCGCATTGCGGTGAGCGTTGGCGATCTCGTCGTCGTAGATCTCGCTGAGCCAGTAGTTGGCGGTAATGGCACCGGAGTTGGACAGGATCAAGCCGCCGACGGAATAGGTCACGGTGGAGTTCTCCTTGACTCTCCAGTCCTGTACATTAACATAGCTGTCAACCAGCTCCTTGTAGTCCAGGATGGTGGACTTCATGTTGCGGAGCTTCTCTCTCTGGCGGCGGTAGAGGATGTAGGCCTTGGCCACATCGTCATAGCCTGCGCGGATGAGGACGGATTCGACACTATCCTGGATATCCTCAACGGCGATCTTATCATCCTGGATCTTGGGCTCGAAGTCGGCAGTGACCTTGAGAGCCAGGAAATCAATAACGGACTCGTGATACTGTCTCTCAACAGCCTCGAAGGCCTTCTTGAGGACTACGTTGATCTTGGAAAGATCGAAATCTACGACGGTATCGTTTCTCTTAATAACCTGATACATAGTGATTCTCCTTTTCTTTCTGAAATGTGTATTAAATGCCTCTGAGATGAGTGTTTGGAATATATGAACCGGCAATTGCCAGGTAACGTTCCAAATCCGATTGGGACGGTGGGTGGAGTCCGGGGCAGAGGATGTCTCCGGAATCTTGGAAGCACTGGAGATAGTAGGCACTTGCCCCACGGAGCCACTGACCGATGCCGTGGAAGTCTCCGTCCTCGTGGAGCTCTGCTACCACGGTTGTGCGGAATTCGTATTCCACACCGGAGGAACGGATCAGCTCTACGCTCTGTCTCACGTCCTCCAGGATCCCTGTTGCCCCGGAAGTACCCTCGTACTTCGCCGGGCTGTTCTTGATGTCCATGGCAATGTAATCAATGAGATCCTTTTGTAACAATTTCTCAAGATGTTGTGGTCTGCTGCCGTTGGTATCCAGCTTGACCGCAAAATCAAGTGCCTTGATCTTGGACAGAAATTCCTCCAGATCCGGCTGCAGGGTAGGCTCGCCGCCGGTGACGGCAACGCCGTCCAAGAGTCCCTGCCGCTTCTTCAGGTAAGCAAAGAAGCTGTCCTCGGAAAGTTCGTCCGTCCCCCTAAGTAGGGGGGAATTGTGGCAAAAGGGGCACCGAAAGTTGCAACCGGGTAAGAACACCGTTGCCGCAACCCTCCGAGGAAAGTCAAGTAAGGTCATCTTTTGCAGACCTGCAATACGCATATGCTCCTCCTGTCTAACTGGAAAATAGTGTATATAGTTGTGGGTTGGTGGAATAAACACAATATCTTGTGCCTGCTATAGCATACACTAACAATCATGGTTTGTCAACTACAAAAGTATCTCAAATTGGTTTTTTCTGAAATTATTTTTGATCTTATGTTGTAATGAAACTGCAACATCTTTTTCTAAAGAAAACGAATCCCACGTTGACAATGTCTGTATTCTATATTATAATAATAGTACTTCAAATGATTGGAGGAACGTTTATGAAACGGTTCATTGGTTTACTGCTGATCCTCTGCCTCCTGTGTCCCACGGCTCTGCCTGTCCTTGCCAACGAGACACAGCAGACGGAGGAGACGCCTTTGCCCCTTGCCTTCGATCCTGCGGAACTGGAGCTCCGGGACGGCTCATCCTACATTCCCGACCTTGGGGAGCAGGGGAGAGGAGCGACCCGTGATGCCTTAGAGGATAATCTGGCATTTACGGGACCCTTGGTCAAGGAGCATACCTTTATGCCAAACGGGGTCCAGAACTTTACGCTGGGCTTGATCCAGACCGGCAAGACGGGGCAATATTACTGTATATTCCTGTATGAGGGGAAGGAGCCCAAGGGGGAGCCTGTGTCCACCACTGTCGAGGCCTTTGGAGAGAAAGTCGGGATCTTTACCAAGAACGTGTCGATCTATATTTCGGATCTTGCTCCCGGCAGATACACCTTAGTTACCTGTACTGCCGAGAAGCGGAACAACACTCTCTATCCCGTAGACGGAACTGCCTTTATGACGGATGTGTATTGCTGCGAGGATTATCGGATCCGGTGGCAGCTCTTCCTCCAGGATCCCGAGACCAAGGAACGGATCCGCACCGTCAAATTGTCGCCCGGTGAGGATATTACCATGGAGCTGGGGCGGTCGCCCCTGCCCTGTGACGGCTCCGGAGACGTCTCTGTTACCTGCACCCCCAACCTTGTGACCATAAAGGAAGCCGGGGGATATATTTACCTGGCTCCTACAGCCTGTGGCTCGGGAATGCTGACCATTATCCACAAAAGCACCAAGGTCATCTACGTCCCTATCTATGTCTGCACCAAGGAGGGTGGACACTTCCCGGAGGAGACCTACGAAGCCTTCTCTCCCACGGTATCCGATAAGGGACTGTCTGTCAATGTTTGCAGAGAATGCGGCACGGTCTACCGTGAGGCTATTCCATCCTTAGGCTCTGCCTTTGACAGCCTGCAGGATCTGTCCCAAGATGCATGGTATTACGAATCCGTAAAGGAGGCTGTGTACCGCAATCTCTTTAAGGGGGTTACCGCCTCTGCATTCCAACCCAACCGTCCCATGACCCGTGCCATGCTGGTGACGGTCCTGTGGCGGATGGAGGGCTGCCCCGCTATTGATCGGGGACAGTTTGCGGATGTGGCTGAGGATGCCTGGTATGCACAGGCTGTCAATTGGGCAGCAGAGAACGGCATCGTCAACGGTGTGGGACACGGCAGGTTTGCTCCCGACGGCAGCATCACCCGTGAGCAGATGGCAGCCATTCTCTACCGTTATGCAGGCTACTTGTCCCTGGATCTCCAAGGGGAATCTGTTATAGAGTCCTTTATAGACGGAGCTTCCGTCCGGCCCTGGGCAGGGGAGGCCATGAACTGGGCAGTGACCAAGAGCCTTATTGGAGGGGTCAAGGAAGGAGACACCATCTTCCTCAGACCCCAAGGCAATGCTACCCGTGCCCAGGTCTGTGCCATCCTGATCCGCTTCCTCCATGCCTACGAGGCACCTGCACCCCAGGTAGCCTACCCCGATCCCACAGACGCCCTCGAAAGCGGAGAGTGGGAGGGTCTGTCCTGGGCCTTCCATGAAGATGGCAGACTTGTGATCGGGGGGCAGGGGAGTATCCCCGGTTGGACCGACTCTTATCCCTGGATCTCCTATGTAGACAGGATTCTAAGCATTGAATTCCTCTACGGCGTAGAGAGTGTTGGGGATTATGTATTCAGCGAATTTCCCCGGTTACAGACAGTGATCATGGCAGACAGCCTTACCACTCTTGAGGAGGGCGCCTTTACCAAATGTACGGCACTGTCCCATGTGGTTTTGTCCCGGAACCTTAAGGAGATCAAGCAAAAGGCCTTTGAAGGCTGTAGCTCTCTGGAGCAGATCGATTTCCCCTATGGTCTGCGAAGGATCGGCTATAATGCCTTCCAGGCTTGCACGTCTCTAAAGGCTGTGGTCCTGCCGGACTCTATCACAGGTCATATTCCCGGGAAGGACTACAGTCGAGACTCCGGCAGCATCGGAGAGCGTGCCTTTGCCGGCTGTACCTCCTTGGAATCGGTCTGTTTGCCTATGGCGGAGACCGTCATTCCCCGGGATCTGTTCAGCGGCTGTACTTCACTGAAGGAAGTGATCCTTCCTTTCTGTGTGGAATCCATCTGCGTCGGTGCTTTTGAACATTGCTCCTCTCTGGAGAGCATTACCATTCCCCAAACCTTTAACAACATCCAAGAAGGTGCCTTTGCCTACTGCTCCTCCTTAAAGGCGGTATATATCCTCAGTACCACTTATACTGTTTCAGGGAATCTTTACGCTTCCATGAGCCAGGAGGAGGGAATGGTATTCAGCGATCCCGGCCGGGTCACCCTATACGGCTTTGTCGGCTCCCGTACAGAGTATCTTGCCAAGGAGCGCGGCTATGCCTTTGTGGATATTATGACCGTAATGGAATGAGTTTCTTTTTTTGAAAAAGGGATTTACAATTCACCCGTTTTTGTGTACAATAGGCAACGGGTGATACTATGAGTCAAGATTACAGATATAACAGACAAGACAGAAATACACAACAGGACCCCTATGCCAGGGGCTTTGCACATAAGCTGTACGAGGACGATATCGGTCCTGAGCCTACCTATCACGGAGAGCGGACCCGTCCCCGTACCGCACCTCCCCGTCCTAAGACCCCTCCCAAGAAGCAGGGCATGACCTTCTTCGGCAAGGTCCTTACCTTCCTGATCATTTGCTTCTTCCTCTTTGCAGCGGGATATGTGGTCCTGCGTGTATATGTTCAGCCTCCTGCAGGCCAGGGGGAGAACCACCTAAGCGGCTCTGCCACCATCTTAGTAGCAGGCACCGACGAGTCCGGCTTAAATACAGATACCCTCATGCTCCTCAATGTGGACCGTGAGGAGAAGCAGATCAGCCTTATGAGCATCCCACGGGATACCCGTGTCAACTCCACCTACACTCCCCACAAGATCAACGGTGCCTATGCCGCCAACGGCAGTGGGGAGGAGGGGATGTTCTGGCTCTGCGAATATGTCCGCCAGTGTGTAGGCTTCCGTCCCGATGCCTATATTTTGGTGGATCTGGATTGCTTCGTAGAGCTGGTGGAGCTCTTCGGCGGTGTAGAATTTTATGTCCCCATGGATATGCATTACGAGGATCCTGCCCAGGATCTGTACATCCATTTAGAAGAGGGGATGCAGACCTTAGACGGACAGGAGGCTATGGGCGTGGTCCGCTTCCGCAAGGGCTATACCATGCAGGATATCGACCGTGTTAAGGTCCAGCGTGATTTTATTATGGCGGCTCTCAGCCAGTGGAAGACCCCCAAGAACGCCCTCCAAGCTCCCAAGGCCATCTCCATCCTCAAGGATTACTGCCTCACGGATCTCACAACCTCCAACCTCCTGTGGCTGGGGGAGAGCCTGCTGATCTGCGGCACGGAGGATATGATGATGACCACCATTCCCCATTATTTAGGGACGGAATACGTCTATATTCAAGAGGATCGGGAGTATCTGGACCTGATCAACCGCTACTTTAATCCCTATGAGGATCCCATTACCTTTGAGGATCTGCATATCGTCAAGCAGGGGAGCTGACTATGGTAGCAGGTAGATTTGCCCCCAGCCCCTCCGGCAGGATGCACCTGGGTAATCTGTTCTCTGCCTTGCTGGCATGGCTCTCCGTCCGTTCTCAAGGGGGCAGGATGCTCCTGCGGATCGAGGACTTAGATCCGGATCGGAGCAAGGCAGTGTTCATCGAGGAGCTGCGCAGAGACCTTGCGTGGGCGGGCCTGGATTGGGATACGGAGATGCCCCTGCAGAGCACACGGACAGAGCTTTATGCCTCTTATTTTCATCGGCTCCCTGTCTACCCCTGCTACTGTAGCCGCAACGAGCTCCACAGTGCCTCTGCCCCTCACGGCACAGACGGCAGCCTTCTCTATGCAGGGACCTGCCGCAGCCTTACCGAGGCACAGCGAGCCGCCAAGACACGTAAGCCTGCCTGGAGGGTACAGGTCCCCTCTGTGGAGATCGCCTTTACAGATCGGGTCTACGGTCCTGTGGTACGGGAGCTCAGCACCACCTGCGGAGATTTCCTCCTCCGCCGCTCCGACGGGGTCTATGCCTATCAGCTTGCAGTGGTCTGTGACGATGCTCTGGGCGGTGTGACCCAGGTGGTCAGAGGCAGGGATCTCTTAGAGTCTACCCCTCGGCAGATCTGGCTTTACAGGACCCTGGGCTTCCGTGAGCCGGAGTTCTGCCACGTGCCCCTGTTGGTGGCACCCGACGGCAGACGCCTCAGTAAACGGGAGGCAGACCTAGACCTGGGACGGCTGTCTCTGAGCTACAGCCCCCGTGAGCTGGTGGGACTCTTAGGATACTGCGGAGGGCTGATCCCACAATATGCTCCCATGAGCCCTCATGAGCTGATCCCATATTTTTCCTGGGATAAGATCAGCACCAATGATATTTCTATCCTGGAATATCTGCCCAAAATGGTATAAAACTGCAAAGGACTTCCCATACTGATAATAGTTTATCGGAAAGGAAGTCCTTTTTTATGGAAGTCAAAGACATTATGTCCCATAAGCTCGTTACGGTCTCCCCGGAGGAGAATGCGGCCTTAGCAGCCCGTCTCCTGTCACGGTATAATATCGGGGCTCTGCCTGTGTGTACCCGGGACGGGAAGCTGAAGGGAATGCTCACAGATCGGGATATCGTCCTGCGTTGTATCGCACCGGGGGATGAACCGGAGGGGACCAGGGTCTCAAATATTATGACCCGTAAGGTGTTCAGCATCTCTGCAGGGGAGCCTGTGGAGCATGCCGCCTCCCTAATGGCACGGGAGCAGATCCGCAGGCTCCCTGTAGAGGAGAAGGGAAAGCTGGTGGGCATGATCTCCCTGGGGGATATTGCCAAAGCGGGAGCCTGCTCTGCAGAAGCAGCCTCCGCCCTGTCGGAAATCTCGGAAAATATCCGAAAAATTTAAAAAAACAAAGAAAAATACAAAAAAAGTATTTGACATTTGCCTAACTTAGTGCTATAATTTATGAGCCGCGTCGAAGAGGTTTTAAGCGGAAGACATTCCCACCTTTAGAGCGAGACTACAAAAAAGGTAGGTGCAACAAACTATGCAGGCAGTTATCGTTACCGGTGGCAAGCAGTACAGCGTCAAGGAAGGCGACATCATCTTCGTCGAAAAGCTGGGCGTTGAGGCTGACGCAACTGTAACCTTCGATCAGGTCCTGGCAATCGTGGACGGCGAGAACTCCAAGTTCGGTGCCCCCGTGGTCAAGGGCGCTTCTGTCGAAGCTAAGGTTCTGAAGAACGGCAAGTCCAAGAAGATCACCGTTTTCAAGTACCGCCCCAAGAAGGACTCTAAGTCCATCCGCGGCCACAGACAGCCTTATACCAAGGTGCAGATTGAAAAGATTTGCGGCTGATCTATTTAGATTATGACCAAAGTTGAAATTTTCAATCAAAGCGGCAGAATCAACGGATTCTCCGTTTCCGGGCATAGCGGCTATGGCGAAGAGGGCAGCGATATCGTATGTGCAGCCGTATCTGCAGCAGTGCAGTTTGCGGAGTGTACCATTAACGATGTTCTCGGCAATCATTGCAACACCAAAGTCCGTGAGGACGAGCCCCGGATCACCCTGACACTTCCCGCTCTCTGCGACGATGAGGACGCAGTACAGGCAGTGCTGACCGGCTTTATGCTGACCATGTGCTCCTTGCGGGACGACTATCCTGATTATATCGAAGTTATGGAGGTGTAACTCAAATGTTGAAAATCGGTTTTCAGTTCTTCGCACATAAGAAGGGCGGCGGTTCCACCAAGAACGGCCGTGACTCCGAGTCCAAGAGACTGGGCGTGAAGCGCGCTGACGGTCAGTTCGTTCTGGCCGGCAACATCCTGGTTCGCCAGAGAGGCACGCACATTCATCCCGGCAATAACGTGGGCATCGGCACTGACGACACCCTCTTCGCTCTTATCGACGGTCATGTCAAGTTCGAGCGCAAGGGCAAGGATCGCAAGCAGTGCTCCGTATACGCTGCACAGTAATTTGCCAAGGCTATCTTGAAGAAGACCGGAACATAGCAATATGTTCCGGTTTTTTTTAAAGGGGTACTTCAAAAAACTACTTCCGGCAGAGAGCCGACTCCTTTTGAAACCCTTCGGGTTTCAACGTAAAATTTGAGCCAAAATATCTCGGCTTCTGCTCGAAATTAGTTTTTGGAAGCACCCCGAGTATTAGGAGAGAAATGTAATGTTTGTAGATAAAGTCAAAATTTTCGTGAAAGCAGGCAACGGCGGCAACGGTGCTGTTGCCTTCCACCGTGAGAAGTTCGTTGCCGCAGGGGGCCCCGATGGGGGAGACGGCGGCAGAGGGGGTAATATCGTCCTCCGTGTAGACGATCATATGTCTACCCTCATGGACTTCCGATACAAGCGGAAGTATACCGCATCTCCCGGCATGGACGGCCAGGGAGGCAGACGCTCCGGCAAGCGTGGGGAGGATCTTGTGATCCGCATTCCCCGCGGCACCGTGGTCCGTGATGCCGCCACCAACGAGGTCATTAAGGATATGTCAGACACCGAGGATTATATTCTGTGTAAGGGCGGCAGAGGGGGCTGGGGTAATTCACACTTTGCTACCCCCACCCGTCAGGTCCCCCGCTTTGCCAAGGCAGGTCTCCCCGGTGAGGAGCACGAGGTCATCCTGGAACTTAAGCTCCTGGCAGATGTTGGCCTGGTAGGCTTCCCCAATGTAGGCAAGTCCACCCTCCTGTCTGTGACCTCCAATGCCCGTCCCAAGATCGCCAACTATCATTTTACCACCCTGTATCCCAACCTGGGGGTTATATATGTTGACGAGGGCGTGTCCTTCGTTATGGCAGACATCCCCGGTATCATTGAAGGTGCCGCAGAGGGTGCAGGCCTGGGTCATGATTTCCTCCGCCATATCGACCGTTGCCGCCTGATGATCCATGTGGTAGACGTATCCGGCTGTGAGGATCGGGACCCCGTTGAGGATTTCGAGAAGATCAATGCAGAGCTTGCCAACTATTCCGAGACCCTTGCCTCCCGTCCCATGATCGTCGCCGCCAACAAGTGCGACCTGATCCCTGAGGGTAGTGACAACTTAGAGCGGCTCCGTGCCTATGTTACAGAGCGAGGCTACGAGTTCTACGAGATCTCCGCCGCTACCACCCAGGGCACCCGTCAGCTTATGAGGATCGTTGCAAGCAAGCTGCAGGATCTGCCCCCGGTCATCGTCTATGAGCCGGAGTATGTTAAGCCCCTGGCAGAGGCAGGGGAGGCAGAGGATCTGACCATTGAGCAGTTCGGTGATACCTGGGTCATTTCCGGCAAGTGGCTCCAGCAGCTCATTAACGATATCAACTTTGCCGATTACGAATCCCGTATGTACTTCGACCGCCAGCTCCGCAAGAGCGGCCTCTTCACCCGTTTGGAGGAACTGGGCATTGAGGACGGCGACACCGTCAGCATCTACGATTTCGAGTTCGATTACGAGCGATAATTCTTTATTACAGGGAAATCCCCGACCTGCCGTGTTACGGCAGATCGGGGATTCCGCTTACAGAAAAAGAGAGGGACATAAAAAAGAGAGAAAAAAGAAGAGAGAAAAATGAAAACAAGACTGCAGGTGCGACGCCCTAAGAGAGGAGGGACATCGTCCTTACACTTGCAGTATACAGGGATTATTTTACGAAACTATGAACGAACTTAAAACATTCCGATAATACTACGAGCAAATATCGATCTGGCACATAGCCATAGTCTTAAGAGCCGCCTCGTGGCTCTCCGGGGTGACACCTGCACAGCACAGAGGATCTACGGAGATCTGTGCTTCCGGGAAGGCAGCCTTAAGGATCAGTGCATTGGATACCACGCAGATATCCGTACACAGACCTACCAGCTCGATACGGTCAAACTCGTAGGTCGTCCACCCTGTATAGCCGAAGGTGGGCTTGTCGATACACCCACAGCCCTCTACATAGAGCTCTTTGGGGATCTGCCAGCCCTCGGTCCCCTTGATGCAGTGGGGGACAGGGAGCTTCTTCCCCTCGGGAGTGTCCAAATAGTCCTCTCCGTGTGTATCACGGGTGTATAGGATGTTCCAGCCCGCCTCCCTGCGGAGGCGGATCTTCTCTATGACAGCAGGTACAATGGCCTGTGCCTCTGCAGTTCCCAGGGCACCGTCAATAAAGTCCTTCTGCATATCAATGACGATCAGTGTTTGATTCATGTTGTTCTTCCTTTCTTACTGCTGAGTGAAATAAGCCAGGGCTGTATCGGAGTAGGCAATGAGAGCCCTGCACAGGGACAGGAGGGTGCCGCTCTTGCCGATGCCGTAGGCATCGGGGCTGTACTGCACCGTGGGGGAGACCTGGGTCTCGCCGCAATACACCGCCGCACTGACAACGGTGCGGAGCTCTGCCGCCAGGAGGGTATCTAAGTCGAAGGTATAGTACTTCAGCTCCTCCACATAGAGCCGGGGAGCAGGGAGCACCAGCTCCACATCCTCGCTCTTGTAGTTCCTGTAGCTGACTCTGAGACTCAGCTCCTCGGGATCTCCTTCGTACTTACTCAGATCTGCAATGAATCGCAGGACCACCTTGGATTCCAGATTCAGGGTCTTGCCTGCCCAAGTCACCGTAGGATCCTGCAGATCCTCTAAAACCTTGTTGTTGGAGCTAAAGGATACTTCGTCCAATGCATTCAGATATGCCTTTTCCTCGGAGGTCATGGCCCCGTCTGCAAGGCTCTCTGTCCGATAGGACTTAAACTGCTGTGCATAGGAGCCGTAACGCAGGAGCTGGGCACAGAGTGTCTTAAGTGCCGGGGCAGAGGTCTCCTTCCGTAGCTGCCCGTAGGCATAATCGGCGACGGAATACTCGTCTGTCTTGGAGCAGTACTGCACATCCTCCTTGGTTAAGTACAGAGTAGAGCGGATGCTGTCACCCATCTGTACCGCAGTGATGCCCGTAAGGGTGAAGTAATAGAAGTATCCGTTCTTCACAGGCTCGACCGCTACGGTCTCGTAGTCAACAAGGTCCTCTCCCTCGTAAACGGGGACCTGACAGTGGAGGGTAAAGGTGTCGTAGCCCTCTAACAGGGAGGACAGCACCACGTAGTTGATGGAAATATCGCTGGCAAGATTCAAGCTGTGATTTATTACAATGGACTCGTCAAGGATCACGTCACTGCCCTCAGGCTCCTGGGGATCATCTGTATATCCGCAGAGGGTACAGACCCCGTTTTCCATCCTGTGATCTATGGTGGGAACCTCCTCGGTCACGGTAGCCGTACAATAGATACAGATATAGGTCATTACACCCTCCATGGTGCAGGTGGGAGCCGTAGTTAGGGTCCCTTGGTCCCAGGTATGACCCTTTGCAGGAGTATCCTCGGTATAAGTCGTATGACATACAACGCATTCATAGGTCATGACCCCGGTCTCGGTACAGGAGGGCTCTGTGGTCACCTTGCCCTCGTCCCAGGTATGGGATAGGGTGGGGATCTCCTCTGTATAGGTGGCGGAGCACAGGGAGCAGGTATAGGTCAGTATGCCCTCTGCACTGCAGGTAGGCTCTGCGGTAACCATTCCTCCATCCCAGCTATGACCCGTGGGAGCTACGGACTCTGTCTTGGTCTCTGTGCAGAATTGACAGTAATAGGCCTGTAAGCCCTCACCCTCACAGGTAGGCTGAGTCAGGACCTCTCCGGGGAGCCAGGTGTGACCGTTAGGTGCCAGGACCTGGTGGTGCAGGAGGGCACCGCAATCCTTACACAGCAGATCCAGCGTCCCTTCTTCCGTACAGGTGGCAGGAACCATCTTCTGCTCCGTACTGCTGTGCTGACAGGTGGGTGCTTCAGAGGAGGTGCCCCCAACGGGCAGGATCTCAATATCGAAGTATTCCCGTCCCCCGGAGGTCACATTGGGTCTGTAATAGCCGCCGAAGCAGTTGTAGCCGGAGGCACGGTAGACCAGCCCACGGCTGGAGGTCTGGGAGATGAGCTTCCAGCTCCCGTTAACACCGGGCTCAATGGTCCAATAATAGGGGGAGGTAATGCCCCCAAGATTGGTAGAGGAGGGATATCTCAGATAATAGGTGCCGTTGAAGATGGTGTATTTCCCGGTTTCGGCATCATAGGTCAGAGTCAGTGCAAAGTCTGCCGCCAATTCCTCTTCGATAAAGCCTTGACTTCCGTCGATCTGTACACCGGACAGCTTGCCGCTGGTGGCGGTATAGCTGTTGGGCATGGCGTAGTAAACACCGTTGACATTGGCCGCCAGAACATAGACACCGCTGCTGCCAATGGTAAAATCTACGGCATAGGGTCTTTCCTTTCCGCACAGGGTGCAGTAGCCATCGACGTACTCGTGTCCCAGCATAGGTAACAGCTCCGTATAGCTGTGACCGCAGTCTGCGCAGGTATAGGTCAGTACACCGTCCGTGGTACAGCCGGGAGCCGTGGTGGTCTGCCCCTCGTCATAGCTGTGTCCCGTAGCCTCCAGGATCGTCTCCTTAAGGAGGAGCCGTTCTGTCAGTGCCTCGTCACGGAACAGCCCGTTACATAGCGTGCAGAGGTAATAGGCAATATTGCCGTCCTCCGTACAGGTAGGGGAGCTTGCCTCTATATAGTGGATCTCTCCATGGTCGCAGGGGGACAGGAGGGTCCATGTAGACCGTACGGTCTGTAAATCGTCTACCTTCCCATGTCCGGGATAGACATCCTCCCCGGATACCACAATGGGGAAGGCAGAATAAGTGGCTCTTGCCTCCTCTATGGTATCATAGCCTGCACTGTGGCACCAATCCCACAGACCCACCTCTGTTTTCATACGGTCTACCGCCTCGGCTACGGTCTTGCCCAGGAGCATATCCTCCCAGAAGATCTCCTCCCAGCGGTAATCGTACTCAAAGGTCACGGACTGAGAATAGCCGTAGGCTACCTCAACACCACGGCTCCGCAGAGGAGCCTGGAGCCCATCTGTAGCCATACTCAGACACAGGGCCATCCACAGAATGCTGTTATCCGCATCCTTATCCATGTGGTTGGAAATAGCGGTGCCGTCTACGCAGTAGTACTTCATAGAGCCGTAGGAGCCGCCGTAGAAGGCATGATAATACTCCCCGAAGGGGCCGGTTGCGAGCTCGTAATCCTCAGAGGTGAGACCCTCCCCGGTCTGCAGGCAGATATAGGAGCTGTTTGCCCGGGAGGTGTAGTCGTCACCTGCGGAGTAGTCCGTGTCTCCGTGGCTGTCAAAGAGGACCACAGCACCGGCCTCTATAGAGTCTGCAATGGCGTCAATGGTTGCAGAGGTAGTGCGGTATAGCGTAGCCGTCCCACCTGTAGCCTGGGCAATGGCATTGGCCTCCAGTTCATACTGCCGTGTAAAGTCTGCATCAATGCCGTAGTAGGGCTGGATCAGGAATACATCCTTACCCCCGGGACGGCCGCCCTTGGCCTCGTAGGAGGTGGTCAGGACCGTCTCAGCGGAGGAAGGATCATAGCCCTCCATAGACTCAGCCTGCCGTCCGATCTCTGCAAGACGGGGGGAGTAGCCGCAGGGGATCCCCTCAGTGGTCTCCCAGAAGAAGTGATCCCCCCTGCGGATCAGACTCCCCTCTGCATAATAGGGGGAGGCGGTGACCTGGGTGATCAGAGCCTCGATAATGGTAGATACAGGAGCTCTCTTGCTGCGGAGCTCAGACTCCTTGGAATAGACCGAGTCCCATATGAGATCGGCTGTAAGGTAGTCCTCTTGGGTCAGAGGAGTGGGCTCAGAGGGCCCTTCTGTTGCCAATACAGAGGGCATCAGCCCCAGCACGCAGGCACAGACCAACATCAGTGCGAGAAAACGTCTCATTGTCATTCTCCTTTATTGATATTTACGAGCATTGGCTTCTTTAACAGACTTCTTGTTGCCCTGCTCATCTAATACATAGGTATGATCCAACTGAGCTCTCAGATTGGCACGGACAGAGGCAATGTATCTCTGCCGGAGGTCGGCACGCTCCGCCTCCTCCTGGGGAGTCAGGGAACGGGTCTTGGCGATCCTTGCAAGTTCGTTGATTCTTGCAATGACTTCATTCATATTCATAATGCATCATCTCCTGAGAATATCATATCGAAAAATGGCTGTCATGTCAAGAAGCCCCTTGCCATAATTTCCGTTTTCGGTTATAATACAGGGGATATATTTGAAAGGGACTGTTTACCATGACCGTATTGATCATCGGTGGGGGAGCCTCCGGCATGATGGCTGCTCTCACCGCATCCCAAGACCCCAAGCATCACGTGATCCTGGTAGAACGGCATAATCGCTTGGGACGCAAGCTCCTTGCCACAGGGAACGGCCGTTGCAATCTGACCAACGGGAATTTGGCTGTCTCCCATTATTACGGGGAGGACAGGGATTTCTGTACCTATGCCCTTAAATCCTTTGATACAGAGGCCACCCTGGCCTATTTCCGCTCTTTGGGACTCCTAACCGTTAAGGAGCCCTCCGGCAGGGTATATCCCTACAGTGACAGTGCCAACAGCGTGCTGGATGTACTCCGCCTGCCTCTTGAGCAGCGGGACAACGTACAGCTCCTGACATCTACAGAGATCCTGTCTATCCGGAAGGAGGGGACCTCCTTCACAGCCACGACCTCCGAGGATCCCATCTATGCAGACCGTGTCATTGTCTGTGCCGGCGGCTTGGCAGGGACCAAGCTGGGAGGCACGGAGCTGGGCTACAGGCTCTTAGGCTCCCTGGGTCATACCAGGACCAAGCTCTACCCCTCCTTAGTCCAGCTCAAGACAGATACCAACTTGGTCCGCTCCCTTAAGGGGGTCCGCTGTGAGGCACAGGTCCGCTACGGCAGACTGGTCCGCAGGGGAGAGCTCCAATTTACGGATTACGGTGTCAGCGGTCCCGTGATCTTCGAGCTGTCAAGGGGAGCCGTTGGGGGAGAGCTGGAGATCGACCTCCTGCCGGACCTTCGTTCCAATGAGCTTATGACTCTCTTAGAGGACCGATGCAGGACCCTGCCGGCGCTTAAGGCAGAGGACCTGCTTACAGGGATCCTCCACAACCGTTTAGGCAGGACCATTCTACGGGGCTGTGGGATATCCTTAGAGCAGCCCTGCCGATCTGTCTGCAACCTGGACCGTGTGGTGGATATGTGCAAGGCACTGTGCCTCACGGTCTTAGGGACCATGGGCATGGAGCAGGCACAGGTCACGGCCGGGGGCATCCGCACCGCAGACTTTGACCCCACCACCTTGGAGAGTCGTCTCTGTCCCGGCCTCTATGCCGCAGGAGAGGTCTTAGATATTGACGGAGACTGCGGCGGCTATAACCTGCAATGGGCATGGTCCTCCGGCCGCCTGGCAGGAGAATTAAGAGGTACACCATGATTCGTATCAGAGACATTATCTTACCCCCTCAGCACGATAAGAACACCCTGCTCTACTGTGCCTCACAGGCACTGCGTGTCAGGGCATCGGATATTACCTCCCTGCAGATCTACAAGCGGTCCTTAGATGCTCGCAAGAAGCCGGACCTGTCCTGGGTCTATACCGTAGACGTGACCCTCCGCAAGGGAGAACGTCAGCTCGTCAAACAGCTCCGTAACAAGAAGATCACCTACGAGGAGCCCTATTATTACAAGGTCCCTCAATGTACCTCCGACACCAGACCTGTTGTGGTGGGCTTCGGTCCTGCAGGGATCTTTGCCGCCCTGGTCCTTTCCATGGCAGGACTCAAGCCCATTGTCCTGGAACGGGGACAGGCTGTGGAGGAGAGAGCCGCTGCCGTTGCCGCCTTCCGCAACGGCGGACCCCTGGACCCGGAATCCAACGTGCAATTCGGTGAGGGTGGAGCAGGGACCTTCTCTGACGGCAAGCTGAATACGGGCACCAAGAATGAACGGATCCGCTGGGTCCTCCATCAATTCGTCAAGGCGGGAGCACAGGAGGAGATCCACTATGATGCCAAGCCCCATGTAGGCACCGACATTCTGTGCCAAGTAGTGCGGAACCTCCGTCAGCGGATCCTGTCCTTAGGCGGAGAGATCTGCTTCGGCTGTAGATTTGAGAAATTCCTTATTGAAGAGGGACGGATCACCGGGGTCATCTATACCAAGGACGGACAGAGACTTACTCTGCCCTGTGAGCAGGTGATCCTTGCTATCGGTCACAGTGCACGGGACACCTACCGCAAGCTCCGTTCTATGGAGATCCCCATGGAGCCCAAGCCCTTCTCCATGGGTGTACGGATCGAGCATAAGCAAGCCGCCATTGACCACGCCCAATACGGCGGTCCCCGTGGCAGGGGGATCCCTCCTGCGGATTACAAGCTCAGTGTCCACCTGCCCGACGGCAACAGTGCCTATACCTTCTGTATGTGTCCCGGCGGGGTGATCATAGCAGCTGCCTCCCAAGAGGATCGGGTGGTGACCAACGGCATGAGCTACAGCGACCGGGGAGGGGACAATGCCAACGCCGCCCTCCTGGTTACCTTAAAGCCTGAGGACTTCCCCTACGATACTCCCTTAGGCGGAATGCTCTGGCAGGAGGAGATCGAGGAGCGAGCCTTCCGTTTGGGCGGCTGTAAGTATTACGCACCGGCACAGACCATCGGGGACTTCTTAGCCGGGCGGCCCTCCACCTCCTTTGGAGAGGTCACCCCCTCCTATACTCCGGGTGTAACTCCCTGCGACCTACACGACCTCTTCCCACCTAAGATCACCCATACCCTTAAACAAGCCATTCTTGCCTTAGACGGACAGCTCAAGGGCCTTGCAGACCCCAACGGGGTCCTTACCGCTCCCGAGACGCGGAGCTCTGCCCCCCTGCGTATCCTCCGTGACGAGAGCCTCCGGAGCAGCTTACGGGGCCTCTATCCCTGCGGCGAGGGTGCAGGCTACGCAGGAGGCATTATGTCTGCCGCCGTAGACGGTATCCTCTGTGCCGAGGCCCTGATCGCCTCCATCACAAAGGAGGGATAGGATGGAACCCATAGAACCGATCCTGCGGATCAGAGCCATGGAGGCCCTGTTCCGGGACCTGCTCACCGCTCACAAACAGGGGACCCTCCGTCCCAAGGAGGACCCGGTCCAGGGAGAGAAGCTGTCTATCCTCCTTGCTTACTACGACAGCCCCCTGTGGCTTGCCGACTACGAGGCCGACGATAGAGGGGACCTCCCCCAAGACCTCAAACGAGGTATCCTCTCCCAAGACGGCTTCTACAACCTCCTCACCGACCTTGTTGAATAATGCGTGAAAAGCCTTCCCACACCTGAAACACAGGCTGTGGGAAGGCTTATTCATAGGGTAATTTATACCAAGTTTCTTTAAAAAGCAAACATTGGAAATGGCTACTTTTTATACTTATTTCTAATAAAACGGATTAACCGTTTTATTATGCCGCTGGTAAGCGGCATGGCGGCAAAACCGCCAAGAAATGCCGTGTAATACTGTTCTTGCCGCCATAGGCGGGGCAGGATATTCATCCTGCAATAAAATGGTTTTCAAACCATTTTATCAAGAAACAGTATTATAGCCCGTAAGGGCGTAGAAACTTGTATGAGACGTCTTTTGTGTCACTTGTGGCACAAAAGCTTCAATGAAAAGTGTCTACTTTTCATTGAAAAATAGTATTAGAACAACAGTGAGCAATACACCGGGAGTGCTCACAGGAGCTTGCATACAGATGTTTTCATGAATTTGGTGTTCAGCCTTTCTAACAGAAGGGGAAGAGGGGAAAGCCGTGCTGTCAGAATTCCGATCTCTGCTGCAGCCATGCCTCCCAGTACATCCCATAGGACGTGCTGTTTGGTGAACAGAGTAGAGGCAAAGACCAGCAGACAGCCCAAGAGAGCAAATACACAATGGAGCCTCTTCTGAGACAGATTGCGGGCTGTTAGGATGTACCGTGTACCCAGCCATGCTATGAAGCAATGGATCGAGGGAAATAGATTCGTAGGCGTATCCAGAGCGTAAACGGTTCTCATCAGGAAGGCAGTTAAACCACTTCCTTCTACCGCGGGACGGACATTGGTCGTAGGGAAGGCCAGGAAAAATACAAGGCAGATCAGCTTGCCGACTATGTCGGCGGCAGCTAACCTGCAGGCAGTGCGAAGGCTATCCCTTGCAGCGGTGGTATATACGTAGATCCAGAAGAGATAGGACCCAAGATATATCCAAACCCAGCCGGGAAGAAAAGGGGTGCTGCTATCAAAAGCCATAGTAAGGTCTGTAGGGTTTGTAAAACCGAAGAGGAATTGGCACAGCTTTGCAGCCTGGTAGGAGCACAGCAGGCTCAGTGCTGTCAGACACATGGGGAGGATCGCGTAGGTGGGGACGATTTTACGGAGCGTGTTTCTAAGCAAGGGATATCACCTCAGATCATAAGAAAAAATAGATGGTATGCTTTGGAAGAAAAAGGGAGAATCAATCATTCTTCTCTCCCGACTCGCGGAAGGTGAAAAAACGCTGGCCGATGTAATTACAGGCAACGAAGCTGCACATACCGACTAACATAGAACCGTATTCTACGATCCATTTAGGCTGCCCGGATAGGATGAGAACGGTTAGAGAGGCAATGATATTGTAAGCAATCACATAGCATACCGAAATATTCAAGGCAAATCGCAGAGCTACCCTACGATCCTTGCCTTGATAACGGAAGGTAAAATGCTTGTTGAGATAATAGCTCATAATACTGGCCAAAACTGTGGAGATCCCTGCAGAAATATTAACGGCTGCAGTACTTCCCAGACCGAAGCTCTCCCAGGGGATCAGTCTTAACAGTACGAAGCTCAGTCCTTGACCGACCAGTGTGTTGAGGATACCGACCAGGAGGAACTTCCACATTTTTTCATCAAAGAGATGCTTGATTTTTTGGATCATTTTGTATTACCCTTTCCTTATGGTTCTGTTGACCAGCAGGTGGCGATATTTCCTCTGCTGTCTACGCTGAATAGCTCTGCACCGTCACTTCCGCAGAAAGAAAGGACCACGGTCAGCTCTCCTGCAGAGAAACGGGAGCTTAGATCCGCCTCTATGGTAATGGCTTGAGACAGATATGTTTCCGGGGCTAAATCTCCGGTGAATACTTGAGCACCGATTTTCTGTGCATCCTCATAGGTGAGCTCAAAGGTGCGAATGGCAGTAAGGGTCTTGCCTTCGGCATCCCAGGAGCAATCACGGAAGTGCCAGCGATCAATGACAAACAGCTCAATATCCTCCAAGGGAGCTGCAGTTGCGGGACTGCCCGAGGATTGGGAAGAGCCGTATAGCCCGAAGAAGACGAATAGCAAGCATACAACTAAGCCTATAAGGATCAGCAGGGTGCCCAACAGGAGGAAAATATGCTTTCTTTTCATTGGTATCACATCCTTCGTCCCTATTCTACTCCTAATTGTGTAAAAAGTCAATTCTTAAGTCACGGTCAAAAATCATTTACAAAGATGGTATTGACTTTATAACCAAATAATGGTAATATCTATTGCACTGAACGCTGTCCTTGCAGTGCATGATTTTTTAATTCTCGGAGGAAGGTCCATGTTTTATTCCTATGTTGTATATATGTTGATTTTGAATATTTTTACTTTTGCCCTTTACGGTGTGGATAAGCAGAGAGCTATTAACCGACGCTGGCGTATTCCGGAGATCGTCCTCCTTGGGCTGGCTCTGCTGGGAGGCTGTGCAGGTGCCTTTATTGCTATGCGTCTGTTCCACCACAAGACTCGTCATGCCCGTTTTGCAATGGGTGTACCTATTATGATCTTGATCCACGGCTGTTTGGTTGTGTTCCTATTTGAGAGAGGAATTCTTTCTCTTCCGTGGTAATTGTAATATTGCAGCTTTTTTCACGCCCGACAGAGTCGGGCGTTTTTTATTGCGATATTACTGTCGAAAGAATGGAAGCGGAAATTGACAGAATGGAAATTTGAGGATATAATAAAATTAGGATTTTTATGCTTGGAGGTTAAAATCTATGAGAAAATGTTTGAAGCGTATGTTCGTTGCGATCCTGACCTTGATGCTTCTGCTGCAGGTCGGTCCTGTAACAGCGGCCTATCCTGCACCTACATACGGTGCTCAGGATGCCATTAGCAAGGTCCAAAGAGAGATCCCTGTATCCTTTACCCACCGTGCTGCATGGAAGCTGGCACCGGAGAACTCACTCCCTGCTATCTATCACTCCATTGCTATGGGCATAGATGGCATTGAGATCGACGTTATGCTCAGTAAGGATGGAGTGCTAACCCTTTTCCATGATACTACCATTGATCGCACAGTGGTTGGCTCCACAGGAAATGTGGCGGATTACAACTGGTCTCAGCTTAAGACAATGGCACTCCGGGCAGAACAGGGTGGGAGCTCCAACACCACCGCCTACACCATGACGGCTGCCCAGGCAAAGATCCTGAACTCCCTGCCTGGCTATCAGTCTCACTACGGCAGTACTGCTGCTTCGGGGGGCAAGGTCTATGTGGCTCGTTTCGACGATTGCCTGGATCTGGTAAAAATGTACGGCCCCAAGACCCTGATCACCATTGACAAGTGCAGCTCTCAGGCTGTATTTACAGCTTGCTACAAGGTCCTGCGTGAGAAGGGAATGCTGAACAATGCATTCTTCAAGATCTCTAAGGGGGCAAGCACCATTAACACCTGGGCCACTGCTGCGGCAAACGTCTGGAACGCAGCCTACCCCAATGACACCATTACCCAGGCAGATGTTAAGAATACTATCCTCCATATGCACGTAATGGGCAAGCCCGACGAGGCAACTCTCCAGACACATTTGGACAACGGTACTTATCTGAAGGCGGTCGAGGTCACCTATAACGCTACCAATGCGGCGGCCTACGAAGCACTGATTACTGAGTCCTTTGATGCCTTCTGTGACAAGAATAACATTTCTCTCTATGGTTCTACCATTTCTACCGGCGGCTGGAGCGGTGGCAGACCCGATAGCGAAAAGACTTGGGCCTATATGCTGGGTATCGGCTTTGACGGTATTATGAACGACCGAGCCAGTGAGCTTTCTGCCTATTTGTACGACTATAATCGGCAGAGAGCCTCTAACGAGACCATACAGGCAGAGCACTTCCATAATATGAGCTCTGTAAATGCCAACTTTTCCCTGCCCTTAGAAGCGAATTCTTCTATGAATAAAGTCGTAAATAACCTCCGCAATGAAGAATGGCTGGAATATCGCAATGTTTACTTTAACGGTGATGAATACCAGCTAAAAATCGGTGTTCGGGGACTTTTGAAGGGTGCAAAGCTGCTGTTCTATATTGATTCCATCAGCAGCAGTAATTTGATCGGCACCTACACTCTTGCGGCAGATTCCGCTGTAGGGGCCAAGACCATCAACCTCAGCAAAACTGTTCTGCCCGGCGAGCATAAGCTGTTTGTAAAGGCTACGGGAACAGCAAGCACCAACCTTGCAAATCTGGATTATTTTACCTTTATACGTGATGCAGGGTATCTGTATTTTGACTTTGATAACACTGCTGCAGCCCAAGCACGGTATAAGAATAAGAGCTACGGCAATGTGAACTATGACTTAGCAGAGAGCTGGTATGCTCCCGAGGGAAGGACCTCTGCTCCCGTCATTTCCGACAGTAACATCAGTATTACCGTCGCAGCCGGCAACACCACCACCTATCACTACATCGAGACAGGCACTGCATGGGAGTCTCATCCTCTTAGCTTTACTGCCGGCCCGGAGGATGTGTGTCAGGTTCGGTTTAAGCTGGATCATGCAGTATCCTCTAAGACCAATGGCTATAGTGAGTTTATTCTCTTCTATGGTATAGATGGCGATAATATCAGCAACAGATCCGTCCGTGTGGCATTTAAGACAGCGGATGTATCCGATAAGGACTTTGTGACCTATACCATTCCCATGGATGCCAATTGGACAGGAAAGGTCACTTCTCTCCGAGCCTTTATCAATCAGATCCAGAATGCCCAGGATCAACAGGCCAAGATCACCTTTGACTATATCTACGTAGGCCCCCGGACCTTCATGCCGGAGCAGAATCATTTGTATTTCGGTTTCGATAATCAAAATGTGGATCAGCAGCGGTATCAGACCCGTCCTTATGGGGGAATGAATTTCGATCTTGCATCCAACTGGTGGTATCCTAACACCCGCACCACTGCACCCAGCATCTCCGAGGGAGCGATCCACTTTACGGTCTTGTCCGCGGATACGACCAAATATCACTATATCCAATCCTGCCCCAATAACAACACGGCCAACTATCCCTTGCGTTTTTACCCCGGGGAAAAGGATTATTGCCAGGTTCGTCTGCGGATCGACAATGCGATCTCTACCAAATCCGACGGTAAGACTGCTTCCTTCCACCTCTTCTTTGGCTACGGTGGAATGGAGCCCGGAGAAAGCCGCAATGATTCCATGGAATTCGACCTGACCAAGGTGGTTAACAAAGGGTACTTCACTCTGCTGTTTACCATGGACTCCACCTACTATGAGGAAGCGGAAATGATCACGGCGATCCGTCCCTTTGTGAACTCCATCAATTCCGCTCCCGGGAAAAATGCCTCTATTTCCATTGACTATGTGTACGTTGGGCCTATGGACTCTCGTCCCGAGACGGATAATTTGCTTTTCCATTTTGATAATACGGAAGCCGCTGTTGACAGATATAACAGCCACAGCTACGGATATCAGAATTATGACCGCCCTACAGAGGCCTTCTGGGCTACCAATGCAACAGCACAGGGAGAATCCACAAACTACACCAACTTTACCATTGATAATGCATCCGGGACGGCCATTGTCAAGGTGGGAGATGATCTGGAAGGGGAAAAGGAGCCCGGTCCCAAATTCATGACCTCTACCACCTACGGCGTATTCCCTTGGAACGGCCGTCCGGGATATGCCCCTTTGAGCTACGTGCCCTCAAAGGCTCAATATTTCCAGATCCGCTTTAAGCTGGACGGCGTGGTATCTACCGGCAGTAATACCATTCAGTTGGAGTACCACTACGACAATGCCAAGGGCGTAGATGCTATTAAGTATGGGGATCTGAATACAGCCTTTACTTTTAAGACAGGATCCTATCAGGTCATTACAGCTCCTCTTAGCTCAACATTTAAAAATGCGGCTAAGATTACATCCTTCGGTGTTCGATTTATGAATATCAAGAGCAGTGATTCCGCTAATTTGGGCAAGGTGACCATTGACTATATCTATGTAGGAACCTTGGCAGATCTTCCGACTCCAGCCTATACGGTCACCTTTAAGGACGGAGCAGGGAAGACCCTTGCCACACAGCTTGTCAACAAAGGGGAGGCGGCTACCTATACAGGTGAAACTCCCACCAAGGCTTCCGATGCAACCAATCACTATAGCTTTAAGGGATGGGACAAGGCTTTGACCAACATTACTGCCGATACCACCATTACTGCTACCTATACTGCAACAGCTCACAGCTTTACCTATGGTAAGGTGGATACGACCTATCATAAGGCCTCCTGCTCTTGTGGTTACAGCAGGAATGAAGCTCACAGCTATAGCTATAAGGCCACCAAGAACCCCACCATCTCTGCAACAGGCACCTTGACAGGAACCTGCTCCAAGTGCTCCGGGACTACCACCGTGACCCTGCCTAAGCTGAATACCACGGATTATACCAAGACCGTGACCAAGGCAGCCACCTGCACCGCAACGGGCACTGACAGCTATAAGTGGAATACCACGACCTACGGCACCTTTAGCTTCACGGCTACCACCGGGGCACTGGGACACAGCTATACCACCAAGGTTACGTCTCCCACCTGTACCGCACAGGGCTACACCACCCATACCTGTTCCCGTTGCTCTGACTCCTACCAAGATACTGTTGTAGCAGCCAAGGGACATACCGAGGTCATAGACAAGGCAGTTGCGGCTACTTGTACCGAAACAGGCCTCACCGAGGGTAAGCATTGCTCCGTATGTAATGCTGTCCTCACAGCCCAGCAGACTGTTCCTGCTAAGGGACATACCGAGGTCATAGATAAGGCAGTTGCAGCCACCTGTACGGAAACAGGCCTCACCGAGGGTAAGCATTGCTCCGTCTGTAATGCTGTCCTCACAGCCCAGCAGGTCCTTCCTGTGAAGGAGCATACAGACGAATTTCCCAAGGATAATTTCTGTGATCGCTGTAATGTGCAAGTGGAGGAGGCGGTCCTTAGCTTCCGCACACTGAGTCTGGAGGGCAATATTGCAGTGAAGTTCTATATGAGCCTTACAGAGGAGATCTACAGGGATGAGAGTGCGTATATGCTCTTTACCCTGGAAAATGAAGAACAGCTCAAGATCCCTGCATACGAAGGTGTAGAGACCCAATTCCTGGGACATACCTACTACGTATTTACCTGTGAGGTAGCTGCCAGGGAAATGACGGATACCATCATAGGACAGTTCTTCTATGGCGAGAGGTCTACGGAGGAATATACCTATTCCGTTAAGACTTACGGAGATCGGATGCTGGCAAACAACATCGAAGAGCCCCTTCGGAATCTGATCCATGCCATGCTCAACTATGGTGCGGCATCTCAGATCCACTTCGGCTATCATACGGAGCGACTTGCCAATGAAGGTCTGGAGACACCGGACTATAGCTCCGTAAGTATTGAGGGCTTCCCCATCAATAAGGATCAGGGCACAAGTCTCGTCCGATTCGCAGGAGCCTCTCTGCTTCTGAAATCCGAGACGACACTCCGGCTCTTTATGAGAATGGATGCATCCCCGGAAGGCCTTACGGTTACCCATAATGGGGAAGAGCTGCCGGTGATGTTTACGTCCGGTCTGTATTATGTGGATATTGAGAACATTTCTGCCAAGGACCTGGACGAGTACGCTACCATCACGATCTTTGACGGGCAGGAAAGCAGCGAGATTTCCTATTCTCCCATGTCCTACTGTGCCTCTGTCCGCATCAACGCAAACGGCATCCATGGACCTACGGTTCAGGATTGTGTGGCGGCGTTGTTCCTGTATAATCAGGCAGCTAACATTTATTTTACCAAATAGTTGCTCCCGGTTTTGTGAAGTATAAAATTCTGTATATGGATATTGGAGGGAATACGATATGATTACGGTAAGCGATGTTGCACTTCAGTTTGGAGGGACCTTTTTGTTCCAACACGTGGATCTGCAATTTACTCCCGGCAACTGCTATGGAGTGATCGGTGCAAACGGTGCGGGGAAATCCTCCTTCTTGAAGCTCCTCTCCGGAGAGCTGGAAACCACAAAGGGAGAGATCCATATTAAACCCGGTCTGCGTATGTCTGTGTTGAAGCAGGATCAGTTTGCGTATGATGAGTACAGCATTCTGGATACGGTCATAATGGGAAACCGTCGTCTCTATGAGGTCATGAAGGAGAAGGACGCCCTCTATGCAAAGGCAGACTTTACAGACGAAGACGGAATGCGGGCCTCGGAGCTGGAGATCGAGTTTGCGGAAATGAACGGCTGGGAGGCTGAGTCTGACGCAAGCCGCATACTCCAGGGCCTGGGGATCCCTGTTGAAATGCATTATGATATGATGGCAGATATGGACGGCAGACTCAAGGTGAAGGTCCTCCTTGCTCAGGCTCTCTTCGGAGAGCCGGAGATCATCCTCCTGGACGAGCCTACCAACAACTTAGATATCGAATCCATTACGTGGCTGGAGGACTTTATTCTCAACTATGAGGAGAAGGGGACCATTATCGTTGTGAGCCATGACCGTCATTTCCTGAACACGGTCTGCAGCCACATCTGCGACTTTGACTACGGAAAGGTCAAGATGTACGTTGGCAACTACGATTTCTGGTATGAGTCCTCCCAGCTTGTACAGCAGCTCATCCGCAACAAGAATAAGCGGAATGAAGAGAAGATCGCTGAACTGCAGGAGTTTATTTCACGGTTCTCTGCCAATAAGGCCAAGAGCAAGCAGGCCACTGCAAGGCGACGTCTGCTGGATAAGCTGAGCATCGAGGAAATGCCTGCATCTACCCGCAGATATCCCTTTGTTGGGTTCACCAGGGAAAGGGAAGTGGGAAAGGATATTCTCTTTGTAACAGAGGTTTCCAAAACTGTGGATGGCGTTAAGCTCCTGGACAAGGTCTCCTTCACGGTAAATAAGAACGATAAGATCGCCTTTATCGGTGAAAACGAACTGGCGCAGACGACCATGTTCAAGATCCTTATGGGCGAGCTGGAGCCGGATGAGGGTACTGTGAAATGGGGCGTGTCTACCTCCCGGAGCTATTTTCCCAAGGATAACACGGAGTACTTTGAAGGCTGTACGGACAGCCTGGTAGATTGGCTGAGACAGTTCTCCGCCAAGAAGGATGATGTGTATCTCCGTGGCTTCCTGGGACGGATGCTGTTTTCCGGGGAGGATGTCTTTAAACCGGTGAACGTCCTGTCCGGCGGAGAGAAGGTCCGTTGTATGCTGTCTAAGATGATGCTGTCCGGGGCTAACGTGATCCTCCTGGATCAGCCTACCAATCACCTGGATATGGAATCTATACAGGCTGTGAACAAGGGTATGATCGCCTTCCCGGGGAACGTGCTGTTTGCAAGTCATGACCACGAATTGCTCCAGTCTGTAGCCAATCGGATCATAGAGTTCAAGGCAGACGGCTCTATCTCCGACCGCAGCGGCACCTATGACGAATATTTGGAATTCCGCAGCAGAGGCTGAGAAAGATTGCTTGACACACACTTAGTCCTATGTTATAGTATAATTGCAAAATTAGAAAAGGAGTTGATCTTATGTATTGCACCAATTGCGGCAACTACAATCCCGAAGAGGCAAAGTCCTGCTCTTCCTGCGGCACTCCCATTAATACGGGAACTACACCCAATCAGGAGAGCACCTCCACCGGCTATCAGCCCTACAACTCTCAGCAGACCTACGGTCAGAGTCCCTATGAGTCTCAGCCTGTTGTTTCCGGGGTGGTTCCGGGCAAGGGAGCAGGCATTGCATCCCTGATCCTGGGTATCGTTTCTCTGGTGTTCTTCTGCATGGTCTATGTCTCTGTCCCTACCGGTATTGCAGCCATTATTACCGGTGCCATCTCTATATCCAAGGCAAAGGCCGCCGGGCATAAAAGCGGTATGGGCGTTGCCGGTATCGTATGTGCTGTTATCGGTATGATCGTCTCTATCGGCCTGATCGTTGCAGCCTTTGGCTTCATAGCTACAGAGCTGGGGGAAGGCTTTGAATTCCTGCCTTATTAAGAGTTTAGCTTAATATGCATAAAGGAACAGGGAGCCCCATATATTCCTCTGCTTCCAAGAGGGTGCTCCTGCTTTTTGATGGAGCTATAATGGTGGGTGTCCTCTTGGCTCCGCTTTTGGCAGAGCTGCTGCTTAAGCTACCCACAGATTGCTATGTACAGCAGCTTGGATATTTGTGTCCTGCTTGCGGAGGAACAAGAAGCGTGATCCTGTTGTTCCGGGGAAACGTGGTCGGCGCCCTCGGGATGAATGCCTACTTTTTCCTTTCGGCTGTTCTTGCCTGTGTGACACTGATCCTGTTTCATGTTTCCGTGTTTACGGAAAAGCATTTGTTTGCCGGGGTCTGCGGATGGATTCTAAAGCCCCGTACTGCAATTGCGTGGGCTATAGGCTTTGTCCTGTTTGGCATCCTCCGTAATATCATCCATAGATAATACAAGCTCCTCAACAGGGGACTCTTATGTGAGTCTCTTGTTGGGGAGTTAAATTATGAAAGAAATGTTAAAATATTGATTGAGGGCTTGCATTTTTATAAATACCTGCTATAATATGTTTTAGCACTTGATCAGAAAGAGTGCTAAACAGACTATTATATCTCAAAGGAGAATACCCTAATGGCTAAGAAACAGTTTAAGGCAGAGTCCAAGCGGCTGCTGGATCTGATGATCAACTCTATTTATACCAACCGTGAGATCTTCCTCCGTGAGCTGATCTCCAATGGCTCCGATGCCATAGACAAGCTGGCGTACCTGGCTCTTACAGATCAGGCGGTGGGACTTAACCGCAGCGATTTCCGCATCGAGCTGGAAGCGGATAAGGAAAACCGTACTCTTGTGATCAGAGACAACGGCATCGGTATGGATAAGACCGAGATGGAGGAGAACCTGGGTACCATTGCACATAGCGGTAGTCTCCGTTTTAAGACCGAAATGGAGAAGCAGGAGGATATTGATATCATCGGCCAATTCGGTGTAGGCTTCTACTCCGCCTTTATGGTGGCACAGAAGGTCAGTGTCATATCCAAGCGTTACGGACAGGACGAGGCCTACCGTTGGGAGTCTGCAGGAGCTGACGGCTATACCATCACTCCCTGTGAGAAGGAGACTGCCGGCACGACCATTACCCTAACGCTGAAGGAGGACATGGACGAGTATCTGGAGGAGTACACCCTTAAGAACCTGGTCCGCAAGTACTCTGATTTTATCCGCTATCCCATTATGCTGGGGGAGGAGACTCTGAATTCCCGTCTGCCCCTGTGGCAGAAGAACAAGAGCGAGATCCAAGAGGAGGAGTACGAAACCTTCTACAAAGAGCAGTTCATGGATTTTGAGGCACCTCTTCATACCATGCATTACGGTGTAGAGGGTGCGGTGACCTACAAGGCCCTGTTGTATATTCCCGCTAAGACACCCTACGACTTCTATACCAAGGACTACAAGTCCGGGCTGAAGCTCTATTCTTCCGGCGTTATGATCATGGAAAGCTGCGAGGACCTTCTGCCGGAGCATTTCCGCTTCGTAAAGGGTGTTGTGGATACCCTGGACCTGAGCTTGAATATCAGCCGCGAAATGCTGCAGCATACCCGTGAGCTTAAGACCATTGCTTCTAACCTGGAGAAGAAGATCAAGGGTGAGCTGCAGAAGATGCTGATCTCCGATCGGGAGAAGTACGATCGCTTTTATGCAGCCTTTGGCCGTCAGCTAAAGTTCGGACTGGTTTCCGCCTTCGGTGCCAAGAAGGAGCTGCTGCAGGATCTGATCCAGCTCCGCTCCGAGAAGGAAGGCAAGCTCATCACCCTCAAGGAGTATACAGAGAAGATGCCTGCCTCTCAGAAACATATCTACTATGTCAGCGGCGAGAATGGGTCCAACCTGCCCCAGACCAAGTCCATGCTGGAACGGGGCTTCGATGTGCTGTGCCTGGCGGAGCAGGTAGATGAGTTTATTCCCCAGACCCTCCACACCTATGATGAGCACGAATTCCGCAACATCCTTACAGACGATCTGGAGCTGGAGACCGAGGATGAAAAGAAGAAGGCAGAAGAAACTACGGAGGACTGGAAGTCCTGTGTAGACTTTATCAAGGAAGCCTTGGGAGACAAGGTCGCAGATGTGCAGATCCGTAGAGAATTGGGAGACCATGCAGTCTCAATGATCCCCGAAGGCGGTATGAGCTTCGAGATGGAAAAGTATTTTAAGGCTATGGATCCTGAGCACGCCTTCCGTTGCGGTCGGATCCTCCAGCTGAACCCCGACCATCCTGCGGTGATCGCTCTGCGAAAGTATGCAGATGAGGATGCACAGCGGGGAGAGAAGTTAGCAGAGCTCCTCTATTGCCAGGGGCTTCTGATCGCAGGTCTTACCATTGAGGATCCCATGGCATACTCTGCTCTGGTCTGTGAGTTCCTGGCTTAATCATCAGTTATTTGAGTAGGAGCCGGCTTCTGTAGAAACTCAGTATAAATCAGCATGAGATAAAAATGGTGCTGTCTCGATTGAGACAGCACCATTTTGAATGCAGGTCAGTTCTTAGCCTTTGCTTCGGTCAGGGCACGAGCCAACTGATCGGGGCAGGAGGTTGCCTTGAAGCCACAGCGGATGCCGCTCAGGAGAGAGATGACCTCGTCTACCTTGCGACCGTTTGCAAGCTGTGCAACACCCTGGGTGTTACCGTTACAGCCGCCGATGAAGCGAATGTTCTTGACGATATCGCCTTCGAGCTCGAATTCGATCTTGGAGGCACATACGCCCTGTGTTTTATATTCAAATCCCATGATACATATCTCCTTTCACGATGATTTCAGTGGGATTATATCATATTTTTCATAAATTGCCAATAGGGATTTTTATTTTCTGCGTATGATGTGCTTCGTTTTCGGAAATAACTATGCAATCAAGAAATGGGAGGGGTCCTATGGAGGATACAACACGCAGTGAAAAGGACAACAGGATCGAGGAGCTGGGAGCAGGCTTTACCAAGACTCCCGGGGGTAATATCTATATCTTGACCATTATCGGACAGATCGAAGGACATCAAGTAGCACCTGAGTCTGTAAAGACCACGAAATATGAGCATGTCCTACCTCTGCTTGCTATGATCGAGGAAAGTGAGGAGGTGGACGGTCTCCTGCTGCTGCTCAATACGGTCGGAGGCGATATAGAGGCAGGCTTGGCCATATCCGAGCTGATTGCAGGGATGGATAAGCCCACTGTATCCCTGGTCCTCGGAGGAGGACATTCTATAGGGATACCCCTTGCAGTATCGGCCAAGCTGAGTATGATCGCACCTACTGCCAGCATGATGATCCATCCCGTTCGGATGAGCGGTGTGGTGGTTGGAGCACCTGCTACCTATCATTATTTCCAGAGGATTCAGGAGCAGATTACGGACTTTGTCACTACCAACTCCAAGATCTCTGAGGAGCAATTTATGGAATATATGATGGCAACGGGACAAATTGCTACGGACGTGGGAACCATCGTGTACGGCAGGGAAGCGGTAGAGAGCGGCTTGATCGACCGTTTGGGAAGCCTCCATGAGGCACTGAATGAGCTCCACTCCATGATTCGTAAAAGAAAAGAAAGAAATGTGGAAAAGGGATAGAAATATTGAAAGTTTTATGTTATAATAGCATCTACAACCCTGGAGAGGTCTGTGGCTGTTAAGCTACAGACCTATTCGGGAAACTCGGTTCAATTAAAAAGTGCATATGTTTTATTGTAAAATAGTATCAGACAGATAAGAAGGTGTTAAGCAGTGAAAATATGGGAAGCGATCGTTTATGCCCTTGTAGGGGGTATTACCGAGTTGATCCCTGTTTCTTTTCCCGCCCATAGTGCGATCCTGCAGAATGTATTCCATATGACCTCCCTGACAACAGGGGAGGGGCCCTACATCCGTGCAGGAATTTGTTTGGGCATCGTTCTGGCATTGTATATGGTTTTCCATGACGAGACCAAGGAGTCCAAGGTCCTCCTCCGCAAGATGCGTAGTCGCGATCGTCGCAGAAGGAGATCCCATAACGAGGACCGTGGCTCCCATCTGCGATTGCTCCTGTTGGCATTTTTCGCCTTGATCCCCATGCTGCTTTCTTTCTTGTTCATGGGCAAGGCTGAGAGCAACGGTAGCTTGATACATATTACAATTTTCTTTGCTCTAAACGGGATCCTCCTCTTTATCTGTACCCGGGGACCTGTCGGGAAGCGGGAAGCAGAGGACGTGACTCTCTACGACAGCCTGTTGGTAGGTGTTCTGCGTATGGTTTCTGTTTTTCCCGGTCTATCCTCTGTAGGGACCTCCCTATGTGTGGGACGGATCAGAGGAATGAGTCCCGGATTTAATTTCCGCTTTACTTATTTGCTTACCATGTGTATACAGGGGATCAGTGTTGTATTCTTCCTGTTTAGGGGGATCTTCCTGGGCTCCCTGTCCATGGGAACGGTCCTGTCCTTCCTGATCGCAGCAGCTGTGTCTGCGGTGACGGCATTCTTTGCTCTGCTGTATTTTAGGAACGTGATCATGAAGGATAAGCTCAAGATGTTTGTGTACTATTGCTTCGATGCGGCGGCGATCGCATTTATCATTGCGATCATCAACGGATGACCTTATTACGTTAGAAGATCGGAGGTATTTATGGCCAACAAACCCAATGAATCTAAAGCAAAGAAAGCCTCTTCTGCCGGTGCTTCCCACAAAAAGCCTACCGGGGCCTCTCAGCCTAAGGCAGGGGAGAAGAAAAACGTAAAGAGACCCTCTCCTAACACAGGGTCTTCTGCCAAGGCAAAGCAGGCCGCCTTTGAGCGGCAGAGACAGGTGGAGCAGCAGAATAAGCGAGAGATCCTGGCAGTTGCATTCTTTATCCTTGCCTTTGTATTTGTGCTTTGCTGGTTTAATACGGAAGCATTTCTCCTGGGGCCTCTGTCCAAGATCCTTGCAGGTCTGTTCGGCATTCCCGGCAAGATCATGCTGCCCTTGGTATTGGTATATAACGGGATCATTCTCCTTACCAATTTCGGCTATCCTGTAAGGATGCGTACATGGTGCGGATTCTTCTGCATGATATTCTCCTGTGGCTTATTCCACTGCATTGCGGATTCCGTCGGTAATATGGGAAATACCCTCAACATTGTGAACCTGTGGAAGAATGGACAGGAGTTTAAAAGCTGCGGAGTGATCCCGGGACTGCTGGCGGAGGGCTTGACCAGAGCCATTACACGCTTCGGCGCCATTGTTGTATTGCTGGTTGCAGCTATCCTGTTCCTCTTTGCCACTCGCGATGTTACGGTTCCCGGTGTCATTGCCGCATGGCACAAGCGGCGTCCCGAACCTGTACAGAAGGAGCGGGAGGATGCCTCTGAACGCTTGGTTGCCAGGATCACCGAGGTGCATCAGGAGAAGCAAGAGCGACAGGAGCGGCAGGAGCGAGAGCGTCGGAGAAAACTGCCCCAAATTTTCGATGTGCCTGTAGACGAGCCTCCCTTGGGAAAGAAGGAGAGAGAAGAGACCTCCACCACAGAATCCGACTATGAGCCCGAACTGTCTCCCTCTGAGAAAATGGCTCAAAGAGAAGAGCAGAAGAGGGAAACTGCCGAAGCTCTCCGAGAAGAACAAAAATCCTACAGCCACAGCGGTGATATGACCGCAGAAGAGCCTCGTAAGGAGCGGAGGCACGCCTTTATCTTTGATGATCCGATTCCCGAAAGGGAGGACGATACCCCTGTAGAGGAAGCTGTGGAGGAACCCCTGATCCCTGAATATCAGGACAAGCGGATCCCGGAGGATCCCAGCTATGTTCCCGAAAAAGAGACGGAGAAGGAAAAAGGGAAAGAGAAGGACAAGCTCATCAAGGCGGCGACCCAAGCCATTGCCGAGGAGATCGCCCTGGATATTGCAGAACAGACTGCTCCCACCCAGGAATACGTGTATCCCTCTATCGAACTGCTGAACCGTGCCTCCCGTTCCTCTATGGATGCAACGGCAGAGATGCGTGATAATTCCAAGCGACTGGCAGATGCGCTCCAGAGCTTCGGTGTAACGCCTCATATTGTGGATGTGATCCGCGGACCTTCTGTTACACGGTATGAGCTGGAGCTGGAATCCGGCGTTAAGCTGTCCAAGATTACCAATCTCTCTGAGGATATTGCACTGGCATTGGGAGCACAGGGGGTCCGTATTTCCGCTATTCCCGATAAGATCTCCGTGGTGGGCATTGAGGTTCCCAACAAGGTGGTCAATACGGTCTATGCACGGGAGGTCATCGGCTCTTCTGTATTCACGGATAAGAAGTCAAGGGTCTCCTTTGCCGTAGGCAAGGATATCAGCGGCACCTGTATCATCGGGGATATTGCCAAGATGCCCCATATGCTCATTGCGGGCACCACAGGCTCCGGTAAGTCTGTGTGTATGAATACTCTGATCATTTCGCTCCTGTATAAGGCAAGACCCGACGAGGTCAAGATGATCATGGTCGATCCCAAGATGGTAGAGCTGGGGATCTATAACGGGATCCCCCATCTGCTGATCCCTGTTGTGACGGATCCCAAGAAGGCCGCCGGTGCTCTGCAATGGACAGTTACGGAAATGCTCCGGCGTTATACCCTCATGAGTGATGAGGGGGTCCGTGATCTGGAATCCTATAACAAGGCTGTCGCTAACGATCCCGACAGAGAAAAGCTTCCTCAGGTCGTAGTCGTGATCGATGAGCTGGCTGACCTGATGCTGGTTGCCGCCAAGGAGGTAGAAGAGTCTATCTGCCGTATTGCACAGATGGGCAGAGCCTCAGGTATCCATCTTGTCATCGCAACACAGAGACCCTCTGCAGATGTCATTACCGGCACCATGAAGGCTAATATTCCTTCCCGTATTGCGTTCTCTGTATCCTCTGCCATGGAATCCCGTATTATCCTGGATATGCCGGGTGCAGAGAAGCTGGTGGGCAAGGGCGATATGCTCTTCGCTCCTCACGGGCAGGGCAAGCCTCAGAGAGTCCAGGGCTGCTTTATTACCGACGATGAGGTTTCACGGGTAGTTCAGGCCATCAAAGCCAATTCTGCCAGTGACTACTCCCACGAGGTCATGGAGCAGATCGAGAAACGGGCCGAGCAGGGTAATAAGTCCGGCCATGGAGAGACGGCACCGCCTCCTCCCACTGACGGCTCCGATGAAATGCTTCCTGCTGCAGTAGAGGTCATTCTTGAAACGGGGCAGGCCTCTGTATCCATGCTCCAGCGGAGATTAAAGTTAGGCTATGCCCGAGCAGCCAGAATTGTGGACGAGATGGAAGAAAAGGGCATCGTAGGTCCCTTTGAGGGTGCCAAGCCCCGTCAGCTTCTGATCACCCGTGAGCAATGGGAGCTCATGAAGAACGGCGGCTCCTCCTCCGATCCCGTCCCGGATGAGATCCTTTGACCACAAGTGTATATACACCGGGGCTGTCTCACATTGTGAGACAGCCCCATGATCTATGCATTTGGTCTTATTTGCTTGTTGATAAGATATCGGCAGCTAAGGTAAGGATCTCATTGGCGGCAGATTCCTTGGTTTGCAGAGGAAGCTCCACAGCTTGATCCCCGGTGATGATGGTCAGTACGTTGGTATCAACAGCAAAGCCTGCACCGGCCACGGTCAGACTATTGGCGCAGATCATATCTGCATTCTTCTTTACAAGCTTTGCTCGGCTGTTTTCCAACAGGTTCTCTGTCTCCATGGAAAAACCGCACAGGAGCTGGTCCGGACGACGGTGTTCTCCCAGCCACTTAAGGATGTCTGTAGTACGGCACAGTGGGATAGACAGGTCGCGGTCCTTCTTTTTCATCTTGTGTTCGGCGTATTGGGCAGGGGTGTAATCTGCAACGGCAGCGGACATAAATATCATATGGGCTTGCTCGTAATTTTGACATACGGCTTGGAACATCTCCCGGGCGGAGGATACGGCGACTACGTCTACACCGTGAGGAGGGGCCAATGTGACGGGACCGCTGATCAGTGTGACCCTCGCACCCCGTAGGGCGGCCATCTTTGCCAGGGCGTAGCCCATCTTCCCGGAGGAGTGATTGGTCAGATATCGCACAGGGTCCAAGGCCTCACGGGTAGGTCCTGCGGTGATCAGGATATCCTTGCCCTCCAAGTCATGCACCATAGCAACGTGATACAGAATGTGCTGTACCAAGGTCTCGGGCTCCGGCAGCTTGCCCTTGCCTACAGCTCCGCAGGCAAGACGGCCCGATGCAGGCTCGATCACCTCCCACCCGTAATGCCGCAGAGTATCCAGGTTATCCCGGGTCACGGGATTGTCGTACATATTGGTATTCATGGCAGGGGCGATAAGCTTGGGGCACCTGCAGGCAAGGACAGTAGTGGTCAGCATATCATCTGCAAGACCGTGTGCCAGCTTGGCACAGACGTTGGCTGTGGCAGGAGCGATCATCACCAGATCCGTCCGCTCTGCCAAGGAGATATGCTCTACCTGATGGTGAAAATTGCGGTCGAAGGTATCCACCATGACCCGCCTGCCTGTAAGCTGTTCGAAGGTCAGAGGGGTGATGAATTGGGTTGCATTTTCTGTCATAATGACTTCGACGTTAGCATGGAGCTTTACAAGTGCAGAGGCCAGGGCGGCGGCCTTGTAGGCGGCAATTCCGCCTGTAACGCCCAAAAGGATGGTTTTGTTCTTCAGCATTTGGATCCCCCCTTTAGTATTGATGTCATTATACAGCAATTTTAGGACCCTGTAAAGAATTTATTCTTGCCAAAGGGAGAAAAATGTGTATAATGGGAGTAGGGAAAAATCAAAATTTGCGCTGTATCCTCCCGGGAGGAACGGCAGCAGGAGGTATTTTCTATGAAACAGAATACATTCGGCACCCGTCAGATCGTCACAACAGCCATGCTCTGTGCCATTCTGCTCCTTATGTCCTTTACCCCTCTGGGATATCTGAACATAGGACCCTTGGCAATCTCCTTCAACATGATCCCTGTGGCCATTGGAGCCATTGCACTGGGACCTGTGGGGGGTATGATCCTCGGCAGTCTCTTCGGCATTACCAGTTTCCTGCAGTGCATAGGCATCGGCGGCACCAGTGCAATGGGAGTGATCCTCTTCGACATTGACCCATTCCTTGCCTTTGTTCAACGCTTTGTGCCTCGTTTACTTGCAGGCTTCCTGGCAGGCTGTGTGTTCCGGGCCGTTAAGAGGCTGGGCAAGCCCACTACAGCCTGCTTTGCTACGGGCTTTGCTGCTGCACTGCTCAATACGGTGCTGTTTATGACTGCACTGATCCTGCTCTTTGGCAGGTCAGAGTACGTTCAGGGCTTGATCGGGGGTAGGAATGTGCTCCTGTTCGTCTGCACCTTTGTTGGTATCAATGCTGTGGTAGAGATGATCGCTGCCTCTGTCATTGTGGGAGCGGTAGGCCGCGTCCTTTCCAAATTCTTGATCGGGAGATAAGTCTATGCTTCTTGCAATCGACATCGGCAACACCAATATTGTTATCGGAGTGATTCGTGAGGATGAGATCCTCTTTAAGGCTCGGATCGCAACGGATCGTCTGCGGACCTCGGATCAGTACGGAGTCGAAATGCTAAATTTACTCCAGATGTTCCGTATTCCCAGGGAGGATATTACGGATTGCATTATCTCCTCTGTAGTGCCTCCCGTCTTTAATTCCGTATACACCGGAGTCATCAAGCTCATCGGCAAGCAGCCCCTTGTAGTGGGGCCGGGGTTAAAGACCGGCTTAAATATCCACGTTGACACACCCTCACAGGTAGGTGCCGACCGTATTGTAGCAGCCGTGGCTGCTCTTGCGGAATATACGGCACCCTTGGTTCTGATCGACATGGGTACGGCTACCACCATAGAGGTAGTGGAGCCGGAGAATGTTTATTTGGGCGGCGTGATTTTCCCCGGTGTGATGGTCTCTCTGGATTCCTTGACCAGCCGCACTGCACAATTGCCCGGGATCAGCTTGGATAAGCCCAGGAATGTGATCGGCAGGAACACCGTGGATTGTATGCGCAGCGGTGCTATGTATGGCACAGCCGCCATGCTGGACGGCATGATCGACCGTATTGCCGAGGAGCTGGGACACCGTTCTACCATTATTGCAACCGGGGGCATCGCACAATTTATCATTCCCCTGTGTAAGCACGAGATCATCCTGGAGAAGGAGCTGCTGCTCAAGGGGCTGAACGTGCTTTATAAGAAGAACAAGAAATAAACAGAGCTGCCATACCTGTACGGTTAATGTACAAGTATGGCAGTTGTTTATACTCGGAACATTTCTCGCTCTTGTCCGTGGGTAAAGTCTCTGTAGCATAGGCCCGCATTGCGGATGACCCGCTTGGATTCCTCGTAATAGCAGATATCCCTGTGGGGGCAGGTATCACAATGGGGAAGCTGACAAGCCATAAGGAGATCGGAGAAGCAATCTCCGTGCTGTGCAAGGCTGTCCTCCAACCTCAAAAGGTGATGGGGGAGGAAGAAACGACTCAGGACCTGCTTGATCTGTGAGGCAGGGAGTCCGTCCTTGGTATAGCGGATATACTGACGGATGCAGTCCAAATAATCTCTCTTGTCTTCGTCTCGACAGTAGGCAACAGCGGTATTCAGATGGGACAGTGCTTCGGTGTAATTCTTGAGTCTCCATGCGGCGTAGGCGTAGTGTACCGCAGCGGAAACATTATGATCCCCGTGGGCCAGGGGCAGACCTGCCAGGAAGGGGTAGTAGTATTCTCTGGAGTTGACGCCACGGATCATCTTGTGGTGGAACAGGACGTCATTCATACCCAAGTCATCTGCCCGACGCATATTCCGCAGTGCCAGGGAAGCCAGCTCGCCCATAGCGTACTGCTGTGTCTTCTGCGGGATCCGCAGACCACGGGACTCGGAGAAGCCGGGAACGACGAATTTGTAGCAATGGAAGCCCAGGAAGGAGTAGTTGCGGATATATACGGGAAGACCTTTGCTCTTAAAGTAATCCAGAACGATATGAACCAGCTCACGGTTCGTCAAGCTGCTGTGATCCGGGAATTGGGCACAGGGAGCGTCTGTAGGGGTGAAGAAGGCAACGTTCATGGCACCTTGAGCGGTCTCTAATTGATTAAGGACGTTGTTACAGATATCAATGTCTGAGGCGTGACTCAGGAGCCTGCTGTTGCCCGTTAGATGGAGCCGTGCCAGGGTCCGCCCCTGGAAGGCCTCGGTGAGAGTCCGCTGTATGGCGATCTCGGGAATAGGATCGGCACCGATGCTGACGATATATCGGTGGGTCCCCTTGTGAATGATCCGTGTGGCTACAACGGGGTAGCCGGTGTCCAGGGAGCAGTCTACCACATCTACGTCGAACTCGCCCTCACTGCGGATCTTATCCAGGATCTGAGATACTACAGGGTATTTCCGCAGGCTGTCCTCGGGGATCACTGGGACAGAAAGATCCTCCTTGATCAGACGGATACAGCAGTGACGCTCCATGATCTCGGAAAGGGCATGGATCCATGCTTCTTCACGGGTGTTACCCACACAGCAGCCGTTAGCGGAATACAGATGCTCTACGAAGCCTGCAGGAAGCTTAACATATCGGTCGCCGAAGTAATCGTAATAGGGGAGCACAAGGATCCTCTTGCCGCCGGCGTACATCTCGCACTGATCTGCAAGGGCCTCTTTGGTCACACCGTAGGCGGCTACAATAGGCTCCATCCATTGGCTGTCTGCCAGGAGCTCCTCCTTGGTCAGATATTCTGCATCCGGGGCATAGGTGTGGAGCAGTAGCTCAGGGTCATTCTCAAGAGATTGGTACTTGTAGAAGAAGAGTCCGCTCTGTAGTCTCTCGATAAACTCGCCGTAAGCACTCCCACGGGCCAGATCGGGGGTCACGCCCTTGCCGTTGGCGTAGGGAAAGCCCTTGTCTCCGTGAACGTGGAGACCGTAGCAGTGCTCGATCCCGGTGTCGATCCAATCCTCTACAAGATGAATATCCAATTGCTCCAATATCTCCTTGATACGAGCAATGGTATCACCGGGCTTGGCATCCTTAAATCTTTCATCAATGATCATATACTTTCTCCTTTGAGGGCCTTTGGGTAGAATTATACGGTATTGCACAACTAAAGTCAAGAAAATTAACAGGAAATGCACAGGGAAGTTCTTCCTTGTGCATTTCCTTGGTATTATTCGCTGCGAAGTGCAATGACGGGATCCTTCTTAGAGGCGATCCTTGCAGGGATCAGACCGGCAATAAAGGTCAGGAGCATACTGATGAGGATCAGAATGATCCCACCCTCCGTAGGCAGAACGGCTACGTTGGTCAGATCCGTCAGAGATTGGATGATACCGTTAATGGGGATCAGCATTAGTATGGTCATTCCTATGCCGAATAGCCCCGCTGCGAGACCGATGGTCAAGGTCTCTGCATTAAAGACTCTGGAAATATCTCTCTTGGAGGCACCGATGGATCGGAGCACACCGATCTCTCGGGTCCGTTCCAGAACAGAGATATAGGTGATGATACCGATCATAATGGAGGAGACCACGAGAGACACGGAGACGAAGGCAATGAGAATGTAGCTGACCGCATTAATAATGGTGGTAATGGAGGAGATCATCAGACCGATGTAATCCGTATATACCAGCTTCTCCTCTTCCTCCTTGCCTTGGTTATAGGAAGCAATGATCCCTGAGATCTGATCCTTGGACTCGAAGTCCTTGGGATATAAAAGAATAGCAGAGGGATCGTCGGGATCGGATACCCCAAGTCGAGCCAGGTTGCCGTCGTAGGTCGCCTGGGAGCTTGACAGAATGGAGTGCATGAGCTGTGTAGCCGCCGTTGTCTCGTCATAGCCTGCTGCCAGGAGCTGGCTGAAATATCCGTTGATCTCTGCTTGCTTTTCCTCCGGAAGGGTCATGCAGAAGGCGTTGAGCTCCTCCTGGGTATAGATCTCCTTCAGCTCCTGAGGGGCAAAGGGGAGACCGGTAAAAATGTCGGTGTCGGGGTGGGCTTTCTGCTCCAGAACGATGGGGGAGGAGTTGACCTTGTCTAAAAGGTGGGTCATAAGGTCCGTGCGGTAGCCGATCATACCGGTCATAGCGGAGGTAGTAGCATTCTCTGCAGGTCGCAGGATCCCTACTACGCGGATAGACTCAGAGCTGTTGAGCAGAGTGAGCATATAGGTGTTCTCTTGGGATCTGTCCACCCAAATGTCCCCCTCCTTGGAGAATACGTCTGTATTGACCAGGAGCTTAAATTCCAGGTCCAGGATCTCATCGTAGGAGTAGACCTGCTGCTCGGTGTCGATCACAGCCTCCTCACCCTTGCTTGCCTTAGCCAGGGCTTCACGGAGGGCCGCAGTGTCAACAAGACCCAGGGAATAGAGACTGAAGTCCGTGATCTCGTTGTCCTCGCTGACAAGGAGAACGACTTCGTTGTAGCTTTCGGGCATATGGCCTGCAATGACATCATACTGTGTAGAAAGGAGCTCCTCATTATCAGACAGCCGTGTCCACACGTCCATGCTCATACCGGTGGGAACCATAGAGGAGGTCTCGGGCATAAGACCAAGGTCCGTCATAAGGGAATTGGGGTTGGTCTGAACATAGGTGCCATCATGGTTTACCCGATAGATATTCATGGTAGTATCGTAGGTATATGCAATATCACCCACATATTCTTCTATACCGCTGGTGCCGCTTTCCAGGAAGTCCTTGAACTCCGACAGATGGTTGGTCTTGGAGCCACGGAGCATGGTGGCCATCATGCCGGTCATTACATCGACGGAATAGATCTTATCCTCCTCCCTGGGCACATCCTCACGAATGGCGTTGCCCATATCCATCATGGAGGAGAGATCAATGCTTGTCCGCTCGATCATAATGGGGTAGGATGACAGAGTCTCACGCTCCATACGGTTAATTAGAAGCTGGACACCGTTGGACATAGACAGGATCAGAGCAATACCGATAATGCCGATGGATCCTGCGAAGGATATGAGAATGGTCCGTGCCTTCTTCGTCAGCAGGTTATTCCAGCTAAGAGAAAGGGCGGTGAAGAAGGACATGGAGGGCTTCTTGGTCTTCTTGTCCTTGACTGCAGGTGCCTCCTCGGCTTCGTAGGGCATGGTATCGTCTATGATCACTCCGTCCAGCAAGCGAATGATACGGGTGGAGTAGGTCTCGGCCAGGTCGGGGTTATGGGTGACCATAATGACAAGACGATCCTTTGCAACCTCCTTCAGCAGTTCCATGATCTGCACGCTGGTCTCGGAGTCCAGGGCACCCGTAGGCTCGTCTGCCAGTAGAATGGAGGGATCGTTGACCAGGGCACGTGCAATGGCGACCCGCTGCATCTGACCGCCGGAGAGCTGATTGGGTCTCTTGGTAAGCTGATCCCCAAGGCCCACCTTTTCCAAGACGGAGACAGCCTTGGCTCTGCGCTCCCTCGTGGATACGCCGGACAGGGTCAGTGCCAGCTCCACATTGGACAGGACGCTCTGGTGGGGGATGAGATTATAGCTCTGGAACACGAAGCCTACGGAGTGATTGCGGTAGCTGTCCCAATCCCGGTCTGTGTATTTCTTGGTGGAGATCCCGCCAATGGAAAGATCTCCTGCGGTATAGCGATCCAAGCCGCCGATGATATTGAGCAGAGTGGTTTTGCCACAGCCGGAGGGACCTAAGATGGAGACGAATTCATTCCTGCGGAAGCTGACGTTGACTCCACGTAGAGCGGGTACGACGCTGTCCCCCAGGGAATAGTCCTTGGTAATATTTTGAAGTGTGAGCATAGGGGATCGCTCCTTTCATAACGATTGTTTCTGGGATATTCTACTGAATAGGAATTAAAAAAGCAACGCTTTCGCTAAATTGTTTACAATATGTTTAGGATTAAGGAGGAACTACGTGGAAGGATGGGTCCATACAATTGCGGAAAAACTGTGGGGATGGCCTATGATGGGGCTGTTTATTTTCGTGGGACTGTGGTATACCATAGGGCTGAAGGGCATACAGATCCGTCGTTTGCCACAGGCTCTGCGGAGTATTACTACTGGAGGCAGCGACAAGGGGATGTCCTCTTATTCTGTCCTGTGCACAGCCTTGGCAGCCACCATCGGGACGGGGAATATTGTGGGCGTGGCAACTGCTGTCGGAACGGGAGGACCCGGGGCTCTGCTGTGGATGCTGGTAGCGGCCTGCCTGGGGATGGGGACCCAATTTGCGGAAGGGTATCTTGCAGTGAGATACAGACCCAAGGACAGCAGGACTCCGGGAGGCCCCTTCGCCTATATGGAGAGAGGCTTGGGCAAGCCGGGCTTAGCCAAGCTGTACGCCGGGATCACCCTTGGGGCAGGACTCCTGGGTGTGGGGACAGTGACTCAGATCAACAGTATCACCAAGGGGATCGGCAGTTTGTTCCCTTCGGCACCCTTGGTGCATGAGGTATCTGCTGTAGAGCTGGTAACAGGGCTACTGGTTACTCTTGGTGCAGGTGGGGTCCTCCTGGGTGGGGCCAAGAGGATCGTTAAGGTGTGTGAGACCCTCGTGCCTCTTATGTCGGCACTGTATCTGTTCTGCTCTGTTACCATATTGGTCTGCTGTTGGGACCGCATACCCTATAGTATCAGCCTTATATGCAGGAGTGCCTTCTCCCCTCGTGCGGTATTAGGTGCCGGTGCAGGGATCACCATCCGTCAGGCTATGCGTATGGGCATTGGCCGAGGGGTATTTACCAACGAAGCAGGCATGGGGACGGGGGCGATCACAGCTGCCGCTTCCGGGGAGAGGGACCCTGTGAAGCAGGGACTTGTTACCATGAGTGCCACCTTTATTGATACCATAGTGATATGCACCCTATCCGGCCTATGCTTGGTGGTAACGGGAGCATGGGAGCACACGGCACAGGGGGGCGGCATGACGGAGGTGGCTTGGGCTGTGGGACTGCCCTGGAGCAGGAGCTTGTCTTCCTATTTGCTGGTGATATGCCTGGTGTTTTTTGCTTTTGCAACCATTATCGGGTGGAGCTTTTACGGTGAAAGGGCATTGCTGTATTTGACGGGCGGAAGGTGGGTAAAGCTCTATCGCATAGGCTATTTGCTTGCGTTGGGAGCAGGGCCCTTCCTGTCTGTGGCTACGGTCTTTGACCTTGCGGATATTTTAAACGGAGTGATGGCTCTGCCCAATTTGAGTGCCCTGCTGCTCCTGCGTAGGCAGGTGGTGGAGGATCTGAGAAAAAATAGTTGAAATTACGGAGGAAATATGGTATTCTGTTGAAAGATTTCCGGAGAATTGAGGAAGTAATATGGAATTTTCCAATTTATTCTTTTTATACCTGTTTCTTCCTGTGTCTGTGGGGGTATATTTTTTAGCACCGGGCATGAGACTTAAGAACGGGGTATTGATCCTGTTCAGTCTGCTGTTTTATTGCTTCAGCCGTCCTATCT
Source organism: Faecousia sp. (assembly GCA_045594585.1). Lineage (GTDB taxonomy): Bacteria > Bacillota > Clostridia > Oscillospirales > Oscillospiraceae > JAZOXB01. The sequence goes on along the minus strand of JAZNYV010000186.1, from coordinate 103,796 downwards.
ACCTGCCTCTTATGGTTGGACTGGCGGTTGTGAACTACTATATCCCCAGAGTGGTGGGCAATCAGAGAGGAGCCATGGTCCTTGCGGTTGCTGTAGACGCAGGGACTCTCCTGTTTTTTAAGGGGATGACGGATATTGCATTCCCCATGGGCATTTCCTTCTACCTGTTCTCTCTGATCTCTTATGCAGTAGATCGGTACAGAGAGCCCGGGACGGAGGCTGAGAGTTTTTGGCAGTTTCTTTTGTTTGTCAGCTTCTTCCCTAAAATGGTCATGGGACCCATTGTGAGATATTCTGCCTTGCGACCTCAATTGAGGGAGCGGCAAACGGACACGGAGCAGGCCTTCCGTGGTGCATTCCGCTTTGTCATCGGCTTGGGTAAGAAGGTCCTGCTGGCAGACCCTCTGTTTCGGGTCTATGAGCAGCTTGGGAGTCACTCCTCCTGGGTAGCCCCCTGGGTCGGTGGGCTGGCGTTTATGCTCTATATCTTCTTTGAGTTCTCCGGCTATGGGGATATGGCTCTGGGTATGGGGCGGATCTTCGGCTTTTCTCTGCCTGAGAATTTCCGCAGACCCTATACGGCACGGTCTGTTAGAGACTTCTGGCGTAGGTGGCATATGTCCCTTGGCATATTCTTCAGGGACTACGTGTATATTCCCTTGGGAGGGAATCGCAGGGGGCTGCTGAGGCAGGTTTGTAATCTGTTCCTTGTGTGGCTCTTAACGGGGCTATGGCATGGGATCACAGGGACCTATGTGCTTTGGGGGCTGTATTTCTTCCTGCTGATCCTGGGGGAGCGGCTTCTTCCTATAGAGGAGAGCAAGAGAGGCAGGCTCCTTCCCTGGCTGACGACCTTCCTGCTGGTCTATTTGGGCTGGATCATTTTTGCGGCGGAGGACATTCCTGCCTTAGCAGGGACTCTCAGAGGGATGCTCTCCTTCTCAGCAGGGGGCCTTGAGCCTACGGTGCTGGTGATCTGTAACAGTCTGCCCCTGCTTCTTCTTGGGATATTCCTTGCCGTGGCCGGTCCCGTGATCACAGAGAAGCTCCGACTCCGGATCCGTGGACAGAGTCCCGGAATGCGGAAGGCCTATGCATTCCTGCAGGCCCTGCTGCTGATCGTGATCCTTGCTCTGTGTACGATGTCCCTTATGGGGACTGCGGCCAAGCCCTCTATGTACGCAGGCTTCTGAGGGGAGGAGGGTGCTCAATGAAAAAGTTTTATACGCTCATATGTCTGATGCTATTCCTACCGGTGTTGGCAGTTGGTGCCTCGTCTACCCTTAAGGGAGGGATCCCTCGTATCGGACTTGAGAATTTTCAATCCGGACAATATCCCGGGGAATTTCATAGCAGGATGGCAGAGTCCTTTCCGTGGAGAGACAGTCTCTTGGAATGGAATCGGCAGTTAAACGGACTGTATACCTTCACCGGCTTCTCCTCTGACGAGGAAGTACAGATCCTGGTGCCCATCGTGAATGACGGGGCGGATCACGGAGCCTCTGTGCCGGAGCTGACACTTCCTCCCACGGAGCCTACAGTGCTCCCGGAAAGAGAGGAGGCAACGGAGGAGGTTACCCACAGGGAGGAAGCTCCTACAGAGTCTGTGACGGAGTCTGTGTATGAGGAAGAGGAGCTGTCCGTAGAGACCTTCGGTCAGATCCTCCTTATGGGAGATCGGGCCTTGGAGTTGCCTGTTGCAAATTATGATGCGATCTTGCAGTACAGCCAATCAGTTTCTGCCATAGCTGCCGAGCTGGAGGGAGTCAATGTATACAGCATTTTGGTTCCCAACAGTGCAGGACTCTATGCTCCGCAGGAGTACCGGCAGGGGGAGGATTCCCAGGAGAATATGATCGACTATGCCTACTATACCATGAATGATGCTGTGAGCAAGGTAGATGCCTACAGCATCCTTCGGCAGCATAAGGATGAGTATCTGTATTTCCGTACGGATCATCACTGGACCCATCTGGGATCCTATTACGCATATACAGCCTTCTGTGAGAAGGCAGGCTTAAGCCCTGTTCCGCTGGAAGAGTTTACAACAGGGGAGTACGAGACCTTCTTAGGTACGATGTACAGCTTTCTGTCGGGCTATTCCCAACGGGAGATCCTACGTGAGAATCCGGATTCTCTGACCTACTACATCCCCCAAGGGGAGGTAAGGGTGCGGTATTATGATTCCGCTGCCCTCTATTACGGTGGGGAGATCGATCTGTTCTATCCCCTGTCCGAGAGCTATTCCAACAAGTATATTTGCTTCCTGGGAGGGGATCATCCCATTACGGTCATTGAGACGGAGCAGACCGAGGAACGGGTATGCCTGGTGCTCAAGGAGTCCTACGGCAATGCCTTTGCCTCCTGGTTAACGAATCATTACAGCAAGATTATATGCGTGGATCCCAGAGAATTTAATCGAAACGACAAACCTTCCTTGGATCTACAGGAATTTGCTCAGAGAATGGGTGTAGATGATTGCATCATCCTCAATTATCCTCTTATGATCAATTCCTCGGCATACGGAGCCTGGTTAGGCAGATTGGTCAAATAAAAAATGCACCTCTTGTCCAAAAGAAAGCTTGGGCAAGAGGTGCGATTTTCTCAGTACTCGTCCCGCTCGGCCAGTACACTCCTGCGGAACAGCAGGGAAATGCACCATACTCCCGCAAGACCCACCAGGGCATAAACGATCCGGGCAAGGAGAGAGGTCTGACCACCCAGGAGCCAGGCAACCAGATCAAAACGAAACAGACCTACTAACCCCCAGTTCAAGGAACCGATAATGCTCAGGATCAAAGCGATTGTGTCCATTCATACACCTCCAGTTTGGTTCTGACCATAGTATGACCCGAATATTTGGGCAGTATACGCAAAAATCATGTTGAAATTTGTAAAAATCGACATTTCAAAACTACTATGCAAATGAGGAAAAGTATAGTATAATATCATAAGACCCGTGTATCACACGATCAAAGATCATATAGGAAAGGTTTGAATTATTATGAATGCATTTTTACCTGCTGATATCCTCTTCCCCCAAGTAGAAGCTATGGAAAAGTGGGCTGTGATCGCCTGCGACCAGTTTACCTCCGATCCTGCCTATTGGGACCGCGTGCGGAAGAATGCGGAGGGTGCTCCTTCCACCATCAATCTGATCCTGCCCGAGGCTGAGCTGGGCACAGAGAAGGAAGCTGAGCATACCGCTCTGATCAATCGCACTATGGCAGAGTACCTTAAGAACGACATTTTCACGACCTATGAGAACGCTTTGGTATACATCGAGCGTACCCTGGAGAATGGCTCTGTTCGTAAGGGCCTGGTAGGTATGGTGGATCTGGATGCCTATGATTATTCCACCGGCTCTACCTCTGCCATCCGTGCAACGGAGCGTACTGTCGTAGAGCGTATCCCTCCCCGTATGCGTGTCCGTCGGGATGCTCCCATTGAGCTGCCCCATATTCTGATGCTGGCTGACGACCATGACAAGGTTCTCATTGAGCCCATTGCACAGCAGAAGGCAGAACTGAAGGAGCTCTATGATTTCGAGCTTATGGAAGGCGGCAATCGTATCCGTGGCTGGCTGGTACAGGGTGCCGCAGCCGAGGCCTTTAATGCCCGTCTGACGGAGTATACTGCCACCGTAGGCAAGAAGTATGAGGATCTGGAAGGCGTTCCCATGGTTTTCGCCGTAGGCGACGGCAACCACTCCCTTGCAACGGCAAAGTCCTGCTACGAGGAGCTAAAGGCCAATCACTCCGATGAGGATCTGTCCATGCATCCTGCCCGTTTTGCACTGGTTGAGCTGGAGAATATCCATGATGAGGCACAGGTCTTTGAGCCCATCCACCGCGTTATCGTAAAGTGCGACCCCAAGGCTCTCCTTTCCGCATTAGAGCAGGAGGCTTGTGCCGAGGGCGGCTTCGAGGTAAGGTGGTACATCGGCAAGGAATCCGGCACCGTAACTCTGGATAAGGCTAAGAGCCAGCTTGCAGTAGGTGTGCTCCAGGGCTTCCTGGATGAGTATCTCAAGACCAATGAGGGTGAGATCGACTATATCCACGATGATGATGCATTGATCGCTCTCGCAGATCAGGACAATGCTATCGGATTCTTGCTCCCGGCTATGGAGAAGAGCCAGCTCTTCCGTGGAGTCATTGCTGACGGCATCCTGCCCCGCAAGACCTTCTCTATGGGTCATAGCCGTGAGAAGCGTTACTATCTGGAAGGCAGAAAGATCAAATGACAACTCTTCACGAGAGAGCTTACGCCAAGATCAACCTGACCCTGGACGTCCTTGCCAAGCGGACGGACGGATACCATGATCTGGAGAGCATTATGCACTGTGTCTCTTTGGCGGATGAGATCTCTGTGGAGATCGGATCGGGGAGCTCCTGGGAGCTGCTGTGTCATAGGGAGGATATTCCCTGCGACAGACGGAATCTTGCCTGGAAGGCTGCCGAGGTCTTTTGTGAGACTCTTGCCTGGGATCCTCAGGGCCTGCGGATCACCATAGATAAGCAGATCCCCAGTGAGGCAGGTTTAGGTGGAGGGAGCAGTGATGCTGCTACTGTCCTCAGACTTCTCAACCGCTGTGTTCCCCGGCCTCTTTCCCTTACGGAGCTTGCAGAGCTGGGAGCAAGGATAGGCTCCGATGTACCCTTCTGTGTTGTTGGAGGCACCGCCTTCTGCCAAGGACGGGGGGAGCGGATGACGCCTATGGAGACAGAGCACAAGCTGTTCTTCGTCCTGTGTAAGCCGGATCTGGCTTTTTCCACCCCTAAGCTGTTTGCCAAGCTGGATTCCTCGGAGATTCATTGCAGACCGGATCATGTGGCTATGGAGCAGGCACTTAAGGCAGGGGATCCCTATAGGGTCGGAAACCTCCTGTGTAACGTCTTTGAGGATGCTGTCAAGGAGGGGTACGGGGACATTACCCGGATCAAGGAGGGGTTGTTGGCCTGTGGAGCCTGTGGAGCACAGATGACCGGCAGCGGCAGTGTAGTCTTCGGTGTATTCCCTGCGGAGGAGATCGCACTTAAGGCGGTTGAGACTCTAAAGAAGGACTATCCCAATACATATTTCTGCAAAAGTGTTTAAAATATGCGAACACCGTCTATACTGTAGATATCAATGATCTACATATGGACGGTGTTTTTTATGACGAAAAGAATTTTGATCTGGATCGCTACAGTGTTTATGGGTGCTTTCTTGATTTTTACAATAGAGGCGGTCGTGACCCGTAGCTCCCTGGAGGATAAGACTCTCCGCCTGCATATTCTTGCCAATTCCGATGCAAGAGAGGATCAGGAGCAGAAGCTCCGGCTCCGGGATAGGATCCTGGAGGAGGTCCACAGTATTACGGCTCACTGCAGAGATATGGAGGAGGCGGAAAGGGTCCTTCGTACCATGCTGCCCCAATTGGAGGAGACTGCAGGGGCCTACCTTGCAGCTGAGGGCAGCAGTTATGGCGTGTCTGTAGCACTGTGCAGAGAGAGCTTTCCTACAAGGCAGTACGATACCTTTTCCCTCCCTGCAGGAGAGTATCATGCTCTCAGAATCGTGATAGGGGAAGGAAAGGGGAAAAACTGGTGGTGCGTGGTGTTTCCCACTCTGTGTAATGCGACAGACCCCAAGGAGCTGGAGCGAATGGCTGAGGAGGGGGGCTATGAGGACAGGGAACTGGCTTTCATACAGAAGGAGGAGCCAAAGTATGTATTACAGTTTAAAGTGCTGGAGTGGATCAGAGCGGTTTTCAATTGACAAGAAATAGGGCCTGTGATAAAATGAAAGATAGAAAATATCCTGAGGCGCTTGAGGTGATGGAATGTTAAAGATATATTGCAGTACAGACCGAGTTAGGAATCAGGACCATCTTCTGACACGGGTTTGCTCCCGAACAGGGGACGGGGCTCCCATGCAAATGATCCTTGTGCCGGAACAGATCTCCCATATGCTGGAGCGTAGGCTCTGCGAGGTAGGGGGAGACGGCATCTCCCAATATGCTGAGATCCTGGGCTTCTCCCGTTTGGCACTGCGTGTGTTCTCTGAGTACGGCGGCATTGCAGAATCCGAGACCGACGCAGCAGGCAAGCTGCTGACCATGTGCCTCACTGTGGAGCAGCTCCGCTTCCAATTAAAGCTCTACGGGAGCAAGTCTCTTAAGCCCAATTTCCTCCTACAGCTGTCCCGAACCTTGGATGAGCTGCGGAGCTCCTGTATTTCGCCCCAATTGCTACGGGACAAGCTATCCTCTTTGGAGGGTGCCTTTGCGGTAAAGATGGAGGAGCTGGCATTGTTGCTGGAGGGCTATGACAGTGTTTGTCAAAACCTGGGACAGAACTCTGAGAGTCGGTTGAGCCGTCTGCTCCTTGCGCTGGAGCAGAATGATTTTGCAGAGGACAAGGCTTTCTTCTTCTACGGCTTTACGGATTTTAACGGCGTTGAGATCGAGATCATTCGGGAACTGCTGCTTCAAGGGGCGGAGGTTACGGTATATCTCCTGTGTGACAGCCTCCAATCCGAGAAGCAGCAGTTCTTCACTGCGGCTGCTACGGGTAGGGAGCTGGTCAGGCTGGCACAACGGTCTCAGGTTCCTTGCGAGATCTCTGTACCGGAAGACATGGGCAAGGAGGCAGGTGTGCCCTTCCTACGGGAGCATCTGTTCTCCCCCCACAGGGAGAGCTCCGAGGAAACAGAGCAGGTCTGCTTTATGACTGCACCGGACATTGCCGCAGAATGTCGGATGGTCGGGGGAGAGATCCTGGCTCTTATGGAGCAGGGGGTACGGTTACGGGATATTACCGTGGCCTGTGCCAACTACAGTGCCTACAAGGCTCCTATTAGGACCGTTTTCCGTCGAGCAGACATTCCTGCCTATTTTGCCGGGGATACTGACATCCTTAAGCAGCCGGTTGTACATATGATCCTTAGAGCACTGGAGGCTGCCCTGGAGCTGGAGCAGGAGGCGATCCTGGACTATATGAAGACGGGCTTCTCCGGCTTGCCCTATGGAGAGGCAGACCTGTTAGAGAATTACGTTCTCATGTGGGATATTAGCGGAACAGGCTTTGAGGAGGCTTGGACCATGGGTCCCCGAGGCTTGCAGAAGGAGAACGAGGAGATCAAAAGAAACCGTCTGGAGAAGCTGAATCAGAGCAGACGCACCCTTATGGATCCCGTCCTCCACCTGCGGAGGAGGCTTAAGGCTGCTAAGAATACGGGAGATATGCTCCTGGCCCTCAACAGCTTTATGGAGGAGATCGATCTAAACAAGCAATTGAATACAGAGGCCATTTGGCTCTCGGAGAATAACGAGAAGCAGAGGGCACAGGAATACGCCCAGGTCTACGGGATCCTCTGCAGGCTCATGGAGCAGATGTACGGAGTTCTGGGAGAGACGGTACGTTCCCCGGAGGATTTTATCTTGCTGTTTAGGACGGCGGTGAGTTTGTATACCGTGGGTACTATCCCTGCCACCATTGACTGTGTGAATATTGGCAGTCTTTCCTCCCAACGGAATTGTCATACCCCTTATCTATTTGTGATCGGAGCCAACGAGGGAGCCTTCCCCTCGGTACAGGGCAATCAGACCCTCTTGTCAGATCGGGAACGGCAGACCCTCATTGACCTGGAGATCGGTATTTCTCCCAACACTCTTGCCACGGGTCGCTTAAACCGTGAGCTTGCTATGATGGACAGCGTCCTGGGAGCACCTGTAAAGACGGTGTATCTGTCCGCTCTCAGCGGCAAGGAATCTCACTTTTATCTGCGTGGAAGGGCCCTCTTCCCTCACGGAAGGATGATCGATGACGATCAAGCTCTTGTGACCCGTTCTCCCAGAGATCATGAGGCGAGATTTGCTGCGGAGGAGAGCTATTGCATTCCCGACCTATCCCATGAAGCGGTTCGGGAGCTGTACGGACATGAGCTCCGCCTGTCTGCATCTAAGCTGGAGAAGATCGCAACCTGCCGTTTTGCATTCTTCCTGCGATACGGCTTAAAGGCAGAGGAGTCTCAGATCGCAGAGATCGACGCCTCTGTTTTCGGCACCTTTGTCCATGACGTCCTGGAGAGGACCACTGCTCAGGTTATGGAAGAGGGTGGCTTCCACAGGGTGGAATTGGACCGGGTCATGGAGATCGCAGATCACTACATGGAACGCTATGCCCGGGAAGAGCTGGCAGAGCTGTGGAGATCGGAGCGGGCAGAATACTTATTCCGCAGGAATTTTACCGAGGTTCGCCTTGTGGTAAAGCGGCTGTATCAAGAGCTCTCTGTTTCCCAATTTACACCTGACAGATTTGAACTGGAATTTGCCGATGGAGAGGATGCGGATGTCCCCGGGATCCCTGTTGTGGGGAAAACGGTTAGCGGGACCCTGGAGGGCAAGGTAGACCGTGTGGACATCTGGAAGCATGGAGAGCAGACCTATTACAGGGTCATTGACTATAAAACGGGACATAAGACCTTTGACTACTCCGAGGTCTATTACGGCCTGGGTCTGCAGATGCTGATCTATCTCTTCGCACTGAAGGAGTACGAGGGGAAGCTGAATTACACCGATATGAGACCTGCCGGCGTGCTGTATTTTCCGGCACAGTGCAAGAACATTCCGATTTCCTCCAGAGATGACGAAAACACGCTAAAGAAGGAACGGAACAATGAGCAGAGATCCAGCGGACTTATCCTAAAGGATCCCATTGTAGCAGAGGCTATGGAGCCGGGAGAGATCACCCGTTACCTGCCCTGCACGCGGAAGAATGGGGAGCTGACGAGCTATGTTGCCACCGAGGAGGAGATGGAGCTGTTACGAGATCACCTATCCAGACGGGTGGCAGATTTGGCAGATTCCGTTTACAGCGGCAAACTGGAGCCGGATCCCTATTACCTGGATTCCAAGCGGTATGGATGTGGTTGGTGTCCCTATAAGCCCATTTGCGGAGAACAGGTGGAGAAACGGATGCTGGATAAGCTGAAGCCCGAGATGTTTTGGGAACGGATAAGGGAGGATGGACATGGCGAAGATTGAATTAACACCCTTTCAGCAGGCGGTGGTAGAGAATGAAGGAGGCACCCTCCTGATCTCTGCTGCAGCGGGCTCCGGCAAGACCCACGTGCTGATTGACCGTATGCTGCGTAGAGTCAATTCCGAAACCGATCCCTGCAATATTGACGATTTCCTCATGATAACCTTTACCAAGGCGGCTGCCGCAGAGCTGCGGGGCAAGATCATCCGCCGTATCAATACCATGATCGCAGAAGGGGAGGGCTCCAAGCACCTGCAGGAGCAGCTCAGTCGTGTGTATTTGGCTCAGATATCCACCATACATGGCTTCTGTGCCTCCCTGCTACGGGACTATGCACATGAGCTGGAGCTTCCGGCGGATTTCCGCATTATCGAGGAATCCGAGGCGGAGGCTCTCCGCACCAAAGTCATGAACAAGCTGCTGGATGTGGCCTATACGGAGGGAAACGAGGATATTATGGCTACCATGGATATTCTCGGTGCAGGGCGGAACGACAATGCTCTGCCTAAGATGATCTACCGTGCTTACGAAGTAATCATGAATACGCCCAGCAGGAAGGATACCCTAAAGAATCTAAGGGATATGCTGGAATATCATTATAACGAATCCATATCGCAGAGCCCCTGGGGCAGGTTCCTGATCGAGGAGTTTAAGCACTTCCTCTCTGAGGCAATGAGCCAGGTTCGGGAAGCTCTTGATCTGATCGAGCAGAATGTGTGGCTTAATAAGTACACTCCTTCTTTTGAACAGGTGGAGGGACTGCTCCTTCGGTACGAGGCCTGTGGGCAGTGGGACGAGATCCGTGAGATCGTTCCTGAATTTGATCGGATGCAGAGCGTTACCAGGCCTCCGAACCCGGAGCTGAAAGATTACGTTAAAGGCATTATGGATTCTCTAAAGACAAAAATAAAGGCATGGTGGGGCAAGTTCGAGCTTCCGTCCTCGGTGGTCATCGAGGATCTGTGCAAGACGGCACCGGCACTCAGAGGTCTGCTGCTGCTGACGGAACGGTTTATAGAGAATTTCCGCAAGGAGAAGCAGAGCAGACATCTGCTGGATTACAACGACCTGGAGCAGGAGACTCTGGAGCTCCTGTACAGGAAGGGGAATACCCCTACCCCTATTGCCAAAGAGATTTCCCGGCGATATGTGGAGCTAATGATCGACGAGTACCAAGACACCAATGGTGTCCAAGATAAAATATTTGCGGCCATCTCACGGGAGGGCAAGAACCTGTTCTTCGTAGGAGATGTGAAACAATCTATTTACGGCTTCCGCAGAGCAGAGCCACAGATCTTTACTGCCAAATATTATTCCTATGCAGATTATACCAAGGCACAGGAGGGAGAACCCCGTAAGATCCTGCTGTCGGATAATTTCAGATCCTCTGCCCCCATTCTGCAGGCTGCCAATGATGTTTTCCGTCTCCATATGAACAAACGGGTGGGAGACGTGGACTATGGGGAGGATGAGGCTCTGCGACCTCTGGGAAAGGTAGCAGACCTGGCTCCCGGCTGCAAGGCTGTGGAGCTGCACTGCATCCACTGCACCAAGGAGGATAAGGGGCCGGAGCAAACGGATATCCACTATGAGGCGGCCTTCGTAGCACAGAGGATCACTGAGATCCTCAGGAACGAGCCCCTGCCCGGAGAGAAGGGACAGGTCCCTACTAAGCCGGAGGATATCGTGATATTGATGCGATCCCCTGCTAAGAGGGCTGTGATCTTCCAGAAGGTCTTACAGAAGCATGGGATCCCCGCCGTGTGCAGTAACGAGAATCTGTTTGAGGCAGAGGAGATCCGTTTCCTCCACTCGTTGCTACAGATCATCGACAATCCTCACCGTGATATCCCCCTGCTCAGTGTCTTGCTGTCTAAGGTGATCCGCCTTTCTCCCGATAGCCTCGCTTATGCCCGTAGCCAATACCGCAAGGCTGATGTGTACGATGCACTCAGACGGTATGCACCCCAAGAACCCTTTTTGCAAGAGCTGGATAAATTACGAAGATGTGGCCAGAGAGGCTGTATGCGTGATCTGTTTGATATGATCGAGGACAGCTTCTGCCTACGCAAGGTCTATTCCAAGACCCAATATAATCTGGACACCTTCGCTGCTGTAGTGGATCAATTTGACAGTGGTGCCCGATTCGGTTTATCTGCCTTTCTGCAGCATTTGGACCGCCTGAAGGAAAAGGGGCTCCAGGGAGAGGATACAAAGGCCAAGGGAGCGGTTCAGATCACGACCATACATAAATCCAAGGGCTTGGAGTATCCCATTGTATTCCTGTGCTGCTTGGGTGTTGGCTTCAATTTGAGGGATACCTATGAGGGAATGCAGATCGATGATACCTTCGGCATAGCAGCCAAGGTCCTGGATAAGGATCGGCTGGCGACCTATCCCACAGTGGCACTGACAGCCATTAAGGAGAAAATGCGCAGGGAGACCATATCCGAAGAAATGCGGCTTCTCTACGTAGCAATGACACGTCCCCGTCATCGGCTCATTATGACCTGCAGTGGGGAGAAATTGGCGGAGCACCTAACTACCCTGGAGCAGAAGGTGGCAGACCCTATGCCTCAATCTATGATCGAGTCTGCGGGATCCTTAGGCGATTGGGTCTTGATGACCGCACTGACCTATAGAGAGGGACAGGAGGGGCAACACTACCCTTGGACCATTCGTCTCCACAATGCCCGCGGACTGCAGGAGCAGACGGAGGAAACACTGTCCCATGAGGAGGAACCTGTTCCCCTCCTGCGGCCGGTGTCCTACGCCTACGAGAAGGCCTCCCGACAGGAGGGCAAGCTCACGGCAACCCAATTAAAGGGGGGAGAAGAGGAAAAAAAGAAGGATATATTTGCTCCCATTCCTCGGTCTATGAAGCCCGACTTTGCAGAGAAGACGCTCTCTCCTACGGAACGGGGCACTGCGATCCATATGGCCATGCAATATATGAAATACGACAGATGCACACATACGGAGGGAATCTGCGAGGAATTGGAACGGCTGGTGTCCGAGGGCTTTATTACCCGTAAGCAAGCAGAGGCAGTACCTCCTCAGAAGATCCTTACCTTCTTCCGCTCCCCTCTGGGACAGCGAGTCTTGGGAGCAGACAGGGTGATCCGAGAATTTAAATTCTCCATCCTGGAGGATGCAGGGAAATATGACCCGGAGCTTGCCGGGGAAAAGTATCTGCTCCAAGGTGTTACGGATTGCTGCTTCGTGGAGGACGGCTTCTTGAGCATTCTGGACTTTAAGTCCGATCATATTACCAAGGATGGACAACAGGAACGGGCAGAATACTATCGTGGACAGATAGAGGCCTATGCCGACGCACTGTCCAAGATATTCAAGCTGCCGGTAAAGGATAAGATCCTCTATTTCTTCGCCACGGATTCCCAGTTCCGCCTCTCATAATTTTGCATAAAAATGGACTGCTACAAGGATGTGACCTTGCAGCAGTCCGGTTGTTATAGATCAGGGACGGAGCCCCATTCCACCCTCCAGGGTGACGGTCTCACCGCTCATGTATTTGAGATCGGGAGAGGCCAATGCGACACAGGCTCTGCCGATGTCCTTCTCAGCATCGCCGTAATGCCCCATGGGAGGCATTTTGACATTGGCACGGAATGCCTCGGGATTTGCCTCGGACCAACGCTCTAACTGGGCGGTCCAGGCAATGGGGCAGATCACGTTTACGTTGATCCCGTCCTTGCCCCACTCTGTAGCGGCGGCACGGGACAGACCGCGGATGCCCTCCTTGGCAGCGGCGTAGGAGCTCTGACCAAAGTTACCGAAGAGACCTGCACCGGAGGCAAAATTGATCACACTGCCCTGTGTCTCTGCCAAATAGGGATAGCAAGCCTTCATGTAATAGAAGGTAGCGTACAGACCGGAATATACTGCCAGGTCGAACTGCTCCGTAGTATGCTCCGCAAGGGTCACACCGGAAGCAGAGGCCTGGGCGTTGTTAATGAGAACGTCAATACGACCGAAGGTCTCTATTGCTTGTCGGACTACGTTCTGCACAACGGCCTCGTTGTCTCCACCGGGATGGACATCTGCTTGAAGGGGGAGGACTCTGACATGGTAGAGCCGTTCCAGCTCCTCCTTGGCATCCAGGAGCTTCTGCAGGTTTCGACCTGTAAGAACAAGATCGGCACCTTCTTTTGCGAAGGCGGTTGCAATACCGTAGCCGATGGAGCCACAGCTTCCGTCTTTCAGCACAGCTCGTCCACCGCCGGTGATGATCACGGTTTTGTTTTTAAACTTCATAAGCGACACTCCTTTTCGTTGTATGTGTCATTATTATATCCCTTGTGCATCCAATATTATGTTGCAAAAGCAACAGCGTCAACTATTTTGTGCTTTGATCTTGATGGAGAAGTCCCGGGGATCATCAGCTTTGAAGAAGGCACTTCCGGCTACGAGAACATTGGCACCGTTATCACAGCAGATCTTGCCTGTAGTGAGATTGACACCTCCGTCAACCTCTAATTCGCAGTAGGGGTAGCTCTCATCGATCCATTGACGGATCTGCTTCACCTTGGGCATCATGCTCTCCATAAAGGTCTGTCCACCGAAGCCGGGCTCTACAGTCATGACCAGGATCAGATCGCAGTAGGGGAGGAAGGGGATCACTGCCTCGGCGGGGGTGTTGGGCTTAATGGAAACAGCGGCCTTGACACCGTTTTGGCGGATCCGCTTGAGAGCCTTAATGGTATTTTCTTCTGTATCTGCCTCTACGTGGATGGTCAGAATATCACTCCCTGCACGGCAGAAGTCATCTACATAGCGGATCGGCTTGTCGATCATAAGGTGAACGTCCAGAGGCAGATCCGTGATCCTGCGGATGGCTGCAACTACAGGAATACCGATGGTAATATTGGGTACGAATAAGCCGTCCATAACGTCAACATGGACGTAGTCAGCTCCTGCAGGAGTCAGGGCACGGATATCACGCTCTAAATTTACAAAATCCGCAGAAAGGATAGAAGGAGATAGCTTGATCATCTTTGACCTCCGTTGCATAATATAGATTGCAGCCGCCGGAAGTTCCGTCCCACAGGAAGGGCTGCTATCTGTAATTATAATGCAAAAGAGAGCTTGTGTCAATTTTTTCCGCATATATTTTCTTGTTACGGGGGCATACTACTTACAGTTCTCCGAGGGCGAGACTTCCTTGGGGGCGTAAGAACCATGTAACGTAAGAGGAGGGGAAATCTTATGACACATCAGTGTAGTGCAAACCACAGCATTCAGTGTACCGTAAATCAGTGCAAGTATCATTGCGGTGCAGAGAATTACTGCTCTCTGGACAAGATCATGGTCGGTACTCATGAGACCGATCCCACTGCCAAGCAGTGTACCGATTGTATGTCCTTCGACAGAAAGTAATTCTATCTTCTCACGGCGGAGCTGCAGAGTCTGCAGTTCCGCCCCTTTTACCTTCTCTCTAAACAGATATTTAATACACAGCCGTAGAATAAGATGGAGATACAGATATACAGCCATATCATGCCCATAGCAATGATGGACAGACTACCGTACAGCAGAGAGTAGGAGCCGGAGACTCTGGCATACAGGGAATAGCCTCTTGTGAATATCAGCCAGCTCAGTGCCGCCAAGGCCGCACCGGGGAGGATGAAGGGGAGACTCTGCTTCCTGTTGGGGAATACCCAATACATTGCCGTAAATACAGCCGTAAGGACGACCCCAAGGATCACGCCTCGCATTTGCAGCAGTGCGGCCAGGATCCTTAGTATCGGCACGGATCTTGTGGATAAATAGCTGACCAGCTCTCTGCCGAAGCCGTTGACCACAAGGGTCAGAAGAAGGGACAGGATCAGCAGGACCGTGTACAGCATACTGGTGATTCTGTTGTGGATATAGGATCTGCTCTCTCGCAGTCCGTAGATCCCGTTTAAGCCTTGGGCGATGCAATATACACCCTTAGAGGCAGACCATAGAGCTACTGCCGCAGTAGTGGAAAGAAGGACCCCTGTGGTCGTGCCCTCCATATCCTGCAATACCCTTCGGAACAGGGGATAGAGGAGATCGGGTATGATACCCTCCATGCTCTTCAGCAGTTCCTCGGAGCTGATGCCGAGGGTAGGCAGAAGGGCGGCCATCAGCATGATCGTAGGAAAAACGGACAGGATCATATAGAAAGTAGCGTTGGCTGCATACAGGCTGATAGGATATTTCGATAGCTGTCTGAGACGACTCTTCAAGGAGACGAGGGATTTCATCATGAACACACCTTCTTTGCTGAATGAATTTTCCTAAGTATTTTATCATATCAATTTGACAAGAGCCGTCGAAAATGATATAATGATTGAAATACAATGGGTTTAAATATTACAGACCACTAAGGAGATCGTTATGGAGCATCAGTTCAGCAGTGCTATTGCCAGCTTTTGCAGCAAGACAGACCTGTTTACAGCTATGGCACTTGTAAGAGAGGCGGGATATCAAGGACTGGATTTCCCCTTCAGCGTATACAGCGTCGGCTATTGTCCTCCCTTGCTCCGGGAGGATTGGAAGAGCTGGATCAAGACCGTCCGCCGCCGTGGGGAGGAGCTGGGCTTAGACTTTGTCCAGAGCCATGCTGCATGGCTGCAGGATATACCCTCAGACTTTACCTATGTACCTCCGGGAGAGCTCTATTTCCGCACCCTTGAGGCTGCGTCCATCCTGGGATGCAAGCATATCATATTCCATCCTGTACGGCTCAGAGAACGGGTGGACAACTTGTCGGTCCGAGGGCGGATCCACGATTGGAACGTCAGATGGTTCCATGAGCTGATCCCTGCCGCAGAGAAGTATGACGTGTACATCAATCTGGAGAACACCTTTGATTCCCACCGCTTGCAGAAGCCGGGAGATCCTCCTCATCCCTATACTACCGCAGAGGATATGATGGAGCTGCTCCACGATCTTGCCAGTGACCGGATCCGGCTGTGCCTGGACACGGGTCACGCTAATAATGCAGGGCAGGACATTCCTGCGATGATCAGAGCCTTCCGATCCGATCTGGCAACGGTCCATCTGAATGATAACTACGGCTTTACGGAGAGCGGCTTCTCCGATCTGCACTTGTTCCCGGGAGAGGGGAACATCCCCTGGGCCTCCGTCCTGTCTGCACTGAAGGACATTCGGTTCCGTGGTGTTATGAACATCGAACCTATCGGCTCTCTGCCTAATATGAGCGATGTGGAACGGAGACAAGCCCTTTCCCAGGGACTCGACGGCCTAAAGCATCTGATAAATACAGCAAAACGGCAACAAAGATGTCGATTTTGTTACAATACATGAAGAAATGCTAAGAAAATGTTCTGACATACAAGAGTTCATTTATCCATAAACAATGATGCAATGTCCATAATCAACTGTAATTCCGTATTATGTAAATTTTTCAAGAAAAGTAGTTGCACTTTTCCTCGGCAACTGATATAATCCAAATGTTATGTGGTACAGTGTCGCTATATACGATATCTTGTGCTTCTGCACATGATCGTTATTTCTCGGCATAGACTGTGATCCGCATGATAAATCATTATTAAGGAGAAGTGACCCATTCATGAAGAAAAGAATCCTCAGCATGATTCTTGCGATCGCAATGATTGCATCTGTGTTCGCAGGCATCGCCGTCACCGCATCCGCTGCAGAGGGCACCTACGTCCGTGCTGACAGCGTTGCTGCCGGTGATATCGTTATCATGGCAAATCCCGATGGCACCAGCGTATTTACCGAGATTACCTCCAACAATATCGGTTCCCGTGCTGATGCTACCCCCAACGGAGACGTTCTCGTCTCTGCCGAAGCTGCTCAGCTTACTGTCGAGGCAGGTGCTACCGAAGGCAGTATTGCTCTGAAGATGGCTGACGGCATGTATATCGGCTGGAGCTCCGGCAACACCATCAAGGCTATGGAAGCCGTGGGAGAAGCTGCTTCTTGGATCTACTCTGTTGACGAGAACGGCAAGGCTTCCCTGGTTTGCGTCAAGCTTGACGGCGAAAAGGAAAGAAAGCTGCAGTACAACAGCAGCAGCCCCAGATTTTGTGCATATACCTCCAACCAGGCAGGCATTGCTCTGTTTAAGCTGACCGAGGGTGATGTTTGCACCCATACTGAGGCTACCTCCGAGGTTATCACCCCCGCTACCTGCACCGAGGCCGGTGTTGAGAAGTTCACCTGCTCCAATGCAGAGTGCGGTTTTACCTGGGAAGCAGAGATCCCTGCCACCGGTCACACCAATGACGAGGGTGTCGTTACTACTGCCGCTACCTGCACCGAGGACGGCGTTATTACCTTCACCTGTACCGTCTGCGGCTCCACTAAGGAAGGGGCTATCCCTGCTACCGGTCACGACTTCGTTGATGGCACCTGCTCCGTTTGCGGTGCTGCCAAGGGCGAGACTGTAAACTACAGCCTTATCGATCTGGAGACCATCGTAGAGGGCAACTATGTGATCACTGCTGTTCTGGGCGGTGAGTATCCCACTGTTTATCCCGCTACCTCCAAGCTGACTACCGGCTCCAACGCTGACTGGGGCGTTTCCTCCACTGCAGTTGTTGCTGTAGAAGACGTCATTACCAGTGATGACCTCCCCGAGGATGCACAGGTATTCACTTTCAAGGGCAACAATACCGATGGCTTTACCATCAGCTTCGAGGCTGACGGCGTTACCAAGTATCTTGGCTACACCGGCATTTCTGCTAACAGAAAGCTTGCCTTTGCCGAGGACTATGCTACCACTCTGTGGACTGTAGTTGCCGATTCTGACGGCGGCTTCGCTCTGTCCTCTGCTTATGACGGAGGCAATGTCGTCATTTCTCAGAACTCTACCACTGCATCTTCCGCTATCCGCGGCTACAAGAGCGGTGCCATTTACACCGGTCTGTACATCTTTGCTGATGCTAAGGGCGAAGTTGCTCCCGAATGTCAGCATACCAATACCTCTGAGATCGCCGCTGTAGAAGCAACCTGCACCACCGACGGCAACGCTGCCGGCGTCAAGTGCGAGGACTGCGGCGAGGTCATCAGCGGTGGCGAGGTCATTCCCGCAACCGGCCATGACAAGGCTGTTACTGTTGTTGAGGGCACCATTAAGACTGTCTGTGCAAACTGCGGCGAGTCCGAGGAGCTGGCTCTTAACACCATCGCAGAGGCTAAGGCCTACACCGATAGCACTGTTGTATACAACATTAAGGGCATCGTCACCTACGCAAGCGGACGTAATGTCTACATCCAGGATGAGGATGCCGGTCTGTGCGTATACTTCGCATACGACTTCGATACCTCCGACATCAACCTGGGCGACGAGATCTTCGTCAGCTCCACTATGACCACCTATAAGGGTCTGATCGAGCTGAACCTCCCCAAGGAATACTTCGTTCTGTCTACCGGTCACGCAGTAGAGGTTCAGATCGTTGATCTGGCTACGCTGGCTGCTGATACCGCCAACGAGTATCTTGGCGAAAAGGTCTTCATTGAGAAGGCTGTCATCACCGAGATCGCTACTAACGGTTCCGTCACTCTGGAACAGAATGGCACTACCATCATCATCTACAAGGCTCCTGCTCTTACTGAGGATTGCGTTGTTGGTGCTACCGTAAATGTTACCGCTGTTGTTTCCACTTACAACGGCTATCAGCTCCTGATCCGGGATGCTGCCGATGTTGTTATGGTTCCTGGCGAGGAACCCTGTGCTCATACCAATATCACCGTTTTGGAAGCTGTTGCTGCTACCTGCACCGAGACCGGTCTGACCGAGGGTGCCAAGTGTGCTGACTGCGGTGAGATCACTGTTGCTCAGGAAGTCATTCCCGCTCTGGGCCATGCAAATACCACTGCTCCCAATGGCGATGGCACTCATACCACCACCTGCGGCAACTGTGGCGAAGCTACTACCGGTGATTGCGAGTACGTAGACGGTGTTTGCTCTGTTTGCGGTGCTGAGGAACCCTCCACCGAACCCGTTGAGCTGCCCGATGTTCGTCTGAATCATACTCTGAACCTGGCCAGCGATATTTCCATCAGCTATGCTGTTCTGCAGACTGTTGTTGCAGGCTATGACCGCTTCTATGTTGAGGCAGTTGTTCCTACCTATAGCGGCAACGAGAAGACCGGTTCTTACACGGTGACTGTTGAGGCTACTCCTGTCGATATGTTCTATTACTTCACTCTGAAGGGCATCACCGCTGTTCAGATGAACGACATCATCGAGGCTCGCCTCTACATGGTCAAGGGTGAAGAGATCTATATGTCCACCCTCGACACCTACAGCGTAGGCACCTATGCTTATTCTCAGCTCAACAAGACAGCTGCCTCCGCTGAACTGAAGGCACTGTGTGCTGACCTGCTCCGTTACGGCTCCTATGCTCAGATCTTCAAGGCCTACCGTACCGATGCACTGGTTAATGCTAATATGACCGATGCTATGAAGGCATACCTCAGCGATATGGAAGGCGTGACCTTCAACAACAACAAGGCTGATTTGGGCGACTTCGAGAATCCCTCCATCAAGTGGATGGGCCGTGTTCTGAACCTGGACTCCAAGGTTGAGGTTAAGTTCGTATTCACCGTTACCGATCCCTCCATTAATGTTGAGGATCTGAGTGCTAAGATCACCTACGTTAACTACAAGGGTGAGACTGTTACCGTTACTGTTAATAATGCAGAGGTATATAACGAAGCTATGGGCTACTATGCATTTAGCTTTGACAGCCTGCTGGCTGCTGAGCTCCGTGCTGTTATGAATACTGTTGTATATAATGGTGACACCCGTGTTTCCACCACCTCTACTTACAGCGTTGACACCTACGGCAACGGCAAGACCGGTGCCCTGCTGGATGTCTGCAAGGCAATGATTGCTTACTCCGATACCGCTCTTGCATACTTTAACTAATTCTTTGTAACATTCACTGAATGCAGTGTTTGTCTATTCTTCGAAGAAAGGAGGACACAATAATGAAGTTCGTAGCTCCCGAGATGGAAATCAAGCTGTTCAGCACCGAGGACATTCTCACCGCTTCCCAGGAAACCGATGAGACCACCACCTCCATGTATCAGGCTGACTGCCCCGCAGAACTGCCCATGGACTAAATCTAATGTAGATTAGACAGGCAACGGCCCGTTGTAGGATCTTCGATTTTGCAACGGGCCACTTTCCAAATTATAGCTGCTTTTTCCAAATTCTAAACTATCTGTTAGCATTTGGAAAAGACAGTTATTTCCGAACTGGAGGTATTACTTTGGATTTTGTTGAGCAATTGACTCTTTTTTCTGCTGCCGAAACCGAGGCTGAGAAGAAGGCTGCAGAATACTATATTTTAAAGCCCCATTTCTATCTTCGTGGGTGGCAGGGGATCGATGTTTCTGTCCTTGATCAAAAGAAGGGCTGCTTGATCCCTCTTACAGAGCTGGAACAAACAGCGGCACTGATTTGTAACGGCAAGATCAATATACACAATTTTGCTGTGACTCCCAGCCTTAAGAAAGCGGTCCTCAAGCTTGTTAGGCGTGGAGTAGCGGAGGCCTGTCCCTACGGTAAAGAGCTGTCTCCTGTGCAGAGTATGCAGCGGTACAATATACCCTATCGTGCAACGGCTAAATGGGCTATTACCGGTCGTTGCAACATGAAGTGTAAGCACTGCTTCTTATCCGCACCGGATGCTAAATTCGGCGAAATGTCCCATGATGATTGCATGAAGCTCATTGATGAAATGGCTGCTGCAGGCATTTCCCGTATTGGTCTTACGGGGGGAGAGCCTCTTCTTCGGCCGGATTTCTTTGAGATCGTGGATGCTCTTACTGCCCGAAATATCCAGCTTGTTGGCATTGCCACTAACGGTCTGCTGGTAAATGAACGTTTTATCGGTCAGCTTGAGGATAGGGGATTGAAGCCCAAGATCTTTATGAGCTATGACGGTACTGATGGCTGGCATGATTGGCTCCGTGGCATCGACGGTGCTGAGAAGATGCTTCTTAATAAATTTGAGCTTTTAGCAAAGCATGGCTTCTATACCGGCAGTGCTATGACCATCCATAAGCTCAATAAGGGTGTGATACGTGACAGCGTCAATCTGCTGGCCTCTGTGGGCGTCAAGCACATGATCGTCAATCGGATGACCAATTTCGGCGAGTGGGAGAAATACGGTCAAGACTGCAATATTACGGCTAAGGAGCTGTATGATGCGTTCTTTGAGTATCTGCCTCACTTCTATGAGGATGGATGCCCTGTTCGGATCGTTCTGAATCGTTTCTATTCCACCCTTGAGCCGGGCTCTAAGGACTATATCATTATGCCTGTTAAGCAGTATAAGACCTGTAGTGATTGCCTGTGCATTCCTACTCATAACGTTGTATATATTACTGCTGACGGCTATGCAACACCCTGTCTTTATGTTGCCAGTCAGGAGGCTCCCTGCATTCAGCTCCCCAATGTAAGGGATGGATTGACTGCCGCCTTGACCCATCCCAATTATATTGGTATGGTGGACGTGACCTGCGAGGATTACTTCCTTCACAATCCTTCCTGCCGTCAGTGTAAATTTGCCTCTCTGTGTATGGGGGGATGCAGAGCTCACGCTTTAGAGACCAATCCCCATGACTATATGTCAAAGGATTATGAGAATTGTATGTTCTATCATGAGAACTTCCATGATCGGATCCATGACCTTATCTCTAAGATCTCCCCGGAGGCCAAGTGCTTGAACTATGATCCCTTAAAGCATTCTCCCGATCGGACGCTCCCTTGTGCACACCAATCTGCCATGGCAGATTTTGTTTAATAGAATTTTTACGGAAAGGAGGAAATCCTCATGAAGTTTGTCGTTCCCGAAATGGAGATCACTTATTTCAGCACTGATGATGTGATCACTGCATCCCAGAACAACAATGATTTCTACGAAACCGTAACTTCTATGAGCGGCTCTGCAGATTGCCCTGCAGAGCTTCCTATGGACTGATTCCTTGCACCAAAATTTTATAAAAAATTGTAAAATAGGGCTTGATTTTCAGAGAAGTATGTGTTATAATCCAATGGTCTGTTAAAAGGGTGGTCCTCTGCGGTGGGGTCAACACCGGCATGAACGCCTAATAAAAAAGGAGGACATTATTATGGATCTGATGAAGGCTCTGACCAGCCAGTACATGAAGGAAGAACTGCCCACTATGAACGTAGGCGACACTGTTCGTGTTCATGTCAAGATTAAGGAAGGTACTCGTGAGAGAATCCAGGCATTCGAGGGCACTATCATTGCTCGCAAGCATGGCGGCATTGAGGAGTCCATTACTGTTCGTCGTCTGAGCTACGGTGTCGGCTGCGAGAAGGTTTTCCCCGTCCATTCCCCCAACATTGTGAAGGTAGAGACTGTTCGTCGCGGTAAGGTTCGCCGTGCAAAGCTGTACTATCTCCGCAATCGTCTCGGCAAGGCTGCAAAGGTCAAGGAGAGAGTATAATCCCATTCTCTCGGAATATTCCACGAGAAGATTTATCTCACCCATCAAAACAATTCCCCGTACCTTGGTTCCCCAAGGCACGGGGTTTGTTTTTTGTGAAATTGGATTTGGTAGCGGATCAAACGCCGGTCATAGCCTCCAGTACGGTCCATTCTTCCATATCAATGCCCTTATGACGGGAGAGACCGTCTTCGATATCAATATCGCTCATCTTGCCATCCAGGAGAGCTACGATGCGATTGGTTCCGCCGTTAGCGAGGATGTCTACTGCACGGTAGCCCATTCGGGTCGCTGTCACACGGTCCCGTGCGGTAGGCGTGCCACCACGTTGAATGTGTCCCAGAACTGTAACACGTGGCTCGATACAGATGGTGTCCTTGATATTCTGGGCCACCTCCGGAGCAGATGCGGCACCTTCTGCCACAACGATCATGTAATGTGTGAAGCCGTTGAGACGGGCGTTGCGGATCTTCTCGATGATCTCTTCTTCAAAGCTCTCCTTGCTCTCGGGCACCAGGACAGCAGTCGCACCAACTGCCAAACCAACGTAGAGGGCCAAATGTCCTGCATTGCGTCCCATGACCTCTACCACGGAGCAACGCTCGTGAGATTGCATGGTATCACGGAGCTTGTCGATACACTCAATTGCGGTATTTGCGGCAGTGTCGAAGCCGATGCAGTAGTTGGTGCAGGCAATATCATTGTCAATGGTAGCAGGAATGCCTACAACGCTGATGCCATGACGGGATAAGGCTTGGGCACCACGGAAGGTGCCGTCTCCGCCGATGGCAACGATGCCGTCTAAGCCCAGGAGCTTGCAGGTGTTGACTGCTTTCTGCTGGCCCTCGGGGGTCATAAATTCACGGCTGCGGGCTGTATACAGGAGGGTGCCTCCACGATTGATGATGTGAGCAACGCTCTTCTCATCCAGGCGGAGGATATCCCCGTTGATCAGACCGTTATATCCACGACGGATGCCGATCACCTCGATGCCACGGAAGATGGCTGCACGGACGACAGCACGAACTGCCGCATTCATACCGGGAGCATCTCCGCCGCTGGTCAGGACGCCGATCCTGCGGACTTTGCCGGTCATTGGTTTGTTAGCCATAAGTATCACTCTTTTCTGTAGGATGTGTCTATTGTAACGCGGATAGGAGGAAATGTAAATAAGGAAATTAATTTTGTGAAAATTGCAGTAGAAAATCACGGAAAACTATGGTATAGTATATGCAGAACAACTATAGTAAACGATAAGCTGATCTTATCTGTGATTACTATATACATAGGGAGGATGATTATATGAGATTTCAAGCAAAGAAAGTAACCGCTGATATCGTACAATGGATCCGCAACTGGTTTGATATAAACGGCAGAGGATGTAATGCCATTGTAGGTATCTCGGGAGGTAAGGACAGCTCCGTTGTGGCGGCACTGTGTGTGGAGGCCCTGGGCAAGGATCGCGTGATCGGTGTTCTGATGCCCAATGGGGAACAGGCAGACATTGATATGTCCCTGCTCCTGTGCAAGCATCTGGATATCGAATATGTGACAGTGAATATTAAGTCGGGCTATGATGCTCTGCTGGAATCTATTTCCCGGGAAATTGGGGAGCCCAGCAAGGATACCGTCATCAATTTGGCACCCCGTATCCGAATGGCAACCCTCTATGCCGTTTGTCAGAGTCGTAACGGCCGCGTAGCCAACACCTGCAATTTGTCTGAGGACTGGGTAGGCTATTCTACCCGTTACGGTGACAGCGTGGGAGACTTTAGCCCCCTGTCAATGCTCTGTGTCAGAGAGGTCAAGGAGATCGGCAGAGTCTTAGGTCTGCCTGAGGTCCTGATCGAGAAGGTCCCCATTGACGGCTTATGCGGTCAGACGGATGAGGATAAGCTGGGCTTTACCTATGAGGTTCTGGACCGCTACATCAGGGAGGGGGAGATCGAGGATCTCGATACCAAGGCAAGGATCGATCGCTTGTATCACCTGAATCGCTTTAAGGTCCGCTTTATGGATGTGTTCCTCTATGAGCCTCCTGAGCTTTAAGCCTTCTGCTTCTCAGCCAATTCCTTTAGCCGCCGGGAGATCTGGATGGACTGGGGACATACGGCCTCGCATTGGCGACAGCTTAGACAAGAGGAGGGCTTTTTCTCCTCCGGCAGATTGTTAAGGGCGAAGGTGGTGCCGTTAAACCGGTTTTCGTTATACATTCTCATAAGCTTAGGAATATCCAAACCTTGGGGGCAGTGCTCTGTACAGTAGCGGCAAGCGGTACAGGGGACTGCCTCGATCATTTCCATACCCAGTTCAGAGAGCTTGTGGAAAGCTTCTTCCCTGAGGGTGGTATCTTTGCTGAAAATGGCGATATTTTCCTGCAATTGTTCAAGATTGGACATACCCGACAGGATCATAGTGACCTCCGGGATGGTTCTGAGGAAGGCGAAGGCTGTCTCAATGGGAGAAAGTGCAGGAGCAAGGGCCTTGATCTTCTCTATGACATCTTCCTTAAAGCGGATCAGAGAGCCTCCACGGAGGGGCTCCATGACCCATACGGGAATATGATATTTCCTTAACAGCTCCACCTTCTGAGCGGCCTTCTGCCAATTCCAATCCAGATAGTTTAGCTGGATCTGGCAGAATTCCATTTTATCCCCGTGTGCCTCTAAGAATTGCTCCAATGCAGGGAGCTCTGCATGGGTGGAGAAGCCCATATGGTTGATGCGTCCTTCCTCCTTCTGCTTCATAAAAAAATCCATATGCTTGATAAAGCTTTCTACGTTTCGCTCACACACATTGTGGCAGAGGTAGAAATCGAAGCGGTCTACCTGACATTTTTTAAGCTGTGCGGAGAAGATCTCATCCATCTTCTCGAAGGAGGTCAGGTCGAAGGCAGGAAATTTATCTGCAATATAGTAGCTGTCTCGAGAATATTTGGACAGAATCTCGCCGATCGCGATTTCAGAATTGCCTCCATGATAAAACCAGGCAGTGTCGAAATAATTGATACCGTTGGAAAGGGCGTAGTCGATCATTTTTGCGGTATGCTCTGTGTCGATGGTGCCGTCCTCCTTGGTAGGCAGACGCATGGTCCCCATGCCAAGAGCGGAAAGAGGCTTGTTTTGGAAGGTCTTGTAGATCATAATAGCATCTCCTTATATGATAGTGGTGGGGTTACTAAAGGAATACCTCCCGTAAGTGGGATTCCGGGGGAACTAAGGGAAGTCTTGTGAGGATCTCGGTGGCGATCTGTCGGAATGTCGTATAGTCATTGCACTTTTTGAGCTTCTTGCTGTGCTGCTCCGATCCTCCGAATAGTCCAATCAGCAGGGACCAGATCTCCTTCATGCGGCACATGGCATTCCGCCGATCACCGAAAACTCTGCAATACGCATCAAAGAGCTCCTCGTGGAAGGCGTAGAGGGTGTCTCTGTCCCGATTGCCGGTGAGAAGACCGGGATCTGTAACGAGTCCACGACCCAGCATCAGTGAAGCTACAGGGGGAAATTCCTCTGTTAGGAAGGCAATATCCTCCCGGGTACAGATATCACCATTGTAGCAGAGGGGGAGCTTGCTGTGGGCTACGGCATAGCGGAAGGCGTTCCCGTCCACGGTTCCCTTGTAAAAAGCGTTCCGAACCCGGGGATGAATGACCCATTCCGCAATGGGATATTGCTCCAGTGCTTCAAGGATCCGTGGAAACTCCTCCGGGGACTCTGTGCCGATCCTGGTCTTTACAGAGATCCGAAGAGGACAGGCATGAAAGATCCGATCCAAAAATTCGGTCATGGTATCTACATGGGACAGCATTCCTGCACCCTTCCCTTTGGCTACTACGGTGCCGGAGGGGCAGCCCATGTTGAGATTGACCTCCTTGTATCCTCGTTCCTCACAGCATTGTGCCGCCCACAGGAAGTCCTCTGCATTTTTGGCAAGGATCTGAGGTACGGTGTCACAGGGGAGGGTGGTTGCATCAGGTAATTCCCGCTGCTCCTTCTTGCTGAGACAGTGGTTCTGAGTAGGTGAGAGGAAGGGCATATAGTACCGATCTACACCGCCGAAATACTTGTGATGTACAGTGCGGTAGGCCAGATCGGTAATCCCCTCCAGGGGTGCGAAATAGTAGTTCATAGACAGCACCTTTCCTTTGGTTCTGCCTACAGTATATCGAAAAACAGAGAAAAAAACAAGTGCCATCCTATGATTCCGGTACAAAAATCGAGGGAATCTATTTTTGCCGTTGAAATTCTATCAGAAATACTATATAATAGAGTGAGAAATAAAAGTAGGAGGCATGGTATGAATTCTGTTGTCATTACCGGGCATAGTCTTACATTAGAGGATTTTGTGGCAGTTTGCAGACAGGGAACAACTGTAGAGCTGTCTCAAGAGGCCCGTAACAATATTATAGCTTCCCGTGACGTTGTTGATCGCTTGGTGGAGGATGAGGCAGTTGTATACGGCATTACAACCGGCTTCGGTAAGTTCAGCGACGTGTCTATTTCCCCCGATGAATGTAAATTATTGCAGAAGAATCTGATCATTACTCATGCAGTAGGGGCAGGTGAGCCCTTCGAGTCCCCTGTGGTCAGAGGTATGATGCTCCTTCGTGTGAATAATCTGGCAAAAGGGTTTTCCGGGGTCTGCCTTTCTACGGTAGAGACGCTGATCGCAATGCTGAACAGGGGGGTGACGCCTGTTGTTCCACAGAAGGGCTCCTTAGGTGCAAGCGGAGATCTGGCACCTCTGTCTCATATGGTCCTGCCTATGCTGGGTTTGGGAGAAGCCGAATATAAGGGCAAGACACTGCCCGGAGGTGAGGCCATGGCTCTCGCAGGCATCCCTACAGTAGAGCTGGTTGCCAAGGAGGGCTTGGCACTGATCAACGGCACCCAGGCTATGACCTCTGTAGGTGCTCTGACACTGTATGACGGCATCCGCTCCATGAAGCTGGCAGATATTGCCGCAGCCCTTAGCTTCGAGGCCAATCGAGGGGTAGAGGATGCTCTGGATCCCCGTGTTCATGCGGTCCGTCCTCATGGGGGACAGCGTGTTACTGCAGCCAACCTTCGCAGACTTTTACATGAGAGCCGCAATGTAACACAGCAGGGGGAGGTTCGTGTTCAGGATGCATACAGTCTCCGCTGTGTTCCCCAGGTCCACGGTGCCAGCCGTGATGCACTGAACTATGTTAAGTCCAAGGTGGAGATCGAGATGAACTCCGTTACGGATAATCCCATTGTCTTTGAAGAAACCAACGAGGCCATCAGTGCAGGCAATTTCCACGGGCAGCCTATGGCACTTGCCTTTGATTTCCTGGGCATTGCACTGTCCGAGATCGCAAATATCTCAGAGAGACGGCTTGAGAGGCTCGTAAATCCCCACCTTGGAGGTTTCCCTGCCTTCCTTGTGAAGAAAGGCGGATTAAATTCCGGCTTTATGATCGTCCAGTATTCCGCTGCTGCTTTGGTATCTGAGAACAAAGTCCTTTCCCATCCTGCCAGTGTGGACAGCATACCCTCCTCTGCAGGACAGGAGGATCATGTAAGTATGGGCACCATTGCTGCTCGCAAGGCAGGGGAGATACAGAAGAATGTACGCAGAGTCCTTGCTATGGAGATCATGTGTGCGTGTCAGGCTATTGACATGATCTACGGGAGCAAAAAGCTGGGGAAGGGGACACTTCCTGCTTATGCGGCCATTCGATCTGTATGCAAGCCCCTGTATGATGACCGGCCACTCTATGAGGACATCAACCGTTGCGAGGAGGTATTGGATAAGCTCCTTGCAGACGTAGAGGCATCCGTAGGCCGTATTGAGGTTTGATACTATGAATTTTCAGCCCCGCATTGCGGGGCTGTTTTAACAGGAGGTAAATGATGAATCTGAATCAGAATATTTTTGTGTTGGACAAGGAGCTTCCCTCCTATCCTGCATTTTTGCCCGGGATCCGTCGGGCTCCCAAGAGAGAATCCACCCTAACGCCCTCAGACCGTGAGACGGCCATTGCCAATGCTCTGCGATATATCCCTAAGGAGCACCATGAGGAAATGGCGGTGGAGTTTGCCAAGGAATTGGAGGAGCACGGCAGGATCTACGGCTATCGCTTCCGACCGGAGGGCAGACTTTACGGTAGACCCATTGAGGAATACAAGGGCAACTGTGTGGAGGGCAAGGCTTTCCAGGTTATGATCGACAACAATCTGGACTTCGACGTAGCACTGTACCCCTATGAGCTTGTTACCTACGGTGAGACGGGGCAGGTCTGTCAGAACTGGATGCAGTATCGCCTAATTAAGAAATATTTGGAGGCACTGACTCAGGAGCAGACTCTTGTTGTGATGTCCGGCCATCCTTTGGGCTTGTTCCGCTCACACAAGCTGGCACCTCGTGTGATTATTACCAACGGGCTGATGGTAGGGGAGTTCGATGATCTGCAGAGCTTTAACCGTGCTGCTGCTATGGGTGTTGCCAACTACGGGCAGATGACAGCCGGTGGTTGGATGTACATTGGACCTCAGGGCATTGTCCATGGCACCTTTAATACACTCCTCAATGCAGGACGATTGGTTCTCGGTATCGGCAAGGATGCAGATCTGGCAGGCAAACTCTATGTGACCTCCGGCTTAGGCGGCATGAGCGGGGCCCAAGGCAAGGCTGCAGAGATCGCCGGTGCAGTGGCACTCATTGCCGAGGTGGATGCCTCCCGTATTCAGACCCGTTACGAACAGGGATGGGTAAGTAAGGTAACGGATAAGCCGGAAGAGGCACTGACTTGGGCAAGAGAGAAGCAGGAGGCTAAGGAAGCCTGTGCCATTGCTTATTGCGGCAATATTGTAGACCTGCTGGAGTATCTGTACGATAATAATGTGACCATCGATCTGCTGTCCGATCAGACCTCCTGCCATGTTCCCTATGACGGTGGCTACTGTCCCCAGGGTCTGACTTTTGCAGAGCGTACTCGTCTTCTCGCAGAGGATCGTGATGAATTCCGTAAACAGGTAGACCGTTCTCTGAAGCATCATTACGAAATGATCTGTAAGTTTCATGAGAAGGGAACCTATTTCTTCGATTACGGTAACAGCTTCCTAAAGGCGGTGTACGATGCCGGCGTAAAGGAAGTATGCAAGAACGGCAAGAATGATCTGGACGGCTTTGTATTCCCGTCCTATGTAGAAGATATTTTGGGTCCCCAGCTCTTCGACTTCGGCTACGGACCCTTCCGCTGGTGCTGCCTGTCCGGCAAGGCTGAGGATCTGGACAAGACCGATGCCGCCGCAATGAGCTGTATCGACCCGGAGAGAAGATATCAGGATAGAGACAATTATGTTTGGGTCAGGGATGCTAAGAAGAATAAGCTGGTAGTTGGTACTCAGTGTCGCATTCTCTACCAGGATGCTCTGGGCAGAATGAATATTGCCCTCAAGTTTAACGAAATGGTCCGCAATGGGGATGTAGGACCTATTATGCTGGGTAGAGACCATCATGATACCGGCGGAACGGACTCTCCCTTCCGTGAGACCTCTAATATTAAGGACGGCTCCAATATTATGGCTGACATGGCGGTACAGTGCTATGCCGGCAACTGTGCTCGCGGTATGAGTCTGGTAGCTCTTCACAATGGCGGAGGCGTGGGTATCGGTAAGTCTGTTAACGGCGGTTTTGGTATGGTTCTGGACGGCTCTGAGCGTGTGGATACCATTCTCCGCATGGCTATGCCCTGGGATACCATGGTAGGCGTTTCCCGCCGTGCTTGGGCGAGAAATGAGAATGCCTTGGAAGCAGTGGGTATTTATAATGATCTCTACAAGGAGACTGATCATATCACCCTGCCCGAAGTAGCTGATCGTGAGATGATTCGCAAAGTTTTAAATCCGTGAGGTAGTACTATGAAGACCTTGATCAACAATATCGGTATTCTTGCAACCCCGATGGGGAATACTGCCAAGGCAGGAGAGGAACAGGGCAAGCTGTCTGTTCTACGTGATGCATATGTCTGCCTTGAGGATGGCGTGATCACTGAGATCGGTAACGGGACGCCGAATCATTTGGAAACGGCCACAGAGGTCATTGATGCCTGTGGGAGGCTTGTGACCCCCGGACTGGTAGATTCCCATACCCATTTGGTGTTTGGTGGCTGGAGAGAGCACGAATTGGCTCTGAAACGCAGGGGAGTGCCTTACTTGGAGATCCTTGCCCGGGGTGGCGGTATTCTGTCCACCGTTAAGATGACTCGTGAGGCCACCGAAGAGGAATTGACACATAAGGGCGAGAAGCTCTTGAAGGAAATGCTTGCCTTAGGTGTTACCACCTGTGAAGCTAAGAGTGGTTACGGTTTGGATAAAGAAACGGAGCTGAAGCAGCTTCGTACCATCAGAGAGCTTGGAAACCGTCAGCCTGTGGAATTGGTACCTACTTATTTGGGGGCTCATGCACTTCCTACAGAATATAAGGATAACCGTGAAGCATATTTGCAGCTTATAGAGGAGTTTCTTCCTCAGATCGCTGAAGAGGGCCTTGCGGAATTCTGCGATGTGTTCTGCGAGACGGGAGTCTTTACTCCCGAGGAAGCAAGACGGATCCTCCTGGCAGCGCAGAAGCTTGGACTTCGCTCCAAGATCCACAGTGATGAGATCGATGCCATTGGGGGAACAGAGGTGGCAGGGGAGCTTCGTGCAATTTCTGCAGAGCATCTGATCGCCATTAATGACTCCGGCATCCGGTCACTTGCCCGGGGTGGCACGGTGGCAGTACTGTTGCCTGCAACCTCCTTCTATCTGAACAAGTCCTATGCTCCTGCAAGAGCCTTGGTAGAAGCAGGGGTCCCCGTAGCCCTGGCATCGGATTTTAATCCCGGTTCTTGCCCCGGCTTTAATCTCCAGCTTGTGATGAATTTAGGCTGTTGGAAGAGCGGATTAAGCCCCGAGGAGGTCTTGACCGCTGTGACCCTCAATGCTGCTGCGGCCTGCGGCAGAGCAGATCGGATCGGATCTGCGGAGGTAGGGAAGCAGGCTGACCTTGTGATTTGGGATGCTCCCAATTTGGAGTATATCTTCTACCGTTTTGGGGAGAATCTTGCCAATACAGTGATCAAAAAGGGAAAGATACAATATAGGAAAGGATAAAGATATTATGAATCAAATCATTGAATGTGTACCGAATTTTAGCGAAGGAAGAAATTTGCAGGTTATCGAACAGCTCTGTGATTGCTTCCGCGGTAAGGAGGGGGTCAAGCTCCTGGACTATACTCACGATGCAGATCACAATCGTTGTGTCTTGACCATTATCGGTGAGGCTGAGCCTCTCCGTGATGCTGTTGTAGAAGCAGTAGGGAAGGCCCAATCCCTCATTGATCTGACCAAGCACGAGGGTCAGCACCCCCGTATGGGCTGTGTAGACGTGATTCCCTTTATTCCCATCCGTAACGCTTCCGTAGAAGATGCAGACCGTGTGGCCAAGGAGACAGCAAAGCTGGCCTATGAGAAGTACGCTCAGCCCTTCTTCCTCTATGAGCAGAGTGCTACCGCTCCTCACAGAGAGAATCTGGCAGCTCTCCGCAAGGGTCAGTTTGAGGGTATGGCTGAGAAGGTCAAGGACCCTCAGTGGGCACCTGATTTCGGTACCACCGTCCATCCTACCGGCGGCATTACCGCGATCGGTGCTCGGATGCCTCTGATCGCCTATAATATCAATCTGGATACACCTAACGTTGAGATCGCATCTGCCATTGCCAAGAATATCCGACATCTCAGCGGCGGTTTCCGCTACTGTAAGGCTATGGGGGTTCGCCTGGAGGATAGAAACATTGCCCAGGTCTCCATGAACCTGACGGACTTCTCCAAGACCTCTGTT
This sequence comes from Faecousia sp., assembly GCA_045594585.1. Lineage (GTDB taxonomy): Bacteria > Bacillota > Clostridia > Oscillospirales > Oscillospiraceae > JAZOXB01. Next base: position 71,448 of record JAZNYV010000186.1, on the reverse strand, counting down.
TACCGTGTCTTTGAGACCGTCAAGATGGAGGCTCGCCGTTGGGGTGTCAATGTTTTGGGCAGTGAGATCTGTGGTCTGATCCCTCAGCAGGCCCTGCTGGATTGTGCCGCATACTACCTCCAACTGGAGAATTTCGACGGAACACAGGTATTGGAGAATAGATTGTAATGGATTTAATTGAACTGACTGTAAAAGATTTTGCGGCATTGACCGCATCCGATGCTCCCGCTCCCGGGGGCGGAAGCATTTCCGCACTCTGTGGCGCCCTGTCTGCTGCACTGGTAGAAATGGTTGCAAATTTGACAGTAAACAAGGAAAAATATAAGGATCATCAAGATGAAATGTCTGATATTATCGAGAATATTTCTGCCGATCGTAAGGCACTCCTTGTGGCCGTTGACGATGATACCAGAGCATTTGACAAGTATATGGCTGCTCTCAAGCTTCCAAAGGGGAGTGAGGAACGGAAAGCAGCTATGCAGGAGGGGCTCAAGGAAGCTGCATTGGTACCTCTGTCCGTGGCTAAGAAAGTCTGCACCCTGTTTCCGTCTATTGAGAAGGTTCTGACACATGGCAATGCCAATGCCGTGACCGATGCTATGGTAGCCACTATGCTGGCAAGAACCTGTGCCTTAGGTGCGATTTATAACGTACGAATCAATCTGTCCTCCATCCACGACGAAGCCTTTGTTAATGATCTGGAAGGGGAGTGCAACAAGCTCCGGACTATCGTTGTCACCGAAGAAGCTCGTATTCTTAAGAATATTTCCATTTCCGGCTTTTAATATGTAGGAATAGAGCAAAGGAAGATCTTTAATGGTCTTCCTTTGCTTCCATTTGCTTACCCTACAAGCGGTAGAGTATTTCCGGAGAAGAATTACTATATTGTTTGAAAATGTTTGGAAATTCCACAGTATCTATACAAATTCATGCGTTTGAAATCTAAATATTTGAAATATCTATCTTCAAATGAATGTTAAGCATGGGCGTAAAATAATGTGTACTGAACAACGCAAGTTGTCATGATTCGAATATTGTTGGAGGGAACATCCCAGGCAGAGTGTGCAGCCGCAAACGACAGCAAAAGGGGATTTTGTTGCAAACCTTGCAGTTCTATTGCAGCCTTTCTGCAACGCAACAAAATAAAAATTTTGTTGCGTTTGATGTTGATTTTTCTAATGGTTTGTGGTATAATGTTGGTAGATTCACGGATGTGTCGTGGGTTGTGATGGAGCCGGACTGTGGGGTTTAGATGGTTATTAGGAAACGGCTTGTATGGATTTGCCCTTATGTCGGAGGCGGATGATCCCTGCGTGAGATATCTATTATATTTTGAATGGATGGTGTTGTTTATGGATCTTAGTTTGTATCCCATGATTTTTAAGAGAAAGTCTTTTCACTTCTTCCGCAATGTTGGTGACGAGGTGCTGACGGAATCGGAGCTTCAGGATATCTACAGTGCATACAGATCCTTTGTCCCCCTTGTGGAGAATATCAAAACTGAAATTAAAATCGTTCCTTCTTCCGAGACTACCTGTAGGCGTGGACAGGAATACTGCATTCTGATGTACAGCGAGAAAAAAGATAATTACCTTCCTAACGTCGGGTATTTGGGTCAGCAGTTGGATTTGTATTTGGTTTCCAAGAATATCGGCACCCTTTGGTTCGGGATCGGTAAGGTTGAGGAAAAAACCTATAATGGCTTGGACTACGTGATCATGATCGCCATTCGTAAGGTCTCGGATCCTCACAAATACCGTAAGGATATGTTTAAGAGCAAGCGTAAGGCTGTGGAGGAAATTTGGATGGGACCGAAAATAACGAGTGTTACGAACATAGTACGGTTTGCTCCCAGTGCTTGTAATACTCAGCCCTGGTACGTAGAAAATCATGGCACTTCCCTATCGGTCTATCGTTATAAAAAACAAGGGTTACGAGGACTCATGCCGGCAGCCTTGGTGAGCTATTATAATCGGATCGATATTGGGATTTTCTTGTGTTTTATGGACATATGTTTAGAAAATGCCGGGATTTCCTGCGAGAAATATTTGCACATTGATGCCGGTGAGAATGCGGAAAAGACCCTGCTTGCAGAATATTCGCTCTGATTGGGAGGTGTTACAATATGCAAAAATATGCGGATTGCCCTCAGAGCCTGCGGGATTTTCTTTCTTATCACGAGACGATCAAGGGACAATCTCAAAAGACCATTGCAGAATATTATCTGGATCTGCGGATGTTTCTTCGGTTTATGATGCTGATGCGGAATGAGATGCCTTATAATACTCCCTTGGAGAACATCCCGATCGTCGATGTGGATCTTACGTTCATTTCTGAGATCACGCTGAGTGATATCTTTGATTTCCTCTCTTACTTAGCCAATGACAGGGGCCGGGGGATCGGAGCTGCTGCACGATCTCGGAAGCTCAGTGCCATCAAATCCTTCTACAAATATTTGACAGTGCGGACCAAACAGCTTACAGAGAACCCTGTAAAGGACGTAGAGTTTCCCAAGCTGCGGAAGTCTCTCCCTAAATATCTGACGCTGCAAGAATCTCAAGTGCTACTACGTGCAGTGGAAGGTCAGAATGCTGTTCGGGACTATGCCATACTTATGTTATTCCTTAACTGTGGGATCCGCCGCTCTGAGCTTGTGGGACTCAATCGCAGTGATGTCTATGAGGATCGCATTCGGGTTCGCGGCAAGGGCAACAAGGAACGGATGGTCTATTTCGGCTCCGCCTGTAAGAAGGCTCTCGATGCCTATATGCCCCTGCGGAATAAGATGGTTCTTACAGATAACCAAGCTCTCTTTGGTTCCCGGAATCATAACCGTATTACGGTAACAGCGGTTCATCGTCTGGTGAAGAAGCATATGTTGGCTGCCGGGTTAGATCCCGAGCAATATTCTGCCCATAAACTGCGGCATACAGCGGCTACCCTGATGCTGTCCGGGGGCGTGGATGTAAAGACAGTCCAGGAGGTCCTGGGACACGAGCATTTGAATACCACAGAGATCTATACCCATATCGAAAATACTGAACTAAAAATTGCGGCACAGGCCAATCCCCTTGCCAATTTTCAGACGGAGGAGTAAGAATGAAGGCTTTGATATTTGATTTAGACGGAACCCTACTGAACACCATTGGGGATCTTCACTGTTCCACCAATTATGGGTTGCGTGCCTTTGGATTCCCGGAGCGGTCCATAGAAGAGGTCAATTCTTTTGTGGGAAATGGGCTGGCTATGCTGATCCGCAGAGCCGTTCCCGAGGGAACTACGGAGGAAAGAGTGCAGGAGGTATTACGGGTCATGAAGGCTCATTATGGGGAGCACTATCATGATCTGACACTTCCCTATCCCGGTATCATGGAATTGCTTAGGGGATGCAAGGAAAAAGGAGTTCCTATGGCTATCGTTTCCAACAAGGCAGATCCTTTTGTGAAGAAGCTTCGGGCTCTGTTCTTTGGGGAGTATATTGATTTTGCTATAGGTGAAACACCTAAGCTGCTGCGGAAGCCGGACCCCCATATGGTATTCGCCGCATTGGAGAAGCTGGGGGTCAGTAAGGACAATGCTTACTATGTTGGAGACTCAGAGGTTGATGTTGTGACAGCAAGGAATGCAGGGCTTCCCTGCCTTGCTGTTACCTGGGGGTTCCGTAGGGAGGAGATCCTGGTGGAAGCCGGGGCAACAGAGCTGATCCGAGAGCCTATGGAGCTGCTGCACCGTGCGCTGACATAACCAATAATTTATACTTATTTCTAATTATCAAGAAACAGTATTATAAAGCAATTACGATTTATGGGAGCTGTTTCGTACCTGCACGCACCCCTTGCCTCTCCCTGTGGGGAGAGGCAAGGGGTGTAACGGCAGTTTGTACAGGAAAATGATGCGTATTTACCCTCTCGGTCCCGACCGGACAGCTCTCCCAAGGGAGAGCCAAGAGCCTGGTGGAACATCGGTAAATTGCTGGATAATTCGGGAATTTTCAGGGAAAAGTAAAAAAGGGACTGTTCTTATGTTTTGCATCATGTGAACAGCCCCTTTTTGGGGGTATTAGTACAGAGCCAGGATCCAACGGGCGTAGATACGGCGGTGGAGGGGATGGGAGTTAAGTTTATCTTGAGCGGCTCGGAAATAAGCTTGGAAGGCTTCCAGCTCTGTGGGAGTGATGGGGTGCTGGCTGAATTTTGCCTTTTCGGCTATGGATCTTAGGCTTGCATCCGGAGCTTCCTTCAGAAGCTTGGCGTATGACGAGGCACGGCTCCAGGCTTTCAGAGCTTTGCCCTTCACTGTAGAGGATCCATAAGCTCTCTGCCACAGATAGAGGCGAAGGCGTCTCTGTCCGAGGAGGATAAGCAAGGCTACTATGGAAAGGACGAGCCACTTTGTAATGGTCCGAGAGGATGACAGGGGCGCTGAAGATGGGCCATCGGGGATGATGCCTGCATCCTCCGAGGTCTGAGAGGCAGTAGAGGTGGTAGCTTCTTCGGGTTCGGTAGGTCCGGTGGTTACGGTAGTGGGCTCGGTGGTCTCTTCCGATTGGGTGGTGGGGTCTGCTTCGGAGGTGTCAGCAGAGGTCTGCTGTCCGGAAGGCGTGGCCTCCAGAACCTGCCAACCATAGTAGGGATCCCAATATTCTACCCATGCGTGTCCATTCTTCTGATATACAGTGGTCTCTTGCCCTGCGGTGACTTCTACCATATAGCCCGATACATATCGGGCAGGGATCCCGGCCGCACGGAGAAGGACAGCAGCAGTAGCGGCAAAGTGGACACAGTAGCCCTCCTCACCTTCTGTTATAAACCACTGAGCAAAATCCTCATAGGACGAATCCATCCTATCCGGCTGCAAGCTGTAAGTTGCAGAAGCTCGGACATAGGCTGCAATGCTTTTTGCCACAGAGGAATCCCGTACATGGGAAGACAATATGTCATCCACAAAAGGCTCGGCCCAAGACCTTGTGCTTTCGGGAAGGGCGATCCAATAGCTCGGAATGGGAGAGACGGAATATATGGATGTATGCCCCCTCTTTGCATAGTGGTCAAATTGATATTCCTTTAGCCCTTGGGAATTTGACATCATGGGTCCCGTTGCATACAGGAGCAGAGAGTCGGTACTATAGGGAACATAGAGCATTTCGTGTTCAAAGCGTGTGCGGATGGATATGGTCTGACCTGTCGGAGCGGTTTGGAGCCAGGGAAGCTCCGAGAAGGAGGTGTCAGCCTCCCAGGATCGGCCGGTATAAATGCTGTAGACCTGGCCTCTGAGGTAATAGGCTCCGGTTTCCGGGGCGGTGACATACATGACAGGGATCCTTTTCTCCTGCCGTTTTCCTAAGGCGGTGAGATTGACGGAATCTGCACGATAGGTATCGCCAACGCCGGACAGAGCATCGGAAATGTGGAACCCATTCTGCAAAGTATCCAGGATGGCGTCTGCCTGCTCCTTGCCTGTGTAGCCTTCTGAGGGGACGAATAGAAACAGCAGATTTAAGGCAATGGCGATGGGAACAGCAAAGAACAGGGTCAATAGTATGCTGCGGTAAGAGCTGCTTCTCCGCACATGGCCGGTCATTAAGAATAGAATAAGGAACAGCCCCCAAAGAAACAGGCACCAGTTCGCAGGAACGGTATTGGTAATGATACAGCAAGGCACAAAGCACAGGAGGCTAAACAGAAGGACCCAATAGGAGGACTGCCTCTTACAGGCGGCCCAGGTGACAATGGCAGTTCCCATAGCTGCAAAGTAACGCAATACCATGGTCAAATCAGCGTAATGAGGCCGGTCTCCGATGTATCGGATCACACCGCAACCATAGGCGTTATCATACCGCCTGCTGATAATATAAAGGAGATCGAAAAGCTCCTTCTTCCCGTTCCTGTAGAGCCAGGCATAGCTGAGATACAGGAGAAGAAAGATGGGGGCTGCAGGCCAAAGCTTCTTGACGGTGAAGCACAGGGAGAAAAGGAGTGAAAACGCAATGCAGTGCCATAAAAGATCCTCAAGCTCCAAGGGGGTAAATAGGCTACCGCCTACAGGTGGAAGGTGGAGAGAAAAGGCTGTGACCAAGGCTGCCAGAGCAGCGAAGGGGATCATGGAGCCGTAGAGGATACCGCTTAGAAGGGTGAAGATCCCTTCGGTGAGGGAGTCACGTTTCACAGGGCTCACCTCCGATCGCATAATGCCAGGCGGCATTGGTAACGGGAACGGTATCGGACTCTGTTAAGGGAAGCTGCAGCATGGCAAGGAGGGCTCTGTGAAAGTTTTGCTCTGTTTGGACAGAGAAGGAGCCGTACTTGTCCCCTGCTCCGTAACAGATCTCAAAGGGCAGCTCCATGGAGAGGAAATAATCTGCAAGATACACCAACCTGCCGAATTTACGGTCCAGCTCCTCAGGGGAGCCTTGAATGGCCATGCTCAGAACCAGCTTTCCTCGCACAGGGACGGTAGGCTCTCGCAGAATGGCCTTCCCTGTTTTGGCTGCCAGCTTCCAGTGGATCTGCCGCAGATCATCTCCCGGACGGTATTCCCGAAGGTCGTAATTCTCGGAAAATCCGCCTCCCGGCTTAGGCTTCCATGCGGCGGCTAAGTATTTCTTTAATCCGGGACAATGGGACACGGGGACAGGATTAGGTAAGACCAAGAGGGTCTGTCTCTCCTTCCGCCCCTTGGGGAATCGGAAGAGACCTAAATAGTCGTAGATATAGGAATGCTTGAGACACACGGAGATGGAACCGCAATGATCTGCCAGGAAGGGGGCATTTCCTGCAAAGGTCAGCCTCTTACCGCTGAAGCCCTCGTAGGCAAGGAACTTCCACCGAATGGGAGGGAGAGGCAAGAGACAGTCGGTATGAAGTTTGACAGAAACGGCGGTGTTCATGGAGACCTGCTCCGGGCATACCAGCTTGATCTTGGCCAGCAGTATAGCCGGCAGACTCAGTAGCAAGCTAAGCCAAGGCAGAAGCAGAATTCCTATTAAGAGAAATTGGGACAGCCACTCACCGTAAAACAGATAAAATACGAAGGCTCCAATAGAAGAGAGCCCGTATAGGATCCTACGCCACCACATATCAGCGTAACTGAGGTGCGGGTACGCTACGGAGGATCCCTACCAAAAGGGCAGGAATGTCTTCTTCCTTTACCTCTACCTTCCAGTCTAAGCGGTGGGCAATGGTGAGGCAAAATATCTCCTGCACGTCCTTGGGAACCACGTAGTCCCTGCCACGGAGGCGAGCCATAGACCTTGCCATTGAGACTACTGCAAGGGTAGCTCTGGGGCTGGCACCTCTATTGATCTTGTCATGCTCTCGGGTGGAACGGACCAGGGATACAATATACTGAATAAGCTCCCGAGAAACATAGGTCTCGGAAACGGCATTCTGCATTGCAATGAGTTCGTTACGGGAGATCACGGGCTCTAAGGCTCTAAGGGGATCCTTCCCCTGCCGTGCAGTTACCATGGTGACCTCATCCTCAGCGGAAGGATACCCCATAGAAAGCTGAATCATAAAACGATCAGTCTGACTGTCGGGCAGAGGCTGGGTGCCTGCAGCTCCTGTGGGATTCTGGGTGGCAATGACAACGAAGGGCTGCGGTATCCTGTGGGAGACACCGTCCACAGTGACCTGCCCCTCTTCCATAGCTTCCAAAAGGGCCGATTGGGTCCGGGAGGTGGCACGGTTCAGCTCGTCTGCCAGGAAGAGATTACACAGGATCGCACCGGGCTTATATTGCAGGGCTCCTGTCTTTTGATCCAGGATGCTGTAGCCCGTAACATCGGAGGGTAGAACGTCGGGAGTAAACTGGACACGGTTGGGCTGTAGACCCAGGGTCTTGGAAAAGGCCAGTGCCATAGTGGTCTTGCCAACACCGGGGATGTCCTCCATAAGGATATGGCCCTTTGCCAAAATTGCCGCAAAGACCCAAAGCAGAGTTTTATTTTTGCCGACCACAACGGTTTTTACCTGATTCAGGACCTTGTGTGCGTTGGACAGAAAGTCGAATTCATATTCAGACATAAGCAGCGTCCTTTCTTGGTATATAGATTCAGCATAACTGTATAATGGAAATGTATAGAAATTGTATCTGCGAGGGTAATCTTATTGTTTTAGTATACTAAAAGAAAGAACAAAAATCAAGAGAAAAAGCAGCAGAGTTTCCCCTGCTGCTTTTAACGGTAGTATCAAATGGAAAGCAGTTTTTTATAATAGGGCCAAAGGCCGAGCTTTTCGGGATAGTGGGGAGCAAGCTGGCACAGGTCGGTGCCGGGGTATTCGTTGCCCTCGATAATGGCAGGGCCTGTGGGGGTGATAGCCACATCCCAGCCGATATGCCGCATTTGAGGGATCTCAAGGGCGGCTTCCTTAGCCAAAGCAACGGCTTCGGCTAACATGGGAATGGTATAGCCTTCAAATGTGACTCCCGTATCGGGATGGGATGAAAAGATGTTGAAATAATCATCCGTTGCTACGGAGCGGATCTTGCCGGTTTCTTGATCCACGCGGCAGAGCATACCGCCTTGTCCTGTGTTATCGCAGCAGTGGCCTCCCCTACCGATCTTAACCATAATATAGGCAATATGGATCTGATCCTCAACCAGGTCCGTGACGATCCGCAGAGTATTAACGGAGGCAGGATGGAGTCTTGCCATATCCTCATGCTGAGGCAGAGCGTGCTCCAGGATGATCAGCTTGTTCTCCCGAATGTGGTTCAGCATTGCTTCTGGGTTGGGAAAATCGGCAGGCTTCAGCTTGGTGACGCCCTTACCGCAGGAGCCGTGATTGGGCTTGGCAAAAATGCCCTCCTGCCCACGGATAAAGGCAGTAAATTCCTCTAAGGAGCAGGTCTCCCCGTTAAGGGTCTGCCTGTGAAGATATTTGGAAAAACGCTTGTTAAAGCGGAGCTTGTCATCGAACTCCTCTGCGTAGCTGTAATCATTCATAAGCTCGCAGACCTTCTTGTTACGGACACGGGTCAGGTAGGTGTTCCGCTCCCTGGCCTTCATATTATAGAAGCCGAACATAACGTAGTCATAGTAGCCTGCACCGTAGCGCAGACCGCACCAGACCATGGAGCAGAAGGTACGGGCTTTGGAGTGGCCACACTTATCCTTAACGGTTTCCAGCATGGAATTCAGCTTGTCGAATCGCATTCCCCGAATCACACGGGCAAGATATTTGATACTTGGCATAGTTCTCTCCTTGGTGTAATATTAAAAAGCTACGGCAATGACCTCGCGAATGTTTTTTGCTCGGAGGAGTTCTAAGCCCTCGGGGGCCTTGATATCATGGGTGCCGCTACGGGGGATGATGCATTGAGTAAAGCCCAAACGGCGGATCTCACTGAGTCGCTGAGAGAGCTGACTTACTGCACGGATCTCTCCTGTCAGACCTACCTCACCTACTGCGGCGAGAGTGTCGGATACAGGGGTGTCCTTGGCGGCAGAGACGGCGGCAATGACAACGGCTAAGTCTGCAGCGGGCTCGTCTAACTTTAGGCCGCCTACTACGTTGAGGTAGACGTCCATATTAGAGAAGCGGACTTCCCCACGCTTCTCCATAACCGCAAGTAACATGGAGGCCCGATTGTAGTCGAAGCCGTTACTGCTACGACGGGGGAAATTGGCTGTAGTGTGAGAGGTCAAGGCCTGTACCTCTGCAAGGACAGGGCGAGTACCCTCCATAACACAGGCTACACAGGAGCCGGGTGTGCCCTGAGGTCTGCCGGACAGGAGCATCTCGGAAGGATTGGGGACTTCTCGCAGGCCCTTGTCATACATCTCGAACACACCGATCTCGTTGGTGGAGCCGAAACGGTTCTTGGCGGCACGGAGGAGACGGTAGGTGGTGTGCTCCTCCCCTTCGAAGTAAAGGACACAGTCTACCATGTGCTCCAGGACCTTGGGTCCTGCAATGGCACCTTCTTTATTAATATGGCCTACAACAAAGACCGTTACTCCACTGCCCTTGCAATACTGCATGAGGCGGATGGTACAATCCTTGACCTGTGCCACAGAGCCGGGAGAGGTGCTGCGATCTTCGGTGTAGAGGGTCTGAATGGAGTCTACGATAAGAAGATCCGGCTTGACCTGCTCGGCTCCGTGTAAAATGGCATCTAAGTTGGTCTCACATAAGAAGAGCAGATCCTCACTGTCTACCCCTAATCTCTCGGCTCTGAGCTTGAGCTGGCTCTCACTCTCCTCCCCGGATACGTAGAGGACACGCTGACCCTTGCAGATCTGGGAGCAGATCTGCAGGAGCATGGTGGACTTGCCGATACCGGGGGCACCGCTTACCAGGACCAGGGAGCCACGAACGGCACCGCCGCCTAAGACTCGATCCAGCTCGCCCATACCTGTGGAGAAGCGGAGGGCCTCGTCGGTCTGTATCTCCCGGAGACGCTTGGGACGTACCCCGGTGACGGTGGCACTGATGGGCGTGCCTTTGGAGGTTTTGGGTGGTGAATACTCCTCTAAGGTATTCCACTGTCCGCAGGAGGGGCATTTGCCTGCCCATTTTGCGAATTCGTTACCGCAGTTACTGCACAAAAATACGGTTTTAGACTTCATTTTCTCTCTCCGTTTCACGAATGGCACAGCAGGCAATGGCTGCTACCAGTTTCTTCTGATAGGAGGGCTCCTGTAACAGGGCTGCCTCCTCTGTGTTTGATAAGAATCCGCATTCTACCAAAATGGCAGGACATTGGATATGGTCTAATAGATAGATATCCCTTGCGGGTTTGCATTTTCTGTGGTTATTAGGGTCTACTTGAGTCGTGAGGATCTCCTGCAGAGACTCCGCCCATCCCCGGCTCCTGTGGGTGTCGCTGTAGAACACCTGTGCCCCGCGATATTTCCCCTGGGGATAATAATTCTGATGGATGCTGATGAGACGGGCGTTGGGTGTTTCCTCTGTGATGCGGACACGGTTGCGGATGTCCGACACCTTACGGGCGGCTACGGTGGAGCCCTCTGTATTTACGCTCACGTCCTCACTTCGGATCATACGGGTCTGAGCTCCCAGGAGGGACATGAGATCCCGCAGTCGCAAGGAGATCGCCAGGTTGATCTCGCTCTCCTTCCTGCCCATGGAGTCAGTGGCCCCTCCGTCCTCTCCTCCGTGACCGGGATCTATGACGAAAATGGGTAACTCGGAATCACTCCCCTGCCATACGGCTATGGAATCTCCCATACGGGAGATCCCGAGAGCAGACAGGAGGACCATGGCAGAAAGGATCAAGCAAAAAAGAGTATACTTCCTTGTGTTCAGCATAATACCACCTCAAGAAAGCATATGAATTCCTTGAAGGGATGATACCTACATACTATTGTATCATTTTTTTGTCTCTTGTCAAGAATCAGTATACGACCCGATAAATAGACCAGCAATGGGTCTTTAAGGTATAGCGAAGCTCGAAGAGCTTCTCCTGCTCCATGACCTTGCCCTTACACAGGTATTGGATGGCATCAATGCCTGCATAGTGGATGGGATTACAGCTCATGACACGGAGAATGGGGACCACCTGCAGCTCTTGGTTCTCCCCCTCCATGCGGAAGCGGATGGGTGTCAGCTTCCCATCGGTACCGCATACGGATATCATTTCTACATTCATGTCCCTCACCGTCCTTCTTTTCTATTATATCAAACAAATGTTTAAAATGCAAGTGTTTCTTTGAAAAAGGAAAATGATTCCAAAGGATTGCATTTCTGCCGACTATTTGGTATGATATGAGAAACGGAGGTGAGAGTGCTGAAATTTCGATGTTTGGTATTAGATCATGACGATACAGTGGTAGAAAGTGGGAGAACGGTAAATTTCCCTGCACTTCTACAGGGGTTAAAAGTAACCCATCCGGATATTACCTTAACCTATGCTCAATTCTGCGATCTGTGCTACAAGCACAATTATACAGGAATGTGCCGCCTGTGCCTGGGAATGACAGAAGAGGAAATCGAGGAGCAGTTTGATTTCTGGAAAAACTATGTCCGTACACACATCCCCCCTGCCTATGAGGGCATTGGAGAAGTATTGAAGAGGTTCTATGGGGCAGGCGGTTTGATCTGCGTTTCCTCCCATTCCGGGGAAGAAAACATTAAACGGGATTATATGCGGAATTTCGGCTTCCTGCCCCATGGGATCTATGCGTGGGAGTTGGGAGAGAGCCTGCGTAAACCCCACCCCTATACCCTGCAACATATTATGGCGAGATTCGATCTCAAGCCTGAGGAGATCTTAATGATCGACGATATGCGTAGCGGCAGAGATATGGCACAGGCCTGCGGTGTTCCCTTTGCCTGTGCAGGCTGGTCCCATGAATCAGAAGGGATCCAACGGGACATGAGGGACACCTCACCTCTGTACTTCGAGACGGTGGAAGAACTGAGCAGGTATCTGTTTGGGGACTTGACAGCCGTGGTATAATAAGTATAAAGAACATAGGAGAGGTGGTGCAGACCATGGACAAGGGCGTAAAGATCCTTGCTAAGAACCAAAAGGCATTCCATGAATATTTCATCGAAGAACGGTTCGAAGCAGGCATCGAGCTCTTTGGCACGGAGGTCAAGTCCATCCGTCTGGGTACCTTCAACCTCAAGGAAGCCTGGTGCCAGGTCAAGAACGGGGAGCTGTGGATCAAACAGATGCACGTGAGCCCCTATGAGCAAGGCAATATCTTTAACAAGGATCCCCTGCGACCCAGACGGCTCCTTCTCCACAAGCGGGAGATCATGCGGCTCCATTCCAAGGTGAAGTTAGAGGGCAATGCTATTATTCCTCTGTCTGTCTACCTTAAGAATTCCCGTGTTAAGGTTGAGATCGCCCTGTGTAAAGGTAAAAAGCTCTATGACAAGCGTCAGGATGCTGCAAATAAAGACGCACGCCGTCAGATTGACCGTGCTATGAAAGAAAGGAATCGTTAATATGGCAAATCCCATTGCAACCTTTGAGCTGGAAAACGGCTCTGTGATCACCGCTGAGCTGTATCCCGAGACTGCTCCCCAGTCTGTTTACAATTTTATCTCTCTGGCAAACAAGGGCTTCTATGACGGCCTGATCTTCCACCGCGTCATCCCCGGATTCATGATCCAGGGCGGTTGCCCCCAGGGCACCGGCATGGGCGGCCCCGGCTACTGCATCAAGGGTGAGTTCCTCTTCAACGGTGTGGAGAACAAGCTCAAGCACAAGAGAGGCGTTCTCTCCATGGCAAGAGCCCAGTCCCCCAACTCCGGCGGCTCTCAGTTCTTCATTATGCATCAGGATGCCCCCCATTTGGATCAGCAGTATGCAGGCTTCGGCAAGGTCCTCACCGGCATCGAGGCTGTTGACGCCATCTGCAAGGTCAAGACCGATGCCTACGACCGTCCCATGGAGGAGCAGAAGATCAAGTCCGTCCGTGTAGACACCCAGGGCGTGGGGTATCCCGAGCCCAAGAAGCTGCCCGATCCCTACGGCAGATTCTAATATTGTATTTTTAGTTAAGCATTCCCCTTCTCAATGGCAGAGTGATCTGCCATTGAGAGGAGTCAATATGGGGGCGCACCGGTTTCGACGGGGATAGTGAGGCCGGAATAGCGGGTCGTGGCACCTGAACCACGATAAAACGGGTAAAACTTATAAATTAACTGACAACAATCAGTACGCTTTTGCTGCTTAATTAGCGGCCATCCGCCCCGGAAGGTCTACGAGCCGGGCTCGGGTGTGATTTGAGTAGAGAACGTGAGTGCGGTAAGCTTTGCCCGTACCACGCATTGATGAAGCTACCAAGTGTGGCAGGGTGTCGATTCCCGTCCACATGAGGGAATGTAAATAACCGACTGCACCCGGAGAAGTTCTTGTCAAGTTATTTTCGGACGGGGGTTCGACTCCCCCCGCTTCCACCAACATGTCTTATACAAACACCACAGCCGTCTATTTCCTTTGCGGACTCTTCGTTATAGTTAGTCCTTGGGAATGACAAAATGGCACAGAGAACCCCGGCAGAGATAAATCTGTCGGGGTTTTCTGTGCTTATTTTCCCTGATACAGTTATTATCTAACGGTATCTGTTATTTGCTAACAAACGCCTGAGAATCAGTCGATTTACCGTTAGAATATAACTGCAAAGGAGAAATGGCTATGATTAGAATTTTACTGTCCCGCAAACTTGGCGAGGTACGCTGGACACAAGCAGATCTGGCACGAGCTACCGGTATCAGACCGTCCACCATCAACGATCTGTACCACGAACTCGCAGAGCGTGTCAACCTGGAGCATCTTGACCTGATATGCGAAGCATTGGACTGTGATCTTTCCGAGCTGATCGTCCGAGAAGTGAAGGGAGAGCCTAAGACCAAATCTCGCATGGGGAAAGAATTAGTACATAGATGATAGTACATAGATGATAGCGCTCACCGAGCCCGGATGAATTACTCGTCCGGGCTCACATTTTTTCTCCGCTAAGGATCAGCTGTTGACCATTGGGCAGAACGATTGCAAGATGGCCACCGCAGAACTCAGCGACCTTAGCCAGATCGTACCCGGACCAACCGTCCCGAGCAACCTTGTTGCTCATGGTTTGCTTACTCATTCCAAAATGCTGTGCCAGCTCTATTTGCTTCTTCCCGGTCAGTGCAAGCGCTGCCTTTACATTGTCGGACATTGACATAGATGATACCTCCATTGATATTTGGTACTGTAGTAATCGTACTTATATAGTACATCAAATTGCTTGATTTGTCAATAAAAAATATTTTCAAAATAATCAAAAAAGTTATTAATAACTATTGACAAGTACATCAAAATAGTGTACAATAAGCATGTAAGGCAGAGGTGCTTATCCTCTTAAGAAAGGAAGTGAGGAATTGGACGAAATGACAAGTGCAGAACTCAATCAGTTCTTAGAGAATATCGCAAAGCTGATTGAAGCTACTGCGAACGATCCTACCGAAGCGGCGAAGATCGTTAGAGACAGCAAAGTCAAGGCATAAATGAAGAGAGGCCGCCCCGTCAAGAACGCCTCTCCTCCACCCCAGTAAAAGGTGAGCCGGGAGCCTTACCCCGGCCACCTTGATTATAACCGAGTAAGGCTAAAAAATCAAGGAGAACTTATCATGATCAAGAATCAAAATTATGGAGTTGAAATCGAACTCACCGGCATTACTCGTCAGCAGGCTGCAAGCATCATCGCTAACTACTTTGGAACAAGCCCCCGTTTCCTCGGAACTTACTACAAGACTTGGGGAGCAACCGACCGTAAGAATCGGATGTGGAAGGCAATGTCTGATGGTTCAATTACCACTCAGCGCAAGGTCAACGGTCGTATTGTAAATGCCTGCCAAGAATACTCCTGCGAATTGGTTACCCCTATCCTTCAGTACGAAGACATGGAAGATCTCCAGAACATTATCAGGGCACTCCGTGAGGCCGGAGCGATTGCGAACAGCTCCTGTGGAATCCATGTACATGTGGATGGAGCAAACCACAATCCTAAATCTTTGACTCGTCTGATCAACTTTGCCACCGGCCGACAGGATCTGTTCTACGAAGCACTCCAGATCGGAGCTCGTGCAGACCAGTGGTGCCACAAGATGTCCACCGCACTGCTTAAGGCTATGAAGAACACCGTCCGTTCCAACGGCAACATGGAAGCTACCTGGTACTCCAGAGCCAACGACAACTACACTGGCGGCATCGATCACCAGCACTACAACTCCACCCGATACCACGGTATCAACCTTCACGCCTATTTCACCAAGGGTACCGTGGAGTTCCGGCTGTTCAACGGTACCACCCACGCTGGCAAGATCAAGGCTTATGTCCAGTTCTGTCTCGCTATGAGTGCATGGGCCATTGAGTCTAATGCAGACCGGTTCTACTTTAAGGTTGTTTCTCACTATACGCAGGAGCAGAAGGGTCGGTTAATGAACCGGATCCTGAGAGAACGGCTCGGCATGAGTGGTGACGAATTTAAGACCTGCCGCCTGCATCTGACCAGTGCCTTTGCTTCCTCTGCAGCTTAAACCAATATTGCACGAATCTTGCACGCTTCTTACACAGCTGTCCTAACGGCTATACGGGGAAAGGAGAACGATATGAAAACCATAAGGACTAAAAAGGATGTAGAGGAACTGATCAAACGCCTTGTCGAGAATGGTGCAAGTATAAGCATTTGGGATGAAAAAGAGTCCTGTTGTTCGATTAGTAATATCGTGGAAAATGGGAACTGCAGATACTATGTAGACTACCACGAAGATCTCACGGGTAAGGATTGGACACAGTTCCAATACTATTCAGAACTTGTAAAGATCCTGTGGGATAACAGAAAACATATCAACCGAACAGGTCAGCTTCAGTACATCTGACCCCGATCCCGCCACGGAGGTACGACGGCAGAAAGGAATTGAATTGAAACACTTTACAAAAAAATGGGAACGGATGGTGACAGCCCACCCCGACTACACCGGCAAATGGGAACCAACTCCCTTTAACCTGGACCGTGTTGCCGCAGGAGAAATCCCTGCTGAGATTATCGGTAAGCGAAATATGTTAAGCTATGAGCCCGGAGTTGGCACGGTCCTTCTGACAGAAGGTATGCACTTCGTCATCGACGACTAAGGAGGTTATAATGAGCAGAAAGTTTTATCTTGCATATGGATCCAACCTAAATGTGGAGCAAATGATGCAGCGTTGCCCCGGTGCTGTTAAAATTGGAACGACATGGCTTGAGGATTACCGGATCACCTTCCGTGTCAACTCCCGATCCGGCGTGGCCAACATTGAACCTCGCAAGGGATCCAGGGTCCCTGTGGGAATCTGGTCCATCACCCAAGGCGACGAACGGAATCTGGATAGATATGAGGGCTACCCTTTCTTGTACAGAAAGCACGAGTTCCGGGTGAAACTTCCCGATCTCCGTACGGTGACCGCTATTGTTTACATCATGACGCCCGGACGCAGATGGGCTTCCCCTTCTCCCTACTATCTGCATACTATCAAGCAGGGCTATGAGGACTTTGGATTCGACAGACGGAATCTCTTGTATGCTGCCAGAACTCCTGTAAAGGAGGTGTCGGCATGAGCAGAGATTGGACTCCTGAAGAAATCCAAAGAGTAAGTACTGCTATGAAGGCGGCCGGAAATATGAGCTATGAGGAATTATGTGTTGAACTTGCGAAGCAGCACATTGATAGATTTTGCAAGAGGCAGCGGGCCGGACACTATCCTTGTCCCAGATGCGGAGCTGATACAATGGCAGACGATCCGATCCGTAACGCCCTTAGCCGCCGTGCAAATGTATACGTCTGTGATGCCTGCGGTACAGATGAAGCAATCCAGGCTTTTACTGGGAACGAGATTCCTTTAACAGAATGGAAGGTCTATCAATCCCCTGCAAAGTACGATTTGTGACAATTCCTGCGGTTGCAACTGTACCTTTAGGAACAACTAAGGAGAATTGTTGTCTGATAAAAAAATCTCTATAAACGCAAAAAAACGCCCATGGGAGGCATGTAAACCTCTCATGGGCGTTCTCTGATTTGTTATTAGATTGTCTTGGAAAAACGATAGAGCATGGTAATCATTTGCTCACGAGTGATCGGGGCTTCCCACGCATAGTTGGGCTTCCCGTCCGGACCGTTGCCAATACCCTGAATGATACCATTGGCGATTGCCCACTGACGGGCTTCCTTGGACCATGAGCTGCAGTCGTTGTCCTTTACTTCCTTATCACGCTGATCAAGGATGCGTTTTACCTCGTCTTCGGTCGTGAGCTGGAGTAATGCCTTTTCTCGGAGTTCTATCTCCTTTGCCACATCACGACGGAAACCATCCATTGTGTAGCCGGTTTTGAGTGCATCCCACAGGTGCTCAGGATCTCCGTGATTGCCACCGATGCCACGCTTGTAGCATTCCGTATGGCTCAAGATCACACCATCCTTCAGGGGATTCCAACCATGTGTCATACACAAACCGGCGAACAGATCAACAGCACGGGAGTAGGTATTGGTTACATGATCGAGCGCCTTGGCACGATTATGGATGGTAAGCTTGTAGCCGTTATTGGCGTCGTAGGAAATGCAATCCGGCTCCGTCATCTCAATACCCATGTGAGTATTATTAGCAGAGCCACCGACATGCCACAGGCGGTAATTGTCCGGTGCCAGACGATAGCATATCCCGTCTGCCTGAAGCACCATGTGAACAGAGACTTCTGCCTTAGCAGCCGCAGGACTGTTGAAATACTCAGCATTGGCCTTGGCAGAAGGCTGAGGGGTTCCGATAGAGTGAAGAACTGCCCCCAGCGGTCCCCTGTCCTGGAACTCTATGTAGCGGGAATCGGCTCGATCCAGGTTTCTCTTGTATGACGGATTGTTTTTGATGGGATAATCAATGATCGTAATGCTCACTTTTTATTCCTCCTTTACTTCCGGCAGACCTGCCAAGCTGGTAGCCAGACTGACCACAGCAGCCAGTGCAGCAGAGCCTAGGACGGTGATCCAGTCCACCTGTACAATGGTTACGGCCGCAGGGATCAGACCTACAGCGGTCTGTGCAAAGGTCTTTACTGCACGGATTGCTGCAGCTCTCGCCCACTTCTTCCAATGATCTTTCATGCTTGAATTCCTCCTTGTATGATTCTTGTATAAACTTAAATAAAACTTAACTAACCATACAAGCCAGTTTAGTTTTACCTTAGTTTCGCCTTAGTTTTGCATCAGCTTTCTTACAAAACTGAATTAGGCAACTGAATACGCAATTCATAAGTCAATTACGCAACCGAAAACTCAATTCCGCAACTGAATACGCAAGCGAGCAGTTGAGTGTTATGTACTGCATAACACTTTTAACGCACGGCGTGAGTTCCGCAAAGCTAATGTGTGTTATTAACGCACGCTATGTGCTTTTTGATTGATATGTTTTTCGATTTTGCCAATGGCCTCTGTCACCGGTCCATCACATCCCTGCTCGGCAAGTCCCTTTAGGCAAGCCAGCAGACCATAGACCACAAGAGTTTGTTCCTCGTGGATCATATCAGTATCTTCGTTATGCCGAGTGCGGAGGGCGTCGATTTGCTTTTGAAAGTCTGCCTTCATCTCAGCGATGAGCTTGTCCTGCTCCTTTTGATGGTTAATCCATGCAAAGAGTTTCCAGAACAATGTGACAAAAGCTCCTAAAGCAGTAAGTAAGGAAGCAAGGGTAATAACTGAGTTTACTGTGACATACATTTCTCAACCTCCTCCGTAGCCGTATTTTTCCAGAACTTTGAGAACCGGGTCTGTCAGTACCTTTTTGAGCTGTCCCGGTGACAACTCCATGAGTGCTGCCACCAAGACATCCAGATCGGAAGCCTTCTCGCTTCGCTCTTTAGCTAATCGGTTAAACGCAAGGATCTTGTCTTTAAGTTCCTTATTCATCCTCAGTCACCCCCGACAGAAGCATCTGCAGAGCTTCATCCAGCTCTGTAACCTTGGCTGTGAGCTCGGCACGGGTGAGGATACTTTCCGGCTCGGTATCCTCGGGGATCACCGGGTCTGTGTCCTCCGGGTCGGGGACTTCCGGGGTGTTCTGTCGGGCGTACCATTCCTCGTACTCCATCATGGGGATCTCCCATGCCAGCGGAAAATCCTCTGTCAAACTTTCCCTGCCTGCAAGCTGCCAGATCTCATTGCCGTCAGGACTAAGCACTCCCTGCGCCTTCTTTCCTTCCTCGCAACGAACGATCACTCCGTTTTTTTGCCGAAGGACATAAACAGGGCTCTCAATGGCATAAAACAGGAGGCATTCCTTTTCTTGTACCTTTACATAGATCATTGTGTTCCACCTCCCTTAAATACAGAAGCCGAAGGAAATGCCATTTGAATTATAGGAAGCATGTCCGTATGATTGCCCATTGACATTTATATAGCCGAATTTAGTGGCATCACTTGCATGGGGAGAGCGCAGCCAATATGTATCCGCTGTGCCTGTTCCGTTGTAGCTCTTCTTGATACGGGAGTCGTTGGTAGTAAATAGGGCAAAGGTCTTTCTCTCTGCACCTGCATCTACCTCCAGCGAATATGGAACGACGTCAGCGCTAACCCCAAGCTCTGCCATGGAGAACAGGAACAGCTTATCCTCAGAGCTCAGGATCTCGGCAGAGGTATTTCCCTCTGAGGAAAGCACCTCCACGGTTTTGATCATTGCCTTCCATCTTTGGGGGAGCTGTGGGAAGATGGTTTCATTTAAGATGCCTCGCACTTTACAATCTCTCCAGCCTCCTACATTGGTAGCTGTCGGTTGCATTTGCTGCTTTGCGTTCATAATTCCCTTCATGCCGAAGACTACCTTGGCAAAGTTTCCGCTGCCATCTGCCAGCTTGAAGTGGTCAAAGCCGTAGACCTGCAGCACAAATTCCGTATCTGCAAACACAGAGCTCTTAACGCACAGCTTGATCTCGTCCCCTATCTTGAAATACTCCTCGGCAAGTCCCTTATGAATGATGCTGTAGAACTCCCGCAGGGTATACGCGCTATTGTCATTGGGATCATCGGAATAGAGATAGTCGTACTCGGATTTGGGCGTGACCTCCGTCATCGGGGACATATAAGCAGCATAGACATCCATGTTCTTTTCCACACTTTCCAGCTCTGCATCGGTCTTATCCCAGCCGATCCAGAGGACATCCGGCTCTGTAGAGCTGAGCTCCGCGCCCCTGTAGCTCACGGCTTCCCATGCTTCCACGGTGTCTGTCTGCAATAGTGTTGAGCCATTGAACCAGCGTACCGTATATTTTCTCGGCGTAGAGCTATAGGTAGCTTTCACCGCTGTATCTTGGGTAATATTGCTCAGAGGCAAGTCCCAGCCTGCAAAGAAAAAGACTTCCTCTACCGTAGGCTCTTTGGTGGGAGTGGGAATGTGCCCTGCAGCTACGGGATCGGGACAAGTGCCGCCCTGCCGCACCTGCTTCGTAAAGAGCTCTGTTCCATCCTCATTTTGGAAGGTGACGGTATAAGCAGGAACGATCTCCCCATAGCTCAGCTCCAAGTTGGGGAAGGCAGCGCGAAGGAGATCATATTCCTCCTGAGAAAGGGTGGGGACGGTGGCAAAGCCTGTGAGGACAAAGTGCTCTGTTGCCTTGCCTTCCTCATCATAGCCCCTAAGCCCTGCAAGGCGCAGAAGGGTGTCTGCATCCGCACTTTCCCAGTTGACTCCGGTAATGCGCCCTCTTTGCAGGTTTTGGGCAGAGCGTACCAAGGAAAGGCTGTCAATTTCGGGGCAATCCTCAATGCGAAGATTCAAGAGATTTCTTCCGTCTAAGCTCAGGCTTTGGAGCTTTCGCAGCCCTCTTAAGATCAAAGTGCTCACTTGGGGCAGCGTGGCAGTATGCACGGGAGCATTGGGAGCGAAAATCACGCCGCTAATGCCACTTCCTAAGGCATAAAGCTCCTGCAAGCCCTGAAATTGGCTGAGATCCAGCGTCCCTGACAGCTTGCTAAGCCCGGAAATATCTATGGACTGCAAATTGGAGATCGTGCCAAAGCTGAGCTGGCTCAAGTCTTCGTTTTCATAGCCCGCTGCCTGAGAGCCCAAGGGCAGGTTTCGCAGCTTCACCGCAGAATTCAGCTCAATGCGGTCTGCCATGAGGCCGCTGAGATCCCCAAGGCGAGAAATGCTTCCTGCACAGTAGAGATAGGTTTCCAAATCGTTTGCAGTGTCTGCCTTGCAAGGGATGGGAATGCTCTCCCCACGCTTCGCTCTCTGCTTAACAAAAGACGCATTGCCAAACTTCACACAGGCATAGAAATCGGAATAGGGCGTCAGAGAAAAATCGCTGATGGCATTGATGCGAAGGGAAAGAGATTCCTCCCTTGCAAAGCTGCCCACCTTATCTGCGCTGACATACTTGGAGCAAATATAAGGCTGCCTGTAGCGGTAGAAGCGTGCTCTCTGGCTTGTCTTGTTGCCCTGCGCCATTTCCAGGTAACGCTTTTCTTCTTTGAGAATATAGGGCATAAAGTACTTTGCCCACATATCCTCGGCAACCAAGCTCTCCGGACGGGCTGCTTGATAGGCTGCAAAATGCTCCAAAATGCGGCTATGATCCCATACTCTTTGAGATTCCAGAGCATGGAACATGGCTTGCAGCTCCGCGCCCATGGTATCTCGAAGGTTGCACCACAAAACGCTGTCCGAGGCATTGAAGACCTTTTGCGCCCCTATGCTGTCTGTATCCTCCAAGCCATAGTGGAAGCTCAGGCCGCCGGAGTTGTCTGTGCCGGCAGCAGTGTCGTTGTCGTAGTCCTTGTTGAAGTTCCAGCGGTAGCCCCCGGTGGCTGCGTCCCATTCGTAGGAAAGGAAGCAGTTCTTTGCCCGGTTATCTACCATAAGATGATACTCCGTGAACAAATAGTGGAACAAGAGAGAATCCACAGAGAAATGCTGCCCCAGCTCGGAGCGGAACTTTGCCAGACGGTAGGCAGAAGAATCCGTATTATAAGTGATCCCATCATAGACCTGAGGACGGCTGAGTGCTGCCCCGGTAGCCTGTGCAGGATCGGTGGAGACCACCCAGGAAAGGAGCGTTCCAAAGGCTTCCTTCATTTCCTCCGTGGGATTCTTGGGATAGCGGAACTCAAAATTGCTGGTTCCTGCCTTGCCGTCCCAAGTCTCCGTGCTCAGGTCTGCTGACTTGAAGCGGCAGGGATCGTTGTTATTATTGAGGATCTCCACGCAGCACTGCATGGGGTAAAGCTCGTTGTCCTGGCCGAAGACTGCAAAATTCTTCTTGGAATTGTTCATATCTCCGCAGCCATAGAGCATGGTCTGCCCCGGTGCAAGGCTTCTTGCGCCTACAGACAGGGTGCTGCCTGAGGTGTTGGTCAAAAATACTGCGCAAGGGTGACCCTCTACGGTGTCTCTGAGGGTGTAGGCTGCCTCAGGGTCTGCATTGTTGGAAGCACGAGGCTCGGAGCGGAAGGGGTTAAATTGGTTATATTCCTCTGCCAAGCAAACATTGTTGGCATTTTCCGAGGATGCCACATTAAGCTTAATGTTGAAATAATTGACGGGGACGCTCTTTTCCTCCATGGAAAAGCCTGTGATGGCTTCTGCCTTGTCATTCTTCCAATCCGCATGGGAGAAATCCAGATCCAAGTTGAGAGCAGCCAAGCCATATTCCAGAGAGGATGTGCCCTGAGCCTTCATGGTCACATTGGATGCCGTAAAGCCCTTGCCGTTTTTGTGGCTCAGCTCCACAGCGCAAGGCACTTCCATCTCCTTGGAGGTGGTCATGTCCTCTGCCCGGATGTGCAAAATGCGGAGGTCGGGACAGGCGTCTCGAAGCTTTGTCAGGCTAATAGAGCCATCTGCATTGTAAATGTCGTTGCGCTTATAACGGGCGACCATTTCCTCCGTTGTTCCTGCGTCTGCAATGAAGTTTGCCAGAATATCATAAAGGGTCAGGCCGCAGCCATACATGCGGATGCCATAGAGCCACACGTCGCAGTCCTCCGAGCCAATGACGACCTGCTGCCCTGTGCCCTGCATCCAGCTGTCCGTAGAGGCATAGGCAAAGACCCCCGAGGGAATGCCCCCCAGCCAGACCGTGGCAAGACGATCCTCCTTGTCAATATTCAGGTCGATCTCTAATTTCTCTTCTTCGCAGTAAGGGAAGCTGAGGCTCTGGGATTCCGAGGAAAGAATGCCCTCTTGTGCTTTTAAGACCAAGCCCACTGTCCCATCGAAGCAGGAAAGGAAGGTGGCTTCGTAATCCTTGCAGCTTGTGACCTTTACCACGAGCTTGATCTCCTTGCCGGAAGCAGAAGCGTCTGTGTCAAAGAAGCTGCGGTCTAAGGTCACATAAGAGCCCCCTTTGATGACCAAAGCAGTGACGCCTTCTTCATCCTGACGGAAGCCCCCGTTTGCCCAGTCGAAGCCCTCGGAAAAGGTGAAGGGATGGTTGATTCCGTCTTTATCGGTGTAGCCGAAGTCCTCACGGTTGCTCTCGGAATTGGAGTGCCCTGCAGGGCTGCATTCCAAGATCAAATCAGAGGTCACAGGGGAAATGTCATAGCCTAAAGAGGTCACAGTCAAGGGAAGCTCTGCCCTTGCCTCTGTGCCCGGGACGCTGATGCGCAGGCGCTTTTCTCCCTGCTCCGTGGGACGGTACGCCCAGATCTGCATTCCCCTGCTTACAGACAGGGAGCGCAGGAGTTCCTCTTCTTCATAAAGCTCAATGAGGGCATTCTCCGTCACGGGATCATAGACCAGGTAAGGCAGAGAGGCCGTGGCATATTGGGGAATTTCTATGCTGCTATGGAAGAAGGCAACTACAGGATCGGTGTTCCCTTCTTCGTACCAAATACCCACGTGCTCCAAGGGGACGGTAGAAAGGCTTTCTCCCTCTGCCACTAATTCCAGCCATGCGGATATACGGTGAACCCCGTGGGACAGTGCAGGAAGCTCTACTGTCACCGTTCGTCCTGAGGTGGATACACTTTGGACGCTGTGCTCCTTACCGTCAATGCTTACACGGAGGGTCTTTTCTCCCATGCCTGTGGGCACAAGGCGAAGGCTCATACCCTGAGAGGGATGGCAGGACATTTCTTCCAAGTCCCAAGAAAGGCCGAAGCTGATCACCGTTACTGTCCAAATACGGCTACGGGACGCACCGTAAGCATCTTCTATGGTTAATTTAATGGTGTTCTCTGCGCCCTTTTCCAAATAGGGCAAAATGTCAAAGCTCCCCTCTCCCTGCTCTACGCTGTGAGCGGCTACTCGTCTGTCATTGACAAACCAAGAGGCCGAGCCCTTTCCCGTGGAGCTGCCGTCTTCTGTGTCTACAGAGGACCAGGAATAGCGGATCAGGGCTTCTTCTGCCGTGTCCATGACAGAGAAGCTGCTGTTTTCCATGAGGCTCAAAACCTTAATAGAAGAGCCTGTACCGCTGCCTGTGCCCCCACCGGAAGGAAGGGAAATGCCCTCTCCGATGGCTGCGCCGTCTTTGGAAAGATAAAGGCGATCGCCCTCGATGAGCAGATCCTCCGGACACTCCGAGGCAGAGCCAATATAGAAGGGAGCAAAGCCCTCTACCTCTACCCCACCGGCAGTGAGATGGAGATAGCCCCTTGCATCCACAAAGCCGGAATCAAAGTCTATACCGCCCTTTTCGAAGAGCCTTAATATTTTTTCGAGAGGCAACCTTACAATTTCCCCATTCTGATTTATGTACATCTCATCAGCAACGGATGTTTGATCGACTAAAGGTACTTCAGTAATCTTTTTCATTTCTATTGCCTCCTTATCGCATTCCTACATAGTGGTATTTGTAGTCCCTGGTGTTCATCTGATTTGCAGGATGCGTCTCAGATGTATCGTAATACCATCGAACAGTATTTTCGTTCACTTCGACGACTAACTTGATAGCCACTCCGGACATGAGACTAACGCCAATTCCTGCATTCGGTAGTAGGATCGCAAAACTGGTATTCCTTTCACATTCGATAAACACGGTATTCGGTGTGCCTTTTACAAAGGTTACTGAGTTCGGCGAAGAAGCACCTGTTCCACCGTTGCCGGTGTAGACGCCATATTCCGAAGCAGATGCATGCCCAAAATAAGGAGCTCCCGAAGCACCCTGATGAAGAACCTGCTCAGAAGAGGGAGTCTTTACCTGAGAAAGAGCAGAAGTAGATGAGGCATAGAGAAGTCTGTTTGATACCCACGATCCTTTACCCGTGCCTCCACGAGCAGTGCCCAGAGTGCCAGTGGTCATATCGTTAGTGGAGTGTTTGTGTTGAGATTCCGCAGCCCCGATATCGCTTGGTTTGACCGCATGAGGATTTTTCTTGTTGGAAATATGCGATATCAAACTTGAAACCGCTTTTGCAATCTTACCGAAAGCAGTGCCAAGCTTTTCACCTGAGGTTAGTGCTGTCAATTCTAACGGGGTCTGGTATGTAGGGGTCTGATTGTTTGTTGAAACATTAGGCACAGCGCCAAGACCTACATGAGACTTGGTTACACCATGGGGATTGCTCTTGTCCTCAATGTGCTCATTCAACTCAGACTTCAACGCATACACAAGTGATTTGTTAATAACTGCCGAAACATTCTCGGAATCACCTATAAAAATGCTATATGTCAGTTTCGTCTCGAGAATCTTATCATTAGTGGCAGAAATGTAATCAGCCTTGTTTTCTTCTTCAAATCCTAAGGCGTAGAGCACATCCTGCCCCCCGTAGGATGCCCATATACCGACCTCTGTTGAGCGGAAGCCGGCAGCAACTTCAGAGTTGTTGATACAGATTTCCAGAGATACATAAGAGTTCTCCCTGACAATGGATGTAATAGGAACAACAATGAGTTCGTTTGATAGTCCGGTAGCAGTTGCTGCTGACTGTGCGGCACCATTTCCAAGAGAAATTTTCGTGAATAAGATCTGCTCTCCTGAAATTCCGCATAGCAATGTGTTTATGCCAGCGTTTGTAAGATTAACACGCATATTTTTTGTACCTCCTTAAAGTATCAGAACATCGCCGTGAGAATCTGTGAGAGGAACACCGTCATCATCTGTTAAAACATTAAAAGCAGATACATCAACAGATTCGGAAATGACCACCCCTGTTTTAGCCACGCCTACAGCAAATCCGACAATTAGCCTATGATCAATCTTTAATGTTGCGGTAATGTGATCCAATACAGAACTACACCGTTTGACTACATTCAGTACGGTTAAAAAAGTATCATACTGTGCTACAATCTCCGCATTGTTCTCGGAAGATATGCGGAAACGATGGGGCTTCCCTCCATACTCGAACCACTCCTCCACCTTGCCGGTGCCGAGATAGTCAACTACCGCCTTCTCGATTGCAGCCTTTGTGCCAAGGTGCTTATGGATGTACCAACTGTTTTTCAATGCTCTGCGTTTTTCTTCCAAGGTACTATCAGGTCTCCACCAATCGACCTTAAAATCTTTCGCAAGAGTATCAAGAACAGCTTCGTCTAACTGATCAATGCGTTGGTAGATCATTGCAAGAGTAGGTGCAGCGGCGATCTTCTCTATCTCAGATGCAACAGCAGTGGCAAGAGCTGACATCTCACTGTCATTCCGAAGCACGGCCGGCAGAGTACGGAGCATATTCTCAGCTGTGATACCGTGCTTATTCATCCTCGTAGCCTCCTGCTGTTATGGACTTGTTGCGGAGCTTAGCGATCTGAGGAATAGAATTATCACGACCATCACGGAGACGAGTAAAGATCGGAGCCCGTACTTCAGGACGCTTGATGCCGGTGCTCATCAGCATGGATATTAGCTTTGCAGGGTTGATGTCCCGACCCAGCTTGCCGCTTTCCCATGCGACGAATTCAGATACAACGGCTTCAACTTCTGCCTGAATCTGAGATGCAGAAAGAGAGGATTCTCTGTCCAAGTAGTAGGTTAGGTCAATGTCGTACTCCACAGTTTCCGGATCTGCAACAGATACCTTGTCGGTCAGCGGGCGTGCGTTATTGTCATTGCATGCTTGGAGGATCAAGTCCTTGATGGTTTCGCCGGCGGGAGAACCGTCATCCATGAGGGCGTAAATGTTAACGCATCCGGCATCATCGGATTCTATTGAGACATTCAGAATGTCGTCGCCATCTAATGCACTACCCTGAACAATTGCGATGTCAAGAAGATTGTCCTCGTAAGTGACCGTATAGTCGGTTGCAATCGCTCCTGCTGAGACTTTAAGAGTACCCGTGTAAAGATTGTCCCCTCCGATAAAAGCGTGCCCTGCGTGAATTTGGAGCGTTTTAGATATCGTTCTTCGAGGACGGATCGCTCTCACATCCTTGATTGCTGTGGATACCTTCTTGGCATGATACTCATAAGCTCCCATGGGGCCTGCTGTAGAGTAGGCATCCTCCGAAGATCTGAGGAGGTCATAGAATTCTGCATCGGTGGCGGCATCGGTACCGCCATCACTCACCGTAATGTTTTCACATCCGGAATAGTATGCGTAAACATCAACCAAGGTGTTGAGCTGCTTTGTTAAATATCCGTTGCCGATCTTGCCTGCTGTCTGGCATTTCACTTGAATGTCCACAAAGGATTCCCCGGCAGGGATATAGACATCTTCCTCGGTCGCCCACATAAGGGTACTGCTGGAATCTGTCACTCTTGTCCCGGAGGGGATGAGGATGGCGGACAGCTGCGGCTCTGAAATTTGGAAACGCATGGTACATGTGGCTGCCTTAGCCTGTGGCCTTTCCTTTGTGTAAAACAGTTCTGCCAGGGAATCAAGGTTCTCTCCGATCGCACGGCTGGGAATGTTCTGATTCGCTGCAAAGTTAATATTTGCAGAGAGCTGCACGATAACATCTGAAACCCAAAGAATAAATAAGCGTTCGGGGCTTGCAGGGTGCAAAGATTTCGCAGTGATCTTCTCATAGGCTGCGGTCATATTTGCCACAAGCTCTGTGGTATCAGACTCGATAAATTGATGGTCATTCATTGATTTCCACCTCCACTTTGGGAATAAGCCTTCCGTTTTCCGAATGCTCAAAAGAAATGTTGAGAACCCTCGCCCGTGGCTCGTACCGTTCTATAGCTTCTCTGATTTCAGAGATAGCCAAGACACGAGCTACAGGCAAGGGCTTATCGAGGAATGTATTTGATATGCCGAATTCTCTATCCAGAGGGACAGTCCCTTTTGGGGTACTCACAATGATCGATACATTCTGGAGGATGGAAGCTACTCTATCATCCTCATTTAAGGTGATCTTGTTTTCTGTAGTCACAATGTAGCTCATATCGTCACTCCTTCGTGTATTCCATCAGAGACATCGTTACTTTTGCCGTTAATGGATTGCCTCTGATATCAAAGGTTTCCACTTTGATTTTGTGCGACTTAATGACCCACCGATATTTACCGTAGACTTTGTCCCCGATTACGAGTGGAAGCGTTTTGCCTTCCCTCTCATATGCCCAAATCCGTTCACATTCTTGAGTGACATTTACACCCAGGCTTGCAGACAAGAACACATCAAATGAGATAGTATCCGGCTGAAGTCCGGTAAACTCTACCAAAGCATCCCCACCGGTTCTCTTATGGGTTGAGTAATTAGCAGTGCCGGACCATTGGAAATTATCCAGAGTTCTGACAAAGTCTGATGATACCTTAAAAACGATATCTCCTAAACATCCGACAATCATTCAATCACCCCCACAACAAATCCATCACCATTCCATACCGGAAGGTATAGGCATAAAACAACATCGTTGATTTTGGGCATCCACTCGTCTGAGGATCCGTGCCTCAGAACGGTGAGCCATGCAGATGTCATTCCGGAATCAGGGAACAGGACACGGACTTTCCTGCCCTGCAGATCGGTAACTGTACCGATCTGAACAAGTCGATCCATGCACTATCCCTCCATTGCTAACCGCAAATCTGCGGTCGTAGTGTAGCTGTTGCCAATGCTGTGCTTAGCCTTTTTCACAACATATTTACCGTCCCAATATCCCCATCCTGATAGCTGAATGGTGGTCCCTGCCATTATGGAGGGATTCCCCGGTACGGTGATAGAAGCGGTTTTTGCATATTTGTTGTGCAAACACAGTTGTTTGGCTGCCAAACGCTGAGCCTCGGCAATAGAGCTTACTTTGGCGGTAACCTCCAGCTGTTGGTTTGTACGCTTGTCACTATCATAATCTTCAACATACGCAGTTGCAGAGATAAGTTTTCCTCCCGGAGTTGTATATCTCACTCTGCATGAGGAGTATTCCTTCTCGTTTTTACCGGTTCTAAGCCTATACTTGCTATGTGGGTATTCTCCACGCTTGATCGTCAGAACAGCATCCTTCTGGTCATAGACCTGCTGATCGAATAAGACAAGCATATTATTTGTTGCCTTTAGGGATATGCCTGCCATCGAACAGAGTTTTTGGAGGAACGATATATCGCTCTCTTTGAACTGCTCTACCCGTTCATAGTAAATATCTTTTTCGACATCAAATAGACAGGCCATGCCGTTTCTCCGTGCTATTTCCTCAGAAATCCCTCGCAGAGTATATGCCTCCCATGCCTGAGTCTTTTTGGTTAGCCTTACAGATGAGGTGTACGGCAAAGCAGTAGCCTTGATTGTAATCGTGCTTGGCGGGCCTTCTGCAGTAACATCATCAAGCTCAAACTGTCCACAATCCAGAAAGTCGGCATATCCGTCTCCGTGATTGAGGATGATAGTTGCGCTGATCTTAAACCCAAGAGACTCCTCTGCTGTTGCTGCATGATCCATTGAGGTAAGGTACTGAGCAGAGGCATAAGCAACAGAACCGTTGTAGTCGAGCTTCGCCCATCCGTTCTCTATGGAGACAACCTTTACGGTTGCTCCAAAGGATAGTGCTCCGAGTTTAGAATAACTCGTGCCGGGACCTGATCGGACATTCAATCCAATCTTAGCTGTAACTCTGTAGTTCGTACTGTTATCGGTGCCTGAAGCAGTACGCCCCAGGGAGGCGTGAATGGCTTTCCCCAGCCATTGAGTAAGCCATACACCCTCACGATCTGCGAGTTTGATCTGCAGATCGTCTGCCTCGTTTTCCTCACAGTCGGTGTAAGTCACTGACAGCAGATATTTGGTTATATCCGTTGTAATGTCTACCCCGTCAAAGCAGATCTTAGCAGAAGCTCTTCTGGCAATGTCTTTTTTCATCCCTCCACCTTCTTCCACGGTGGTACTTTAGTATCCTTAACCGGAGCTTCAAAAGAAGGAATGATAAGGTTTATCCCTGCAGGGAAAATGTAGATATTCCTGTGTTGCGGATTCATGCGAATGAGCTTATCGGTATGTGCTACATCTCCACATTGTTCATAGGCAATCTTGTCCCACATATCGCCTTGAACGGTAATATAAATCTTACTCAATTGTATACCCTCCGTTCATGGTCAGCTACGACATCGGCTACGATCTCTGCAATGGATTCACGCATTGCATCGTCGTGGTCACGCAGTAGAGCTTCAAGCCGATCAGGATCCGCACCAGAGATTTGATAGGACGGTGCAAAGTGAACCACTATATCACCGCTATGACGATTGTTGGAAGAAAGAGCTTCAAGCGGAGAACCTGCAGCAACATGAGCCGATATGTCAGCCGGGAGAATCACTTCCCCACCACCAGTCCACATAAGCTCAGGGCCTTCTTCGCCAACCCATTTCCATCCTCTGTCTGCGTTAAGAGTTCCGGATGCATAGGCCGAAGGTCGCACATGGCTGTAAGAATGGGAAGTCGAGCCTCCAGAACCATAAAGGGTTGACCGAACGGCATTGGCTACTCGTTGATATGCAGTAGAGACATCCGGGAGGAGGCTTTCTGCCCCTTCGATGTACCCCATGATCGTAGACATTCCACTTTCCTTTGCCTCTTCGGAAAGATTCAGTTGCTCCACTTCGTTTGTAAAGTGTGCTATGATCTCCTTAGTCTCTTCACCAATGCCCGTTTCAAGTTCGGCAAGGCTTTCGGCGGTTTCTTGCTGCTGTGTTTTCAGATCGAGCCATGCAGCAACCATGTCTCGCAGTGCAGTAGTATCGCCGTCCTTAATACTGCCGGTCATGCCGGCAATCATATTGACACTTTCCTCAGAACCGTCGGCAAAGGAAGCGACCATCTCACTGAGCCCACTGATGTCGGGAGCATACTTCAAAAGGGTCTCGATATTACTGTTATAGTCAGACCAATACTGCGCCTGTCCCTGGATAGATTCAATAGTCTTTTGTACCGATGTAGCCGACACATCCGCTACTTCGTCCCATAGGCTATACTGACCGCTGATGCTTTCGTAAGCAGCTTCGTATGCTTCGGTGTATGCAGTTTGTAGCGTTTCTAAGGTTTCAATTAAACCTTCGGATACAACAGCCATTTCCTCTGTTCCGTAGGATACCTCTTCTATCTCCTCTTTATAGGTAGAAAGAGATGTAGATAGTTCTTCTTGAAGTGCAAGGTTGTTGTCAAGTGCCTCTTGACTCTCTTTTGCAAGTTTATCCTGTTCTTCCCATACTTTTTTTGCCAAGGTTTCCTTGTCAATTGCATCTTGTAATGCATCATCATATTTTCCGTACCAATATTCCTTGCTCCCATCAGGAGAAACATAGTACTCTGATCCATCGCCCTCGTAAATGTTCCGTTCGTACTGTCGAAGCTCGTTTACTACCGCTGAATAACGATCATATTCAGCCCGCAAAACATCCGCTGCCTTTTGGTCCTCGTCCCTTTCAGCTGTTAGCTCAACTTCTTTCAGCATTGCATCTCTTAAAGATTTTCTTTTTTCTTCATTTTTTTCATAGTCGATTTCATACTGAACGGCAGCTTTTACTTGCTCGGGGGTCATATTCAGTTTTCCGGTCAAATCATCGTAATTTAATCCAAGTTCTGGAATGCGCTCGTTCAGTATATCGACGATTGCAGCAATTCGTTCCTTAGCTATAGCAGACGCTTCCTCGGCAGAAGTCAGTTCATTCAGCGTGTCTATCAAATTGGATGTGCTTTCAAGTTCAATGTCCAAATTTTTGATTGCATCACGGTATGACTGTTCCTGAGAAGCAGACGAATCAAGGATCTCTTTTCGAGCATCCAAATACTCTTGCTGTGTTTTTTTGTTTTGCTCAAATGCTTCCGTCTGTTCTTCTATCTCTTCCTTCAAAATCTGAGCTTCTGCAGAAGTTTCTCCCTGTGCTTCGCAAACAGTTTCGTATTCTTCTCTCAGAGCTTCCAACTCCAACCTCTGTGCTTCAGATGTGGCACTAAGTTGCTCTACCTCTTCATCTGCACTTGAAAGGGCAGCAATCAGAGTACCTAATGCCGTAGCCACTCCGATAATTGTGGAGATAGTCATTAAATAATGGTTTGCTTTCAACGATTCGTTAAGAGCATCCTGTGCAACCTTCCAAGCTTTGGTCACAACAACGATAGCTGTTAGAGATGCTGCGAACGCTGCACCACCTATTGTAAGTGCGCCAATCGCTTTGGTGGCTCCCGGAGCCTTATCAACGAAGGTTGCAACCCCAGAAAATAAGCCGTTGGCCATACCGTAGATTTCTTTGAGAACAGGAGTAAAATTCTCTCCTAACTCTACCTGCAGATTCTTATATGCGTTTTGCATCATCTTCTGCTGGCTTTCTGTGGTTGCATATCGTTTATTGGCTTCGTCTACCAGAGCAGTGTTATCTTCCCACGCAGAGTTGGCAGAAGCTATGGCATTTGTCAGCAGATCGCCGGAGTTGGAAAGACTGAGAATGGTTCTCTGCATTCTCGTTTCGGTAATGCCAAGATCGGTCAGTGTAACGATCGCACTCTGACCAAGGCGCTCTGTGTCGGAAAGACCTGTTACAAAGGCTGCAAGCGCACCGGCGGCATCTCTGCCCCATGCAGTCTTAAACTCACTTGCACTCATGTTAGCAACTCGTGCGAAATCTTCCAGACCCTCACCTGTCTCTACTGCGGTCATCAGCTCGGAGGTCAGCTTGCTAACAGAGGTGGCTCCCATCTGTTCCTCAATGCCCAGACTCGAAACAGCAGCGGCCAGACCAAGCATATCCGCTTCGCTCATGCCGGCAAGGCTTGCGCTGGCGGCAATCCCCTGGGACATCCCGGTGATCTTCTGCTCGGTTGTTGCGTAGTTGTTGCCTAAATAGACGATGGTACTTGCAAGGTTGCTATAGAATGCAGGGTTCATCTGCGTTATGTTCGCAAACTGAGCCAGTAATGTAGCACCTTCGTCGGCTGTCATAGTCGTTGCTGTTGCGAGCATCGACATAACGGTAGAGAATTCAAGAAGGTTCTCTTTTGCAATGCCGAGCTGACCGGCTGTTTCTGCTACTGCGGCTAACTCGGTTGTTGTAATGGGAATTTCTGTGGAGAGATTTTGAATTTCTTCGGAGATAGCCGCAAGCTCAGCCTCGCTCATGTCGGTAGTCTTGGCAACACCGGTCATAGCACTTTCGAACTCTATAGCGGCCTCCGTGCATTCGCTGATGTAATTAAGGATTTCTTTAAGGACTTTTGTAATGCCGGCAGCAACGAGGGCTTCTTGCAGAGCCTCGGCGGCATCGGTTCCTGATTCCTCAAATTCCTCAAAGCCTTCAGCAGCTTCCTCTTGCCGTTGACGGAGTTCCTTTATTTTCTCTTGGAGTTCTCCCGTCTCTCCACTCAGATCATCCGTATTGATCCCTGCATCGGCAAGAGCTTTCTTGTATCTTTCAAGCTTGTCTGTGGCGATCTGCACAGCCTCACTTGCTTTATCAATCTGACCACTCTTAGAGATCAGTTTATTTTCTAAATCGGAGGAGAACGTTCCTGTCTCCTGAATCTCACGCTGAATATTGTCATACTGCTGTTGCAGACGCTCCATCTTCTTCTGTGCTTCTGCAACAGCAGTTGATTGTTTCTGAAAACCGCTAATATTAGCAGCTGTCGCATTCAGCGTTTGGATTTCCTTTTGGTATGTAAGGATCTCCTTTTGGGCAGCTTTGAAGGCGCTGTTGTAGCTACCTGCAACCTGCGCATTCAGCTTAAATACCATCTCATATTGACGGCTTGCCATAACAGCACCTCCAGTTACTTCTTCTTCCTGTCATCAACAACAGCATTGCTTGCCAGAACCCAAAGCGAGTATTCTTTAAGGGGCATCTCTGCTAATTGGGTGACAGGAGTGTAGGTGTTTTGCGACATGATGATATAGTGCTTTCGCAGGGATAATCCTCCGTCTCCGATCGGGAGGCGTGTGTTTAGAAAAAACGCTTGGCCTTGTTGGTGATCGTGGTGTAGTCCTTGACAGGCATGATCTCAAAGATATCATGTCCGACCTTCACGGTGCAGGCCTTAGCACACATACGGATGAGATAATCTCCGGAAAAGGAGCGTACAACTATAACTTTTCCCATAGACGAAAGAGCGTTTTCGACGTCCAGGGAATCCCTGCCGGTCAGCTTGCCGAAGTCGAAGGTCAACTCGGTGTAGGTCTTGTCCTCATACACCACAGGCTTGCTCAGCTTGTGCGTGTAAATATCGGAGGAAACTGTTTCCTCCTGATCGGTAATGTCGGAACCTGCGATCTCTTCGCTGATTGCGGTGTCGATGTTGGTATTTTCCATTTTGGTTTCTCCTTTCAGATAACAAAATTCCCACAGGGCCAAAAACCCTGTGGGATGGTTGGTGATTTACTTGCCGAGAGCTGCGTTGACCTCAGCCATGTAGTCCTTGCCGTTGATAATGCAGATGCCGTTCATCGGGTCGATTTCGATGAACTTCTTACCTTCACGGTAGTATGCCCAGTACTTCACGGCATAGTCACCGGATGCAGTCAGCGGAGAGGCAGGCTGAATCGTGCCACCACTCAGGGACTTGGGAACAACGACAAGCACATGCTTGTCGGACTGAACCTTGATCTGACGGGTAGCGATATCCTCAGCAGAGCTTGCTACGAAAATGTCCAGCTTGTGAGTGCGAGGTTCCGTGAGCTGCAGAGCCTTGTCGGTCTGAGATGTAAATTCCAGACCAAGGTTCATAGCTTCCAGTTGGCCGGGCAGAATAGACTCTACCTTACCAGCAATTCCCGCACCGGAAATTTCAGAAGTCATAAACTTCAGGTCAGGCAGAGTGACCTTGGAAATGCCGAGGAATTCTGTCTTGTCTTCGTAGATAGCGAACTGAAGAGTAGAAACAGGAATGTTCATGGGTTCTCCTCCTTAGGTCAGAGCAGATGCTGCATACGCAGGATCGTACTCAATGATGAAGCTGATCTCCTGTGCAGGAGCCGGAGATGCAAAGTAGATCTTTGCCTTTACAATGCCCTGCATCAGAGCCGCTGTGGGATTATCCTCTGCAGAAGCCTCAACACGGGCACCGTAGAGATGACCGGAGCCTACCAGAGTATTGAGCCAAATGTTGGTCTCGTCGATGATGCTGTCAATCAGGCGTCTGTTGATCGGGGCATCGAGCTTGTTCCAGAAGTTCCGTACAAGGGTATTGCCGATGTAGGACGCCATCCGCACAATGGGGATAAAGCACAGCTCAGGAGCAGTACTCTTGGAGGGATAAGCGGTGGTGTAGTTTCCCCAAATAGTAAAGTTGGTGGAACAGTTAACGGTAACAATGCCGTTTGCATTGAGCGTATTGCCAACAACGATAGACTGATGAACCTCGGTTCCATCGGAGAGAACCATGGCATCGCAAGGAATGACTGTGCTGGAAGGAGACTGATAAGGCGTTCCGTTGTTCTCGGAATCCACGGATGCAAGGACACCGGCAAGGAATGTGGACAGATGATAGAGCTTACCGTCTTTCTGCACCTTCGGCCAGCAAGCGATAACTGCAGGATCGGTGATTCCTGCTTTGGCGGTGATAGCTGCATCGGCAGTAGTCGCTTCCAAATCCACCAGTGCGGTAGCCTTAAAGGCACCATTGATGGCACTGCCCTTCAACGCCATAGCGGCAGCAACGGCCGGATCGTGAGAGAATCCGGGAGCATTGATCAGATCGGGTACCGTACCGGTTACGGCCATGCACAGCTCCATGTGTTCGATACCGGAAGCTACGGATGCCGCTGTAACCTTGGTAGTATCTACCTTGCTATAAGTCACATTGACTTTGGTAGCAGCATAAGCAGAACCCTTCTCCAACAGGCTAATGATGATAGCACCCTGATCCTTGTCGTGGAAAACGGTGTAATCCGTTCCGGCGACATACGCATCACCAGCACCGCCCTCTGCCTTTACAACCACGGTGGATGCAATAGCACCAATGGGAAGAGGGATCGTATGCTCAGTAACGGTAATATCTGCTGCTTCAACATCTGTTTTCATGGTGGCAGGATCAAGCAGATTGCAGAATACAACAGGAGAACGCTTGAAAATTTTGAAGTGCGAATATGCAAATTCGCAAAGTCCGAAGTCCTTCCAGTTTTCGCAGTAGCCAAGCTTAGCTTCAACATCTGCCCAGTTCTTGCAAAGGACGGGAATTCCTACCTTTGCCGGGGCTGTTGCCAAATGAATGGGAGCTGCACCGATAACAAAGGGAATACCGCTTACAGCCGGAATAGGCTCAGGGGGTGCTTCGGTTTGTGTCGACATATAAATGCCGTGTTTCAGGTCCATTTGGTTTCCTCCTTCATACCGGAAAGCATTTGCTCGTATCTGTGATGGAGCAGCGTTCCGGGGATTTTGATGTTTCGTCTTGCCAGGGCAAGATTGTCACCGGTTACGATCAAGTCTTCCACCATGGGAAACCGCTGCACTGCTCTGATAACATCAGGTCTTTGCAATGCAACGGTCTTTTCCACATCGTAGATCGTTCCGGTCTGAATTAGTCCTGTTACGGTAGGACCGATATAAGCGGAGAAGTCAGACTTTGCTGACTGCTCTTTCAGGGGCGGTTTTCGTGTAGCCAATTAAATACCTCCATTTGAATAGGCGGTACATTCCACACTGATACCATTTCTCCTACATAGTAAGGGGCGGTATCCTCAGGATAGATGAGCTGTTCGATCCCGGCTTCTCTATCGAGCTGGTAAAACTCACCCATAGAGACAGACTTGAGCATCGTGATCCGAAGCCGTTCCATCAATGTTAAGAGATTCATGGCGCCGTCATCATCCTCACTTGGGGCGTACACACAGAATACAGTGCGAACTGTGACTTTTGATTCAGGCACTTTACCCTGAGCTTGACTATCTTTTCCGGTTACTATCTGGTGTAGAATGTACGGGGCTTTCTTTGTTGCAGAGTTGCGATCAGGCAGACGCATCTTATATACGGTTGCAGTATGCTCAGATGCATTGTCGTTCTTATCCTGCTGTTTGACCGGCAGGAGAACATCTTTTATAGCATCTTTTGTAAATTCTGCAAGGCTATCAAGAAAATCAATTTTTGTCACAAATTAACCTCCATATCCAAGAATGATTCGGGTGATCTCGTGATCCAATCTCTCGTCAAACTTTTCCATAGCTTGCTTTGAGAGGTTCTCAGCTACCTCTTCATTGCCGAGCATTTGAGGAACGGAGGATCCCATAAGCTCAGAGATTCCTCCGTTCTCGTTTCGCTCAAAAATGCCGAGATGTCCGGATTTCATCCTCGCAACAAATGCAGAATCAAACTTCGTAAGAGATGATGCTGTCAGCTGATGGGCTGATGCCGCTACGCCGGGATGTACCTTCTTCCAATTTCCTGCGATTAGAGCATTTACGAGCCTCGTAGTATCTGCTGTCGGCATGGATGGAGTCGTCCCACCATAGCGATACAGCGGAATTTTGAGACCGGAAAAATGCACCGTAGCTTCCACACCATTGGTATAGGAGTATTTGACAGTAACATTTTGCTCCGCACGAACAGCATTTGCTGAGATGTCATACCGTTTGCGGATCTCCTTAACTGCGTTGGTTCGCAGATGGGAGGCGGCTCTCCCCATAGCAGCACGGACAGCCTTATCTACGCCACCGGGATAACCGGCTAACATCTGATGAGCCTTTTCGAGAGAATGACTGCCGATATTCTGAACCGTTACTCTCATTCGTCGATTGCCTCCAATTCAATACGAAGCATTCCCATTTCACAGACAGAGGAAGCAACATAGTATTCCTTAAGGAAAGTACCATGTTCAACCTTGGCAATCTTAATCAAAGAGCCCTTCTCAGGCTGCTTTCCTCCGAGATCTTCTAAACGGCAATGCATCACAGAGGATACAAGGTATAGTCCCTGGACATGATCAGAGGAAAGCTGACGACGATCTTTCTCTTTCATCCCGGACAGAACGACGGGAATATCCGTATAGGTTGTTCCGTCGTATGCTACCGTTCGCTCCTCACCAAATTCAGCAGGATTCAGGAAGGTATTCAGATTGTCGCCGGCTACCATTTCTCGAAAGGCACTCATACTACGATGTCCTCGGAATCGGTATCGGGGAATACTTCTTCCCCAAGTCCTACCGGCACAGCTGCGATAGCTTCGATATACTCATTCTTGGATCTGAGAGACCCACAGGAAATGCCCATATCCTTCGCTAAGGACTTCAGCTCTGCAAAAGACATTTCTGCAAGCTGTCCTTTGTCGAGGTAGTGCGTTTCGCCGCTGTCGACGATTCCAAGCCCCGTAGCGATCGTTTCACTCGCAGGCTTGGTTACACCTGTCTCTACAGCGTTCAGCCTCGCCTCGGCTGTTGCAACAGGCTTATAGACATACTCAGCGACATTACGATCCACAAGTCTCTTTTCTGCTTCAGGCGAAAGCGTGAAGGGACCGTCAGTGGAGCGTTTGAGACCCAATTCAGTGTCACAAACGCCGGAAATAACTCTGATCATGGATAGCTCCTTTCACGGCTACACTTACGCCAGAACATTCTTTGCAGACTCCCAAGGATTCATGGTCTTGGGAACAAACAAAGGACGAGAAGTGCATTCGGTCTCATCGGCGGGAGGTCTAATGGTGGAGATACGGTTGGGGATTCTGGTGCCGGCATAAGTATGCCACTGACCGTCCATTTCCTTCTGCGTGACAGCACCATATAAGCCCTTACCACAGTTGGGAGCGGTGACAACAACGGATTCCTTGTCCATGAAGGGAGTTTCTGCACCGGTATGATCCTGGAAGGTTCCGATATTGACGAAGAGATCAAGCCAACGACCACCGAAATTGAACTTGCCCAGAGAGGTAACATATTCGGTCAACTCCTTGGGATTGATGGCACCGTAGTCGGCTCGTCTGTTATCCATCATGTGAAGGACCCAGGGATCTTCCATGAGGAAGTTACCGACATCATTGCCCAGAAGTAGATCGGTCGCAGGACGGGAACGATTGTTGAGGATTCGCACCATCTTGACGATGTCATGATACCAGTTGCCGGGAGTATTCTTGTCGGCACTATGCTCCCAAGGCTTTTCGGGAGTGAACAGCGAAGGGTTGTCATCACCATCGTAGAATCGTACGGGGATATCCTCGTAGATTTCGGGATCGCCGGTCTCGTGGCGCATGATGCAACCATTGTTCAGCATGGTTTCACATGCGAGATGCTCCTCAGTTCTTGTGATACGGGCAGAAAGGTCGCTCAGATCTTCCATGAGCAGACGGTTGGCACGCTCTGCAGGGGTAGCGGTGCTCAGAATGGATTCGCCGAAGCCACGTCGGTTCAGCTGATCGATGGTAAGGGGCTTGGAGATTGCAATGTTGCCGGGCTCCAGCTCGTAGGTGCTGAATCCATCACGACCTACGGGCAGAGGACCAATACGGGGAACGACAAAGGGAGCTGCCTTTCGACCGTTGGTCTTGTAGTCGGCCAGAACCTTGGAGCTGCCGAATATATCCAAGCTCATGTCGGTGGGGAAATAGCGCTTCTTGAAGAATGTGGGTTCGGGAGTGAGTTCTTCAACAGCTGCCAACATGTAGATAGTATCGTAGATGTTCATGAGATATCCTCCTTAGCATTCCATCATGTTGGTGAAGATGATGTCATACTTCCGCAGGGTGTCCTTGTCGGTCGCAGACAGAGCATAGCCGTCAGCCACGATGATGGCATTGATGTTGAAGTTACCGCTACGATATACCACTGCGGTAACGGGTTCGGCATCGGATGCATCGACATCGGATACCAGAATATAGGCGGGAGAACCGCCGGAGGCCATAGCCTCATAGGTGCCGTCATCCTTTGCAGAGAGAACAGTTCCACGCTTAAGCACGCCTGCACCTGCGGAGATCTTAACAGCGGTGGTCATGGCAGGAGGGAAAACACCTGCAATCAGATTGTCCTGACCACACTCCCCTACCTTACGAACGAGATTCTTATCCATGGTTATCTTACCTCCTTCTTGCGGTCGTTGAAGGCCTTTGCGGCAGCCTTGGCATGGTCAAGAGTGATCTCGTCACCACCATCAGTTGCAGGGGGTGCAGAGCTTACCTTGGGTGCACCGGAAGTATTTGTATCAGCTTCCAGATCAGCAAGAGTCTTTGCTCCCTTTGCGGCGGCAGCTTTAGCGGCGTTGTAGGCCAACTGCTGTGCGGTGCATGCCTTTTCACCAAATTTGGCTTCACGCACCATTTCTTCGGAGTAGAGGCAAGCAACCTCGTCGATCTCACGGATGCGATCACGCTCTGCCTGGACGGCGGTGCTGACAGCATCAGTGTTGCCGGTGGTTCTTGCATTGGCCTCTATCTGTGCTACGAGTTCCGGATACTTTTCCCGGAGTTCCTGTTCGGTCATAGAGTTTCCTCCTTTTTCACTGCCGGTGACCACCGGCGAATTTGTATTTGTCTCAACCGAGGGGTTATTCTCGGTAGTGACTGTGGGGATGTAATCCGGGGCGAACGCTCCGGGGGCAAGGTGCATCTGACGGCCGCTTACGAAGATAATGCGACCATCGGCACTTGCCGCAATATTGACGGGTTCGGCATCTTCAAGAAGCTCGTCAGCAAACTTCTTTTCGACCGCCTCACGGCCGGTCATGTATGTGGTATCAGCCATCATGTGGGAAATGACCGTATCGGACAAGCCGGTCTTGCGCTTATAAATAGCAACCTGCATTTTATCCCAGGCATCGTTCTGCTCTGCCTGCTGACGAAGCTCGTCGGCGTTATAGGAACCCCAGAGAGTTGTGATGCACTTGTGAATCATGATCAGACTGGAAGGATTGACCTGAACACGGTCGCAGGCGCACATGATCAGAGATCCACCGGACATTGCTACGCCGTCAACAATACAGGTGAGTTTGACACCGTTTCGAGAAAGGTCACGCAGGCGGTTGTGGATGGTATTGGATACACCGGCATCACCGCCATAAGAATTCATTCGGATGGTGATCTCTTTGCAGTGGGAGATCTCCTCCAAATCCTTCATGAATTCAGACAAAAGAATGAAATTCCCTTCAATGGGTTCACCGGACCACCAATGTCTGGGTTGCTGTTCGTAAATGGTGCCGTACATTGTGATTTCGGCACTGTTGCCGTCAACGGATGCAATTGCATAGACCGGGCGACTAATGTTAACGATACCGGATTTGGGAATACTCACGGTTCTTCCTCCTTTGTTTGTTTTGTCTGTGACATATTTGAGAGTAGTTCGTTTTCGTATTGGAGTTGTGCCATATTGGATTCCCAATCTCCACCACCAAGTTCCGTAGTAATAGATTCGTGGGTCTTTACGCCGTGTCCAGCAAGAGTAAGAGAGGCTTCGGCCTCCTTCTTAGGATCAAGCTGTCCCTGCACAGGACCGATCCACAGCGTTTTGCACCAAGCGTTTCGGATCAGCGGATCCTCGAAGAAGCCGGGGGCTTTGATGCGACCACGGGCTACAGCTTCGGTAAGCCACAGCTCATATACGGGCTGACAGAATCGGTTGACCAACCAAACTCTACGCATCTTGATTGCTTCCCAGGCTTCTAACAGTGCCGCTCTGGATGCACTATAGCTTGCGTTGAACTCTTTAAGCAGAACATCATAGGGAATCTCAAGTCCTGCTCCCATTACCTTGCAGATAGTTTTGGTGAATGTTTCAAAGCCGGCTGTGGGAATGTTGGGATTTCCGAAATGGATCTTTTCACCGGGCTTCAAATGAATGACAGAACCGGGAGACATTGCATAGTCATTCTGGCCACCTGTGGTCGGTACAGCTGATTGTGCCTCTCCATTTGCACCAATGATGTCACTGGCGCCGACTTCGTTGACAGGGATGATACTCTGATTGGTTTCGGTTTCAATCCACGCAGTGAAGAAGCTCTGAACCAAAGCGGCCATAAGCTCACTCTCTGTGTACCGACGGAATTGCAGTAGCATCTCGATGATCGGTGCTAAATACGGAACACCTCTGTACTGATCACAGCGTTCGGTGTCGGTAATGTGCATTACATTTGGAAGCCCTGTTCTACGGCCGTATGCCTCAACTCTCGTCCATTCGTGCTTGGTCAGTGTGTATTGGGTCGGATATGCGTTGCAGATGTGATAAGCTACGACAAGACCATTGGCATCTACTTCTACACCATCGTGTATCTCATGCCCTGCTCCGGGATAACCATCAGGGATTTTGGAACTTGTAATGCGATTAAATCCACCGCAGTAGTGTGGTGTGCTGATACGGTCAGCTTCGATCATGTGAAGCCTGAGGGAATAAGGACTCAGCGGTGTTGGGCTGTAACGCTTGACCAAAGCAAAACAATCACCACTCAACAGCCATGACTTCAGGGCAAGCTGTTGGAGACCGTAGAAATCGTTCATGCCGATAGCATCACAATGCTGAGGCTTTGATGCAAATATAGAAAACTCTGCTTCGGTTTTCTTCTGCCAATTACGAGCTTCCTGTCTTGATATGCCAAGAAGCTCGTAATTGATTGTGCTTTTTAAGTGCAGACCGGGACCTACAACCTTAGTTCGGTTTGTATTTATTGCGGAGGTTGCGATCGGGGATGCCATATATAGCATTCTGGATCTTTGCCTCAGAGTTCGGTTGTTCAGGTCAATATCGTCCGTCGGAGATCCGCTATTGGGACGAAAGCCCTTCAATGCTCTGCGTGACAGACTTGCTCCGGCCTCACTATACCCGCTTACCTGCGGAGGGGTAAAAGCTCTTTTTTCGTCCATGGTTACCTCCTTAAAAGGTTAGCCGACACAGCGGAGGAAAGGAGCGAACCCCACTGTGTCGGCATGGTAAAGCCCCGAAGGGCGGATACCTGTATTTATATTGACCTACCAATCCATGGGGACAATCCCGAAGGCTCTCCTCGGAGCACATCCGGAAAGCTGAGAGTTAATTGCATCAAGCTGAGTTTGCTTGTTCTTAATCTCTCGGCTCAGTGTCGGCAGATCCAATTTTGTTACCTCACGATCGTCGATCTTATAGGATTTTGCGGATCCTTTCACAATCGCAAGGTATGCTTTCCTGAGTTCCTTTAAGGATTCCTCCAGAAAGTCTTTTTCTATTTGCAATGATTCTAAATTCGGCAAAGTAAATACCTCCCTTTACCAATCGTCATAACCATCAATTTGTGTTTGTTGTGGTGCAGGTTGCATCCTCGGCATAGTTACGGTCTGGGCATGAGCCTGAGGCACGAGCTTGCCACGAGCGATATTTAGCCGTCGCTCCTGTGCATCCAAATCCATAGGCAAGGATTTGAATGCGGCATTTGCGTAGTTTCGACAGTCCAAAGGCTCGTTACGCTCGTGTCCGGGGATCTTCTCCCATATCCATGGCTGTTTATGCTTTGCGTTGTATACAAGGCGTTCGGACAATAGACCTCTGAAAAATGCAGGTCCGTAATCATCTCTATGGGGAAAATGGCAGTATCCGTTTCCCGGCGTTTGCCGTCTGAGGTTGTCCATGATGACCGCTTTGCCGGCATCAACACCGATCTGATATTGCCAACAGGTACCGATGCAGATATTTTCGATCATGATCTTCTGCTCTCTTGGTGCATCCACATAAGGGATGCCGGGACCGCCCTTGCCTTTAATGCAAAAGACACCTTTGGATTCTCGTTCTTTGCATCTCTGCCGAACTTCCATTGTGAAGTGACCGCCTTCGTCAACGAATGTTCTTTTGATTTTGAGGCCTATGCAATCTTCAAATTTGAATACACGATCAAGGAGATCATCGACCGCATTCCAGACTTCGTCTGAGTCTGGACGACCCATGATGATTCCTTTTTCAATGCCCCAATTCTCCTCAAAGTGACCATATCCAACCACCTCGTATTCGAGGCGGTTGTCTTGAGTGTCTA
Organism: Faecousia sp.; assembly: GCA_045594585.1. Classification (GTDB taxonomy): domain Bacteria; phylum Bacillota; class Clostridia; order Oscillospirales; family Oscillospiraceae; genus JAZOXB01. The sequence goes on along the minus strand of JAZNYV010000186.1, from coordinate 26,762 downwards.
TTCCACAGGTCAGCTTGAGAACACCGTCCGGGAGATCTACAGGAGTCTTGTCTGAATGCGTACCGTAGTCCTCACGGCGTTCCATCAGTTTGCTCTCGTCTACAAGTCCGCCACGATCCTCCCACAGTTCACCGAAGGCGGTGTTGTAGACAACCTGCATTTTTTGAGAGTTACCGATTGCCTGAAGGAATTTCAGAACGATAGATTCCCATGATGCCCATTTGGATACAAAAGCATTTAGCCAGAAAGACCGAGATCCTTGCTTGTATGCCGCAGGATTTTCCGCTCTCCAATGAGCCGGTGCGTTTTTCATTTCTCTTTCGGTCGAGATTGCACCGCATCCGGGGCAGATGTAGTAAACAGCTATAACCTCGAACACCTTTTCTCCGGCTACTTGGGATTCGGTGTGTTCGTATCGAATGTCCTTCCATCGGATTTCATGGAACTCACCACAGTGAGGGCATTGGGAAACCCAACGCTCCATGGTACCTTTGGCGAATGATTTAACAATTCGGCTTGCGTTGGCCACAGTGGGTGTGGAAACCTCCACAGCCTTTGCGTTGTAGAATGTGGTCTGTCGTGCCATAGCCAGATCCCAAGGATCACCTTCATTGCCGGCACTCGTCGCCCATCGGTCACGCTCGTCACCGAAAACATATCGGATAGGCTTAGAACAGAGAGCATGAGCTTCTGTTGATCCACACATGGTAAGGATGCCACCGGGATATGTTTTTTGCAGGATCGTGTTACCACTTTCACGACTTTTTGCTTCGGTGACCTTCGACCTGAGCCTCGGTGTATCTCGGATCATGGGTGCGATTCTCAATTTGGAATAATCCTTGGCGTCGATGGTAGTAGGCTGAATGAACAGGATCGAGCCGGGATCTTCGTCGATGATATATCCGATACAGTTGTTGATGAACTCTGACTTGCCAACCTGTGATGCCGCCACCATAGCAATGTGCTTTACCTTTGGATCGGAAAAAGCATCCATTACATCGGTGAGGTAAGGTGTACGATCATTTCGCCAGAGTCCCGGCTCTGCAGAACTTTCAGATGATAGCCGGCGGTATTTTTCTGCCCATTCTGATACGGTCAGATTGTCCGGCGGATTCATGCTCTGCAGGGCTTTTGCTATGACCTTGTTGATGTGGGCATAGCGGTTGGCAGTATTAGTCATCGTCTATGTCACCCTGCCCCCACTTCCTCCGATCACGGACTAATTGAGCGAATTGGTCAGGGTCATATTTGAATGAAGCTATCTCTTGCATGATTTTGGAGACTTCCTTGCGGATGATGTCTGCCGCTTCGGCGGTCGTGCCTGCACCGGTTACATCCATAGCAAGTCTGCCGGGCAGAGCCATAAGACCACTGCGGACAGTGAAGATGAAGGCTTCGAGAACCGTTTGAACATCTTCCGATCGGTGCATTTTTCCTTGCAGTTCTGATGCTTCAAGCTTAGCAATCTGTGCCTTGGATGCTTTTAACGATGCCTCGGCGGTTCGCTTTGTCCTTTCCAGCTTCACATCTTCGTCTGTCATGGGATCCTTGGTAACGAATCTGATGTACGCTTGCACGGCTTCCGCAAGGTTGAATTTGCCACGGCTTACCGTTTGCAACGATCCATCTTGAGCCATCTGCTGAATTCGTCTGGCTGACAAGCCAAGGATCATAGCCAGCTCCGTTGTTGATACAGATGTCTCGTTGTTGAGTTTATCTGCCATAGCAGAGGCTCCCTTCATAGAATTTGGTAGGCCTTCACGGACTCGAACCGTGGACCGTCCGGTTATGAGCCGGATGCTCTAACCAACTGAGCTAAAGGCCCATAAGTAAAGCACCCATACCGAAGCATGGGTGCTTTGTGTCCCCCGTTGGCAAGGAAATTTCTACTCAAATCCGGACGGATACGGTACAGGACAAAACCATCCATTCTTTTGAGATTTATGGATTGTTCGCAAGGGGGTGATTGCGAACAGAGCCAACGGAGGAAGCAAGACTATCAGTGCCAGGAATGTTATCATGTTGTCTGCCTCCACCTTTCATGAAATTGTGAGGCGCACAGGGCTCGAACCTGTATATCTCTCGGTCATAACCGGATCTTCTTCCTGTTGAATTAACGCCTCATTTATAGGAATATTGGTTACAAATTCGTAACGAAATGCCTGATTTTTGCCTTACTAACTGACTGCATTTCGGGGTCGTCGCCCCCGCAACGAAGGGCGGCCCCCCTTGACAGTACCTTTTTGCCCCCCTTGGCCTCCCCTGCCCTCGGCTGTCGAAGCTGAGGTGGTTCTGCAGAGGAGACGCTTGGAGGAAATATGTGAAGATCGACACAAGCGATAGAAGCTGTGAAACTCCCCTACTTGTGCCGATCTCCGTTGGCTTAGATCTTTGACAGAATCTCTGCCCTGCTGTACTCAGTTCCATGAGCCATCAGCTTTATAAAATCTTCCTTCGTAAAGTCTGATAGTCTGAATACTTCCTCGGGCTTCATGCCTAATTGCTTCCCGATCTCTTTAACGGTCTTTCCGTCGTCGAGAAGTTTTTTTACTATTGCTTTCATGGGGCCGAGCAGATGCGTACCACGAGCTCTGTTATGAGTGATAGTGCCGTACATATCTTCTGCCTCATCGTCATGGGCGACGATAACAACAGGTACTCTGCCTCCAAGCTGTGTCTTTAACGGCTCTCGTCCGGATACAGTCCATCTATGGAAGCCGTCAATGATCGTGAAGTCAGGTCTTACCACGATGGGCAGTGTCCATCCGTTTGTCATAATTGATTGGATCAGTAGCTTTAGGTTCTCTTCGCTTACCTTGTTGGGGTTGTAGTTGTTGGCTCTCAGCCGATCCCTGTCAACCCACTGCAAAGAAGCAAGGGGGCTAAATATGTTTACCTCCGACATTCTCTTACCTCCCCTCTATACACGGAATTTCTTAGCGTATTCTGCATACGATCCATAGACATTCTGATATATAGCCCGGAGTGTGCGGAGCTTAGGATCTCCTGCTACCAGAGCATCGTGCATCTGCCTGTAGTCCTTGGGTCTGGCCATGCCATCGATCTTGGTGTAGCACCGTCTATATTGTCTGCAGACATTTCGGGTTGTAGGATTGGTAAAGTGTTTGTCGGGTTCGATAAAGAGCATAATTCTGCAACGCTCTTTATAGTCGGTTAAGTCCTCCACTTCGGATTTCGTGCGTTTACGGGTACTCCGTTTATACCACTCGGAATCCCAATATAGGAGGGTCATGTATGCGTTAGGCTCTCGCCTTTCGATCCGAGCCCAAAGGTCGGGGTCTGTTTCAGCCACATGCTTTAATCCTGCAAGGCTATCGATCCCAAAGAAGTTGGATATGCGTAGACCGGGACGGGATACTCCCGATTGATACAGCCACAGATATGCCTCAGGAATATCGAGACCATGATCTCGGATATACATCCAAATATCATTGTCCTTCCAATCATAGATCGGGTATATCGTGTTGCTGCCTGTTATGCCCTGTCTGCCAAGATTCAGACTTGACATGTACTGTAGGCGTTGGACGGATTCGGCCGCTCTGACGCCGGTGATCATAATCCCGTCCTTTGTTACCCTGGGAAGAAAAGTCTGATAGTTGATTTTTCCAACGCTATCAAGATAGGGGCTTTCCCTTACAGCAAAGGAAGGTGGCTTTCGCACCCACACCATGTCTTTGCCCGGCTCCCAAGTGATCCAGCTTTCGTCATTGGTGAGCTGATTGAAGCAAGATACCTGTTTAAGAGGCAAGCAATACCAGATGAATTTTGCCCCTGCTAACATGAATTTCCGGCGCCACTTCAAAGTAAGATCGATCACGCAATCGTATACCGCTTCTTCGTCTACAAAGATAACGGTAAGCTGATTAGGGTCGATCTCTTTTCTCTGAATAAGCCGGTAGACTATATCGGCCATGCAGATGGAATCTTTACCACCCGAAAAGCTCATGTACACAGGAACGCCATTGGAGAATACATTCTTTATTCTTATGGTTGCGGCGTCAACTACGCTGATGGATGCATAGGATCTCTTTACAGCCATATCTTCTCCCCACACTTGGGACAGACAACATATTTGCCTTCGGGAGCATCGACCTGCGGTGCAGGCGTTTCGGCTTTCTCTTTCTGAACCATTTGGCTCTGTCGCTGTTCATCGGCTTTTTCATACTCAGCTCGGGCAGATACGATCTGATCTTTTTTGTCCTCGTCGATGATACCGTAGGAGGACATGATCTCGTCGACCTCTTCACAGCTTGCTTTCAGAGACTGCAACAGTTCATCATCAAATCCGGGAACATCCAGATCGTCTCCAAGCTCAGCGATTAGGGCATCAAAGGCACTCATATCGTCAACGCCAAGATCGAAGATGCGGTTATCCGCAAGCATGAGCTTCTTCTTTTCCTTTTCGGATAAGCCCTTGACGATATAGCAGGCCGCCTCCGTTCGTCCCATAGAGACGAGGGTTTCGTACAGACCGTTGCCGGCGAGCATGACATAGTTCTCGTCAACGACGATCGGCCGGATTTGACCGAACATTTCTACGGATCTGCGGAACTCCTTCAGTTGTTTGTCGGTGTGCATTCGCACATTCCGCTCCGGTCGTTTCAGTTCTCCGATCGGGATCATCACAGTTTTCATACCCCGTGCACCTCGCTTTCAAGGAAGTGCCGGGCACTGCTGAGCTTCTCCGCGGCTTCGATCACGATATTCGGATCGATCTCGTAAACCTCACGATAGCCCTGATCCACAGATTCCATATACATCCGGGAGGGCCAGGGATGGGTACCGCATTTGTAGCCGTTCTTCCATCCGTAGATGGGAGGCAGCGGGAGTTTGTTGTAATGGATGAATGCCAGGATCAGTTCATGGGACCAATTAGCAAGGGGCGAATATCTGACCTCTCCGGAGTTCTTCTTCAAAACGCCGTTAGGCCCTACGACATTGCCATCTGCTTTTCTATGCCCCACGATGATCATGTCCAGCTTCTTATCAAAGAAATACTTCGTAAAGGCATAACGCTGAACGATTTCATACCACCGATTGAGCTTTGCACCGCTGGGGAACAACATCCGCTGATTCTTGGCCAACCAATCAAGGTTATGGCCGGTGTTGATCACTTCGCACCCTTCGGGCTTGTGTTCCATGCACCAAGACAGAAATGCAGGGTATTCCAGATCTGTGTGGGCGAACATGGAATCTTTGATTCCTACCATGCGACACAGCTCTGCAAGCACGATACTGTCCTTACCGCCACTCCAGGCAAAAGCAGTGCGTTTACCTTGGGTCATACTCAAAAGCTCAGCACAGGCAGTTGCAACCGCCTCTCCGAGCGTTTCCTGCGGTATAATTTCCTCAATATGTTCCATGGTGGTTAACCATGCGGAATTATCTGCAGTTTGCTTTCTTCCGAGTTTGGTAATCATCTGCACACCCTCCTTTTCTTGGAGGCAAAGTGCCAGATAAGTGCTGCAAGGACCGCGGCGCCGACGATATAAATTCGGATGGATGCCATCAGTGTCCATGCACCCATGACACCGAGAGGAATTAGGAACTGCCAGAGAGCCACGGTCAGAATGTTAAGCCCAAGACCGAGCTTTCTTCCGAAGGTGATGTAGATTCCGAATTGGAACGAGGACAGCGAAGATACTGCGATCAGCGTGACAAGGATAGCCTTTACGATATTCAGCACCGGACCAAAGGTGGTGAAACTCATAAGGAAGATAAATGCAAGGTATAGTCCAAAGACCAATCCCCCGTTGATGAATGCTTTCCGCACATTGATACGCTGTGTACCTTCTGTATTTTTCTCGTTATAGTCCATCAGCTCGAAGAAGTACGGGTACATAAAGGCACCGGGAATGAGGAGCAGACAGTTCTTCAGGCCCCAAGGGATATTCTCAACGCCGATCGGGAGTGTGACATTTCCACCCTTGAGTGTGGCCACAAGAGTAATGCCGAATACCAGAGCGTATACCGTTGCCCAGCTCAGATGATCCGTCAATACATTTCTGATCATGCCGAACTTGAACAACAGGAAGATGAAGAACACCGCAAAGGCTAAAGCGATAATGATACCGCCTGTGTTGCCGAGGGGCGTGTCTGCAAATACGGTCTGAATGCCGTTCATGGAGATCCAGCACTGGAAAGGGCACATAATGCCCATGATGATCTTCATAGCCTTGCTCCGGAATACATCACGGAGCTTGGGGATCATCGGTGCAAGGATGCCAAATACGATACAGGCCAGAACATTACCCACAGCCCAGAGAATAAATGGGATAATTCCCTTCCCTTGGGCTGTAGAGATGCCATTGAGCAAGGATCCTGCGTTGGCCCATGTTGCCGCTATGCTCATAGCATAGAAAAGCGAGGGGTTAGCTTTGAATTTACTTTTCAATTTTGAAAACACTATGGTTTTCCTCCTTTTGTAATGTGCTTGCATCCGTTACCGTGGCGACCGGTAGCAGATCAAGCCAGATCACAGTGCAAAGGAAAGAACACTGCGACCGAAGCCTCCTTTCTATAAAAGTGACGGCTCCCCCGGGATCGAGAGAGCCGCCTGGCTATGTAGAATTTTACGAGTATACAATAACACAGAGAAGTGCGTGACATCAAGTGTCACGACGATACATGGCGTAACACGGCGATACAAGTTTAATGATCGTCTTGAATATCCACTTGCAGATACCGATAACAAGCTACCTTCACGCTATTTTCTGTGTTTCCACCGCCGAGAACAGCGGCAACTCGTTTCCAGGGCAATGCCCTGATGAATCTGAGGCGTAAGATCAAACGGATCTGAATATCTTTTACAGATGATATAAATTCAAGGATCCGTGCCTCATTCTCATTGATGGCTTCCAACAATTCTTCCATCATCGTTGTGCAGTCGGCTATCTCCGCTGCCAAGTCGCCGACCTTATCTTTTACTCCGGAAGCCCGTGGCATACCATCAAGGTTCTGTGCGCCGGGTTCTGCCCTGGAGCGTAGATGTTCAATTGTATCACTCAGATCTGCGAGTGCTTTTCGCAGTTCGTAGTGTTCGTTCAGCTCCTCCAGGCTCATGCCGGTCACCTCACTTTAATGCTTAATTTTGGAGTTTGCAGAAACTGAGATCTTTTCGATCTTGCATTGGGTACCGTATCTTCTCCGACGGCAGTTTTCGCAGAGGATCTTCTTTCTGCCGGATTCTTCGGTAACCTTGTAGCCATTTTTCATCAATGCGATGCACTCACCGCAGAGTATTTTTAATTTAATCATATTTCCTCCTAATTTCTTCCGGAAGCTTTGGGCAAGGCATCCAATAGCGGAAGTCTTTCTCAATATGGTAGCCATATCCTACAACACGATCTTCTCCCCCGGGATACTTGCGCTTTTGATATTCACAGACCCTATCGTTAAATCTTGTGATACCAAGGAATCGGTCACAGTCGGGCGGTCGTTCCGATACAGGGATCCACTGACTACCCTTTAGTAGTGCATCACGATATCCGTCCTTATAGCCAACATTGTACTGTCCACGATCATATTCCAGTGCCTTGAGTAGTTCGTCCTTATCCACTTTAACACCAATGGAATGTAATACCTCCATGATTGCCTTCTCCTCATGCTGTCGGCAATTCATTTCAATCTCGGATATCAGCTCCAGAATACCTTCACACATTGTTATCCCTCCATGATCTGTTGGCATCACGACCACGTCTTAAGAGTTCTTGCCGAATCCAATAATGAAACTCCTTCCACTTGGGTTCGTCAATTTGGGGATCTCCTAATTTTCCAATGTGTTCCGCTTCGTTCAGATCGTGGTCGAAAACTTCAAGGGTTCGATCATCCAAATGCGAGATCAGTGGTTTTATATAGTCGATTGCAGCGTGAGGCATATACGTTCTTCTTCCATAGGTATACCGAACGGCACACGTCATCATCAGCCCGAAATCGCCATTTATAGGAACGGCATCTACTGTGTCAGCCTGTGACAGCAACATCATCAAGTTTTCAACAGAGATATAATCGCAATGTGTCCCCGTAGCAAAAGCTATGATGGTCTTTCTGAGGATGTCCACATCAATCATTTTCATTGACTTTCTTCCTTTCTACAAGTGCGGCTTCCGCTTCTTCACGGGTTAGGAAAGTGTCCTTCCCAAATATAATAAAGGGTTCTTGCGTTAAAGTTCTTCCGTCTGAATAAAATGGGTGTGCCATTGTGATGACCGCATTTCCACGAAATTCAACGAAATCTTCAAACACAAACGGTCTGATACAAGTGACTTTTGCTTCTCGAATTTCGCCATACATAATAGTCCACACGGTATCACCAATCTTGCAAGGCAAAATTACGGCATCTACGGTGGGAGCATCTTTGATGGTCCTGGACATTAGAACGGCGTTCCATCCACCGACACAAGGCGTTCCGTCCTCGTTCAATCCGTGAAATATCTGAACCCTTGTGTATTCCAGTGCATCAGCATCAATAAGCCTCATTCTTCAACGCCTCCAATCATACACTGTGGTGATTCGAAATTACACCACAAAACTTCGGTCCGCTTGTCGGAATTTTGATTATAAGACAACTGCTCAAAAACGCTCCAACCTTTTAGCTCATAGTCATACATGTCGCTGTGGTATCCACTGAGGATTACCATGCCCTTGTGTGCCTTGAGAGCTTCAAGCATATCCAAATGGTCCTGATTGGTCATCTCGCACCGATATTGCTTGCACCGTCTTGTACTAAGGAGATATGGAGGATCTGCGTAGATAAGGACATTCTCATGATTGAACTTGCGGATTATATTCAGGGCAGGTTGATTCTCAATCTGTATCCCCTTAAGGCGATTAGCTGCTTCTATGATACCCTTCGGCATTTTGTTCCACATAGCTAAAGAGTAGCTTTTCTCTCTCCCTGATACATCAATTTTGAAGCCCGTTCTTTGAAATGTTTTGAAGCCATGTCCCATTGCTTGTCGGATAGCGAAGCGGTATGCCCTGTCAAAAGAATCGTTACCGGGGTTGGAATGAGCATCATCAAAAACATCTCTTGCATAAGGGGTAAGCATTACCGCCTCGGCCAGCCGTTCCGGTTCCTCACGCAACACCTTGAAGAAGTTCACAACATCTCCGTCCATGTCGTTGATGGTTTCAATGGCAGAAGGCTCCTTGTTGAAAAACACAGCACCACTACCGAAGAACGGTTCCACATAGGATCTATGAGGAGGCATTAGAGAACAGATCTTGATCGCCATCCCCCATTTCGATCCGGGATAGTTAATGATTCTATTCATCTCTATTCCACCCACATACGATCCGGAAGCTGTGCGGTCAGGTGATCAAATCGCTTTGTTGCAGGAGACCATGGTCGAAAATCCTCTGCGTCTGCTTCTTCGTATGCCTCATCAATCTCTTTGATCAGCTTTAGCAAGGCACCGTTATCACCTCGCAGAATGTCGATCGTTGCCTTTAGGAAATCATGCTGTTGTCGGAGATCCAGGAATGCAACAAGGGCACCGAGGCATTGACCGAAAATGGAGATCATTTCTGCTTTGGTATGTCTCATTAACCGTTTGCCGGCTTCACTATATGCAAGATCGGTCTCATATCGACAAAGAGCAAAGTAATCCTCTTCCTCAAAGTCAAATCCGAGAGTCCTGTACCGGTTACCAATGAGAGCAACCGTGCAGTCATCATAGTCCTGTTGGACATTCTCTTCCAAAAGCAGATTGTACAATTCTTCCGCTTTGGCAGATAGGGCTGTGAAGCTCATCCGAAACTCCCAGGCAGCTTCCTCATCGTCTCCCAATGCCCTTAGGAGCGTTTCTTCATCTTCCACGAAGTATTGAACATCAGAGCATTCCTCCATGATGTCAAACAGTTCGTTAAACATAGCATCAAATCCGATGGAGGCAAGTGCCGGCTTTTTGTACCTTAGCTGACGGGCTTTTTCAGCCCTTACCGCAGGATCGCTTATCATTGAGTACCTCCTTCTTGGCTTTGTCAATGAGCCATTTTTCAATACATGATTCGCAGACTTCCGGGCAGATGCATAATTTACGGCATTTGAGAGGGGTATCATATCGGCATAGGCCCGCTGCCTGCATGACCTTTGCAGCGATATTAACTGCTTTTTTATAGACTTCAGCTTGGTAATCCATTGCTCTGACCCTCCAACCATTTTTTGTATGTGATAGGGTTATCGTTATCGTCAAGGCAGGCAATTACTTTTCCGTCGATCACAGGGAAGCCTATGTTCTGCATCTCCTCAAACAAGAATCCGTCGCCTTCGGAAGCGTAGCGCTGTGTCAATTCCTGCACCATCTGTGAAATGTTTTGCAGTTTGCCTTGACCAAGACCGAATACATCATTTATTGCGATTGTGCCGCAGATCTGAGCCGCCTGAGAAGATTCGAGAGCATTGTTGTATTGCTCTTGCTTGCGCCGGTTAAACTCCGGAACTCGGACATATTGGAACTCTCCGGAGATCGGCATACCTAATTGCTCCATACGACGGGCAGCACGGTACATGCCTACCTCTACATCCTCGTAGAACTCGTCGATCAACTCTTTGAAATGCAGAGAGAACCGGACAAGTCTTTTATAGCCTATGCCCTCCAACTTGTGGAGGGCAATGCTGATGCAGAACATGGTGATCTTTGCGGAGTAGTCCCGGATCTTTTTGATGTCGCTTATTCTCTGATATTGCATTCTCTGGGAGAAAGGAATATCAGACCGGGACATGATGGAGGTATTCTTACGGTGGTGCTTCTTAGCCTTCTTCTGTTTCGCCATTGTTGCTGTCCTCAGATTTGCCCAAGTGCAGAAGCTCATGAGTGCCGTTCTGCAAGGCAATTTCATCATCGCTCATAACATAGCCCAGGGAGGTAAGCCAGGAGTAGATCGCATCAAGCCGAGAGTTGTCGGTATGTCTGGGCCATTGCTTCTTGTAGGTTGTGTGGTATGTCTCGGTGGAAGAATCGCAAAATGCCAAATAAACGATCCGGGGATATGTCCTTACAGGATCCTTCTTCAGCATATCGGTAATACGCTTTTCTTCACCGTTCTCATATTTTCGTTCTTCTCCAACAATCTTGCAGAGCTTATCTGATCCAATACTTCCGTACTGATAGCCTAAACGAATGATGGCAGATACAGCACCGTCAAGGATATCAAGCTTGTTTTTCAAGGTAAGAGTTAATCCATTTACAAACTGAGAGCGAAGCTGATAGCAAAGATCAGAGAGTTCGGTGAGTTTGGCGTTGGCTTCATTCTGAGCTTTCTCGCGGTCAATTTCTTCCTGCGGACGGCGAACGGGAGCAGGTTTCTCTCTTGCAAAATAAAATTGGAGAGTTCCACAATCTTCATTCAGATAGTAGTACAGCTTTCTCTCTCCTGCATCAGAAACGTCGAGGTCACCGGGCTGATATTTGTCAATTTGGATCGGATCACCAATGCGGTTGTAATCGCCATACCATGTCTGGCTCTGAGTCAGTTTATTTCCCTTTAATCGTCTGATTTCAGATTGAACCATAGGAAGGTTCTTGGCAATATTCTGCTTTTTGATCCTCTTTTGAACTTCCATATCAAAGTTGGGTGTTCCGATGGTTTTTAGGCACTCGTTCCGGACGGAAAGATCCTCGATTTTGGCGAGGGTGTCAAAGTCATCGAGGGAGATCTGCCGAGAAGAAACATCCCGGAGGGTTGCTTGGTCAAGCTCGGCCATTTTAAGCCGACGCTTAATGGTTCTCTTGGAGAAGCCGGTCTTTTGGGAAATCTCTTCGGTAGATTGTCCCATGTCGATCATCATCTGGAACCCTTGCGCCTGCTCAAATACTGTCAGATCAGATCTCTGCATATTTTCAAGTAGCATGGTCTGAATCTGTTCTTCCTTGCTCATTTCAACGATGATGCAAGGCAACTCGTAAAGACCAGCCATTTTTGCGGCCGCGGTTCTCCGGTGACCGATGATTATGGTATAGCCTGTGTCCAGGTAGTGTCTGTTTTCATCAGAAGTGTAGTGACCGGGAACAACAGTAAGATTTTGAAATACACCGTTTTCTCGGATGCTGTCGGACAGCTCTGTCAGATCTCCGAGTTCTTTTCTGGGATTATCCGGGTGTGGAAACAACTGTTCCACAGGTAAGAAAACAATTTGCTTGTCCATATTTTTCTCCTTTCATGTACAAGAAATTTTCGGTATGTATTTGCAATGTTTTATCGGTTTAGTTTTGCCCATTTCCTCTGGGCTGATTTCTTTCGTGCTAATCTACAGGACGGACAAAAACGGGATTCTTTGCGTTCGTAATAAGTGCCTCCGCACCGAGCGCAGTATTGCGGTCGTATCCTCACAAATTCAGTGCAGGAATCACAATCAGTACATCCGGCGGTACATATGCTGTCTAATTCGTTCCATTTTTCACACACCTTCCGCTGAAAATACCAATCGTAGTCAACTTTTTTCAACTCCAGTGTTCTGCGATATAGAACACCGACAAGCCGTTCTAAATTGTTCCTAACCTCGGTCCGTGTCCTTGAAAGATGGAAGCCCTGTTTGACTGTTGGAACCGGTGCGCCATAGCCCCAGGGATTATCCCCCATCATGGACCGAACCTTATCTGCATTCTCTGTCAGATATACGAAGTAGACCTTCCCTCGGATAGCTTTCTCTGATTTTCCCAGGAGGCGGCCGACCTGTGTATAACTGTCCCCGTTCCGGATGCCATCAGCAAGGATACGAAAATCTTCTTCTGTCCATATGGATTCCTTGCTGTGGTTGTCGGCCTTAACCGGTCTTTCTTTGACACCCAAGGTTACGCATCTACGCTGGATGGCTCCGGCAGATCTCCGCAACTTTTCCGAGAGTTCCGCATATCCATATTTGTGCTGTTTCAGCAGGGAGATTAGGTAGCTATCTTCATCTGGCGACCACGGATCCTTCCTCTGCAGGGCGAAGGCTTCGAAATCCTTTCTTCTTTGCTCCACCACCCAATCAGGCTCTGCACCGAGGGACAGTGGTTCCATTTTGGAAAAATCGATAAAGGATCTATGTTCTTTTGCCCACTCCCAGAACTCGTCTATGTAGACGACACGAATGCTTTTGCGGACAATTTTCTTCGAGTGAATCGGGAGACCTCGCTTTTCAACCCAACTAACGGTAGTATAATTGCCCCCGGCATTTGTACCTTTTACAGCAATCAGTAATTGGTTCAGTGAAATGTAGTTACCACACAAGCGCTGATCAATCAGCCCAATCCGATTTGCCTTTATTTTTACGGCATTAACCGAGCGACCGAGTTTTTTTGCTATTGCCGGAATTGATGCCTGTCCCCATCGTTCAGATAGATACGCTAATTCTTCCTTTGTCCAGTTCGGTTGACTTCCCACGCTATCCTCCTACCAGTTGATGGTCCGATTCACAGCATCAATTTGTTGCTCCCGTGTCAGCCGGGTGTAGATCGCAGTAGTAGCAACACTCGAATGCCCCATAATATCGGCCAAGAGCGACAGATTATTGTTACGTTTCAGAAATTCGACTGCAAATAAATGTCGGAATGAATGGGGATGCATGACCTCTTTATCAATGCTGTATCTTTTTGCAAGATTCTGCAGCATTGCAGCAATGCCTCTTGTGGTAATTTCACCCCCATTCCTTGACCGAACCAGATAATCGTCAGAATCAAGCGTTTTATAATACTCTTTCGCTTCCTGCCGGAAAGAATCGGGGATATAGATACGACGGATCTTTCCCTTTGTCCACATTTCGGCATACCCACGATCAAAGTCAGATTTCTTGAGCCGTATCAGCTCACTTACTCTAACTCCTGTAGACGCCATTAGACGAATAGTGTAATACCACCTAAGATTTCCGTCTTTTTTCAACCCTTGGCAGAGTTTCATGTAGTCCGAATCAGAGATCACATTACTGATGGCTGTGGCACTGTGCACCCGAAGTGTTTTGATTTTTTCCCGATCCCGACCTTCCATGGTGACAAATTTGTTGTAACCGTTCAAGCGGATGTTCACGGATTTCGGCTTCAGACCAGCATCTTGCAAGTCTTTCTTCCAGAGCAGAGCGTTTGTTTTTGTTGCCTCATCGTATCGCTCGAAAAAGCACTGCATAGAAAACAGATACGCCTCTCTGGTATTTGCACTCAGCTCCTGCTCGATCAGATACGACTCAAAGCATTCTATTGCTTCTTTTTTTGTAATGATCATAGTGATCTCCGTTTCTTTTGGAGGTACATGGTACGTCTCCAATAGGATTTATCGGCCATCATACTGTGTACCCTATTTACTTCGCAACACTTAGAGCACAATAAATTTCCGGTTCCGTCAATCGGTTCACCGCACCTTAGACAAAGTCCATTTTCTTTGCGGTACTCAGGGATAAGTCCACGCTCCCTACGAGCGATTCTCTTTTTTTCTGCATTGATGGAGCTACGGTGCCGTTGCTCGATATAGTGTTCGTAGCAGTGCATCCCATGGGTGGCTTTCTTGGAACATCTAACACAAATTCCGTTAGCCTTATGTTCTTGGTATAGCTCTCTCCTCCGAGATTGGTAGGTCTTTGCTTTTTCGGGATCGTATCGTGCTATGTTGCTTTCACGAATTTTTTCTAAGCAGTCAAAGCAAAACTTACGATTCGGAGCTGGACGGGCCTTTTCGCATTTGTGACACATCCCGAGTTTATCCAAGAGTTCAAGCCGTGCTTTGTTATCCATGATTTGTTCTCCTCAAAAAAGAGTAAGCTGATCTCCCACATTGCTAAAGATCGGCATAGGTTCGGCCTTTGGTTTGGGCTTAGGCTCATACTTCTTCGGTTTCTCCACGGCGGTAGGTGGTGATTCCATAGTAGAATTAGCTTGTTCCGGAGCCTTCCCTCGCCATGTGCGGTTCAGACGAATCACCCAATCTGGTTCTAAGAAATTTAACGGCATGAACCATACCTCCTGATGCTCGGTTATGTTTGGCCAAAGCATAGGACCGGTGATGGGATGGATCAGAGTGTCAGCAATAACCACATAACCGGCACACCCTAACAAGGAAAGCTGAATATAGCACATCATAGCAGCGGTTCGGTCAAGATCCTGTCCAACAAAAAAAGCCTGTGTGCTACCGATGCCTGCCAATTCAAGAGCATTTCTGGCACCAATCAGAGTGGCTCCTGCACCGCAGGCCGGATCATTTATGCCTATCCAATTCTTCTCAGAAAGCTTTTCCTTTGCATCTGCTATAGAGATATTGGCCATCGCTGTGCATACGCTGTAGGGCGTAAAGAACTGTCCTTTCCAATGACTGCCGAGTTCCATTGCCATAAACATTTCTCCAAGAAAGTCTTGTTCCGGATTTCGTTCAAGAGCCATGGTGAGAATTGATATCAGCTGAGGGAAAACTTTCTGTTCTTCTGCGGTATAGCTGTTAATTATGCTATGATATCTCTCCTCACGGTCTTGCTTAACCTTGGGTCGTATTTCACAGCTATTCGAGATAGCTATAGCGGTCATTTCTACGAAATCGCTCCATACTTGCCATGCACTCTTACTGTTGCAGAGAGAAGAAAATACCTTTTGGAACTCTGTTTGTCCCTCACGCAAATGCCGAACAACCTTAGCCATTGTTATTCTTCTGTGTCAGGGGTAGCCTGTCTAACCCCTGTAACAGAGGTCTTTCCATCCTCAAAGCCCCGGGTATAGATACGATGCAGGTACATAGCCAGCTCGATCTTGTTCATGTGCTTAATGGCTTTGTAGTCCTGATGGGAGATACCCTTAGCCATTTCTACCGCCTCCGGCTTATAGACCAGAACTTTACGGGTATCACTCATTGGACTCGTCCTCCTCTCCAAAGGATTCACCGGCTACGAGTTCATAACCGCCGGTGATAGGATTGCGACGGATCGCACCTTCCTCTTCCATTTCACCGAGGAGCCGAGAAGCACCGGCCATAGTCACACCGAGCAGGGAGCTAACCTTGCTGCTGGTAAGATGTCCACCGCCCTTTGCAAAGTCGATGATCTCATTTTTGGCATGATCGTTGGCGGAGAGCGTTTCTTCCGGGGCGTTACCGTCTTCGGCCTGCGTGGCGTCGGTTTCTTCGTCCGGTACATCTTCCTCGATCGGCTCTGCGCCTTCGGGAAGATTCGTTTCTTCCTTTTTGCCAGTGGCATCTTCACCCTGGATACGGGGCATCTTGTCTGCAGACAGCAGGTCACGCTCGATGCAGAACCGGAAGAAGTGCTGGCACCAATAGGTCATCATCTTGCGATAGAGGTTACGGATCTTGCTGAACAGAGCATCGCTGATGGTAAATCTCTCGGAGAGCTTGTAGCTAAGATCTCCATCCTTGCAGTAGAACACGATGGAGGCATCGGGGCTACGGAAGCCCTCGTCCTCTGCGAGATCCAACATGGTCATCTGGGCGTTAACACCGCCACAGGGAGAAATGGTGAGGGTGATGGGGTAAGTATCCTTGCGGAAGCTGAAGCAGAGGTTGTTTTCATCACAGATGCCCTCGAGCTTCTTTTTCAGAGCTTCAAACTTGTTAAGTTCACTCATGGTTGATAATCCTTTCTTTCATATTTTTTTCGATGTGGGTAAGGCCTACTGCGTAGGCTGCCCACATATCCTTTGTAAAGCCGTGAAACCAATCCGGCTTTTTGGTAGAACCTCTGCCGGTTCGGAAATCATGGGTACAGAATCGGTCAATCAATGCTCTGCGGATGTTAGCATCACCGGCTTTAGAATCATTGCAGATATGCATTTTCTCCTCCATCCGGTAGACGAATGAGGGCGAAGATCCTTTGACGGGGTATTTCCGCAGGAAGATTTCGTAGAATCTTCCGATCCACACCGCCGTATCAAGAACCGATTTTCCGATCAGATTACCGTAGGACTGCAGGGCTTCAATAGCTACCTCGTCACCTTCTTCCAATCGGATGTCGTGGATGATGTGATGTCGGAGAGATTCGTTTTCGGCAATCATAGCCGATATGGGCTTCAAAGTGATGGGATCAATGATGCACATAGCACTCTGAGTGTTGCCCGGGTCAATAGCGTAGACTCTCATGTGAGCCTCCTTTGCGATTGATTGTTAGAGAGCGACAATTGTGCCCGGCTTCGGCAAATGGAGAAATATGATTCCAGAAACTGATACCAGTTTCCATCTGCCGATTCCATGGCTTTGAGAACTTCTCTGGATTCAGGTCTGTTAAACACAGATCGGTATTCGTCTGGACCTGCGGCAAGAAACAGATCCCATTCAAATCTTGCTACGGATTCGATTTCTTTTTTGACAGAACCTGCCTCCTCACGGAGTTCTGCGATCGTGGGTGCGAATTTCAGCTTCTTGCAAAGCCTGATGATTGCTTCCATGCCTACCCACGCCTCAACATCATTGAGGCAGATCTGCCAAAGGGTGATAGTCCTATCCAGATCATCGATGTCTGCCTTGCAAATCTCCGCATGTGGCCATGCCGTCATAACGAGCGAGAATAGCTCAGAAACATCTTTTTTCGTCATGGCTATTCTTCCCCTTCGTACTTGGAATGTAGCAGTTGCAACTCCGATATTGCCGATTTCCTGCGGCTTTGAGAAGTCGGTTGCGTGTTGCTTGCTTTTTTCTTAGCTAAGAGCTGGAGATATTTCTCCCGGAATGTCTTACCACTGAGGATATTGGACTGCCAGAACGGATCATCTTGGGAGAACTTTAAGACGATCTTAATTTCGTCCCATGAATGGCCATCAAGTCTGTAACACTTGTCGAATGCGTCAGCCCATGTCTGGAGTTTCTTTTCGTCAGCCGGCTTTGCTGTCGGCATCCGTTTCTGAATACGCTCGGACAGATACTGTGCGAGAAGATAGGCTTTATCCTCATGGGAAAATTCGGGCTTCTTTTTCTGACCGGAAGGGGCTTTTCCTCGTGCGGGGGTAGTCCCTACTTCTATACCTACTTCCCTATTATCAGTATCATTTTCATATTCATTTTCAATTTCAATTTCAATTTCAGTGTTTGCTTGAGATTTTGCTTGAGCAAAATCTTGAGCAAAATTTTCCGATTTGCTTTTTGCAGTGCTGTTTTTTCCGCCTTTGGATCCTGCCAAAGCCCTGGTATTACTGAGTTTTTCGTCTCTGACCATGCGTTTCTGGAAGAGGACATCATCTTCCATTGTAAGTACGCCCTCTTCCAGAAGTTCGGTCAAAGCACGCTCGATAACATCAACCGAAAAAGGCATTTGCCGATCAAGTTTACAAGCAAAATTCAGAATGTTGCTTTCATTTTGCTTGTCTTTTTGCTTAAGCAAAATCTTACCGTATTCGGATGACTTATGCATCAGGCACATCAATCGTATGTAGACTCCATGCGCCTCTGCACTACACTCTACGAGCTTCTCGTCGGTAAGAAAGTCCTGCACATAGAGCGATATATACGGTTGGTCTCTGCGTGCCATAGTGTTACCTCACATGATATTAGTATGGCAGTTGTCCGTCCTCTTCATCAATCACAGAGTAATCGGAAAACTGTTGCTGTTGGTATCCCGATACAGGCTGTTGGGGAGCTGTTGTCGGCTGAGAATATTCCGTTCCGTAGGTGGGATAGGGATTGCTCCCGGTGCTTTGGTCATCTCTCTTGGAATCTCCAAAATAGACAAGATCAGCGATTACCTCTGACGATCTACGCTTATTCCCCTCTTTGTCATTCCATGTTCGGATCTGAAGACGGCCGGACACCACTATCATACGACCCTTGGAAAAGCTCCTGCTAACGAACTCAGCAGTACTGCGCCAGGTCACAATGTCAATGAAATCCGTTTCTTTCTCACCGGATCCGGAAGAGAAATCACGATCAACAGCAATAGAGAATGTAGCAACTGCAACCCCTGCCGGGGTACGACGAAGTTCCGGGTCACGAGTCAAACGGCCCATAAGAACGATATGGTTAAGCATTCTGATGCCTCCCATCTGATCCCGGCTTACTCTGCTTTGTCGGAAGAATCTGCAGACTCTTCGGCTTCTGCGGATGCAGTGGACTTTTCGGCTACTGCTTCATCACAGGGAGTCACACCGGCGCCACATTCCTTTTCGGAATCACAATCGAATTCGATAACAACGGCAACGGGACATACACGACGGTCGTGCTTTTTCTGGGACTTTCGAAGTGCGGCCATTACTTCTTGGGCGTAGTATTTGTGGTCGCCGGTCAGCAATTCCTCAAGAATATCACGCTCAATTTCTGCTCGTAGCAGATAGGTATATTCTGATTTGGGAATCAATACTCGGGGCTGCTCTCTGTGGAAGGGATCCGAGTTGTTCTTAAATATTTCCATAAATTAGTTCCTTTCTTTTGTTCAATTTGGAGTTAACTTTCGGAATTATCCTCATTGTTATCTTCATCAACATGACAGTGGAGATAAACATATTCACCATTTGGACCGATATTTCGATAAATAAAGTCGTCGCATTTATCTTTTGATAGGTGGTTGCGCATTGCATGAACTTCGTATGCGTATTCACCTGCGGCTTTTTTATCAGCTATCTTTTGCAATATGACATCTTCCTCGTGGTTTGCTTCAACCATATACAGGTCGTAGTTCTTGGCACTGATGCCGTTTAGGTTGTTTGTATCAGTGGCGTAGAATACCTTTCCAATGGGAAAATGTATTTTATACCCACAATTAGGCACATTATGTACAAGGTTCACGGGGATTACATTACATAAACCGTATCCGTACATGGTACCGGTTTCTAATATGTCGATGTTTTTGCTTGGAACACCCGCTGCTACTAAATCAGAGGCAAGCCAGCTACAACATGCAAATCGTAGTGTGGGTCTTTCCTTGGATAATGTCTTGAGTGTTGACGGTCGGAAATGATCACTGTGAATATGAGTTAAAAGTACAAGTTTCAGTTTTGAAGCGTACGGTTTGATAGCCTTATACGGCACTCCGCAATCTACAAGGATGATGCCGTTGATAACAACGGCATTTCCTTTAGATCCGGTAGAAATGATATGATATGGAATACTCACAGGTCAGCAAGATTCACTTGATCGACGACCGTTTCTGCTTCCGGGAGAGCGACCGGGAGGTTGTCCTCAGGGGTTGTGACGATCTCACTGTTGTTTACGACTTCGGACATAGAGCCGTCGTTAGCAAAAGCAATCTGCATTTCTGTAGACATGATACCCCACTTGGAAATAAGCTGTCGGAGTAAAGTCTTTTTGGCCATGCCGTCAAAGTCCTTGTACCAGAAAGAAGAATACTTCCACATATCTTTATCTGCAATTTCGCCGTTCATGATCTTCTTGTGTGCGGATGCAGAGTATGCGGGAGAGTATGTATCAGCATGATTCATCATCTTGCTCTTAGACCAATACATAATCTTACGGAAGCCGTTAAGATACTCGAAGAACGCCATATAGCCAATGACAGGCAACTGCTCACGTGCATCGTCGTCTTCTATGAAGCTGAACTGCGGTTTGCCGGTGAGCGGATTCTTACCCTTGTACTCGCCCTCACGGATTTCCATTACATCCAGATCGGCATAGGCGCCGCTGCGGAGAGCAAGCTGGATGTAGCCCTTGTAGCCAAGGACAAACTGAGCCTTAACCGTTTCAGGCTGAATGAGTTCGTTATTCCGGTTGAACTTTGCCTTGGTCTTGAACGGAACAAGGTAGTACTGCCCCAACTGAGGAGAGGGAGACAGGTTGAGGCTTTCACCCAGAAGCGCACCGGCAAGAATGGTACCTGCCTCACACTCCTGAAGAGCTGGGTTAATAGCAACCGCAGAAGTAATCGATGCGATAAAACGCTTAGCACGATCGGGATCTCCGAGGGTGTTATTGATTAGGTTCTTATATCCAGTGGTCGTAATTGCCACAGAAAACTTGGGCCGTTGTCCGACTGCCGGTGCATTAGGTAAGTTGCTCATATGCATATCCTCCGTCTACTAAGAAATTTTTGAGGGACTTTAACTGTTCAATGGTCCCGGTTACTCTAAAGGAGGTAGAAAACAGTTTTGCAGGAATAACATCCTCTGTTCGCTCGACGACCACGGGCGGCATCATCATGGGTGCAGGTTTGTTCATTTCCCCTTGCTGTGATACTTCTTCCAGAACTCGTTGAACTGCTTCCTCTGCTGTTTTCTGCTGTGCTGCTGCCATTGCCATCTGCTCACGAACTTTGCGCTCACGCTCAATAGCTTCATGGCGATTTCTGACCGTGGTTACAGCATGGGACACATTGAGTGACTCCCGGTACTCTACGAGGATTTCCTCTTTATGATCCTGGAGTTCAATAAGTGCAAGATCGTCCCGGATATGATCGAGGAAGTTTGTTGCCTGTCCTCTCAGTGCTTTAGCTGAAACAGATAAGTTAACGACAATACCTGCCTGCTCGTAGGAAACAAGGTCTTCGGGAATGCCAAGGCTTTCTCGATATTCCATGAAAAATGCTCGAACTGACTCTGCTTTCTTTTGCTTCAATCCGTTTTCAACAGCTGCGATTTTCTCCGCTAACTGTTTGTCGGCCTTTGAAAAAAGATCTCCGGCACATGCCTTATAGACTGCCTCGAATTGCTTATACGGAGCCTCAATCTGAGCTTTGACCTCCTTACGACGATCTTCCAACATGCGGTACTGTGCATTCAGATCGCTACGGGCTTTCTTGACCTCTTTGTAGGTCTCTTCGGTGCACTCCATTGCAAGCACTTCTGTGACTCTTGCCAAGATAGTGTCATGAACTGTGCGAAGCTGTTCTTCAATAACCGGCAGCTGTCGGACAACGATAATCTCATTATTCATGGTGGTCCTCCTCATCCGCCTTTTCGGTAATGGTCTTGAGAACAGGGAGAAGATGCTTGGAAACTGATGCTGTGGGGATATCTGTCTCAACTACTCGTGCTACGCTGGATCTTCCGGCCGTAGGAGCGATAACCAAATCTCCCTTACTGACAGGAATAGTGCAGTAGTAGGTGTATTCTTTGCCACAAAAGTATCCGTCCTTGTTCTTGAATTGTACAGATACAATTTTTGCTTCAAGAAGGTTGTTAAACATTTTAGTCTCCTTTCGTAGTGTAATCTCTGATGGCTTGTGTCAGCATTGCTTGGGCGGTGCCACCAGAGGCAGATAATTTGAGTTGCAACGCCTCATAATCTTCGTCAGTCAATCTACATTTGACATAACGAGTTAGGCGGTGCGTTGATTTTCGCTTTGATTTGGGGCGATTCTTCGCCTCTGTCGCCAACACTGGGAATTTGCTGTGCAGGATCTTTTGTGCCTCGGGGACTAAAGCGATTCCGTATTTTTCCGGATTACATACCTTGGAAAAAGCGGATTTATCGAAGCCAGGGAACTCTGATTTGATCGCCTCGACGGCATCTGCATGCGTGATCTGATGTGCTACCAGTGATTCTTTCAGATTCATACGTAACACATCCCATCGTTAGGCTTGACCTGGATGCGGAAATCTGCTAATATATCAGTGGGTTGATATATGACCTGGGGTCGTTTCTGTGCCAGCAGAACGGCCCCTTCTTCTTTGTCGCAGTCGCAACGCTCGTCAGGATCAAGGTTCGCTCCGCAATCGGGACATTTTCTGTAGTACATTTTCAGCTCCTTTCTGATGTGTCTATGAGGTCTACTTCATGAATCGGACAATTAGAGCGACCAGAACTACAGGAATGGCTGCAACCCATGCCGGGCAACAGACGGAGATCAGGACTTCTACGACGGCAGCAGCCAGAACGAGGAAGAAAATGAGAAAATTGTTGATCTCACGCTGATGCTGCTTCGCTTCATGGATTCGAGCACAATGCTCCTTGTGGTACGCATTGGCATAGGCCTCGCTGATCTTCATTTCCCTGTTGAGCTTGGAGGCGTTAGACAGAATCTTAAACTCTCTGGCCTCTTCTTCGGGAGTTACATCAGCATAACCGGGGCCTTCAACGATCATGATAGCGTGCCTTTCATCCATTGTTTTCACCTCCTTTGTATATGAGATTGACAAGGCCACTCAGCTGATCAATGAAAGCCATGGTCAGCTTTTCGGCTTCGCCGTCACGGAAGTTTACGAAGTCCACTCCTTCACTGGTGAAGCCCTCTTTCATCACGACAATGTCCCCAACAATGGGGTGGCCATGTGCAGCCGTACCGTACATGATGCAGCCTGTGTCATTAAAGGGAAGCTTGCGAAGTAGTCCTTCATCATTGACAACCATAACATAGGGCTTGGTGAGTCCATGAGGACGGACAATTTCGATCGAGCCACCTACGACCTCGCCGATGCTCTTGTATCGAGGCTCTTCAAAGTCCCGGATGCTGATCTCGTTCTGGGTGGTAATTACAATACCTGTCATGAATTTGCTCCTTTCATTTTTAAGATTATGTAGCTTGCCGTTCTCGTTCAGCGTGGATCTGCTCCATCTTCTTGGCTATCAGTTCTCTGCCACCGGGCATTTTCCGGATTAACATCACGAGCTCGACTGTTCCCTTAGCCAGTAGCTGTCTCTGCCGATTGTCGACAAAAACATCACACTGAGTGTTATCCATTGAATTTACCTCCTTGTTATAAAGCCCAATCGCAAAATGTCACGATTCGTGACCGTGACAGGCGAAAAAAATATCCTGAACGGATAATCCATAATATTCAGAAATCTTTGACTTTACTGAATCACGGGGCGTGCGCTGATCAGTTTCATACATTGCAAGTGCGGACACTGATACACCAATCGCAACAGCAACAACCTCTCGTCGCTGTTCTCCACGAAGCTCTCTAAGCCTCTCGCCTACTGTCATTTTTTCTCTCACCTCTTTCCTGTCACGAACTGTGACCTGTGGATACTATACCACCTATTATCGATTTTGTCAACACATTTCGTGACAACTTTTTGTGATTTTTACTTGCATATCTTCACATTCCGTGATAGAATACAGTCAGAGGTGGTTTTCATGAGTAGATTATCGGACAATATTACCTATTTGAGAAATCGATCCAATATGTCTCAAGCAGAACTCGCAACTAAGGTTGGCTGCTCAAGAAGTACTATAGGTATGTATGAAACCGGGAAGCGTGAACCGGACATAGAGACCTTGGAGGCCTTAGCCGATATTTTCAATGTGAATATGGACTTCTTAACTGGTCGTAATGAATCAAATGAGTGGAGCTCTCGTTTTCGTCAGAGACTTTCTGAACTTATGGAATGTGCGAATAGAGAAGATCTGCTTGCTGCAGAAATTGATATTCGGGAAGTTGAACTTGTCGTTTCTGGATCAAGTACACTTTCGTTCGACTTCGCCTGTGATATAGTTGATGCGTTTGGAGTATCTTTCGATTACATGCTTGGACGTGAAGAAAAGCCCACGCTCGGTGAAGAGAGTGGGCTTGATGAAAAGGATATAGAAATTATTTCTCTGCTGTCATCTCTGAGCGGAGCTCGGAGGGATGAGGGGCTACGCTATCTCCGTTATCTTGCTGACCATGCAGCATCTGCAGATACTTAATCAAATCTTCTTTTTGATCAACAGATAGCCGGCGCAGTAAAACAAGAACGGTAGACAATGTTGCATTCATAGAGCATTCTCCCTTCATTAGTTTTATGTTGCCGGCAGCATCGCTATTATATATTATTTTGTTACCTTTTGCAACTTTTTGTTACATTATTACATTTTAGGGGGATGAACAATGTCTAAAACATTTGAATCTGAACTTTCTGCATTGAGAAGCAAATACGGATTGCTCGTGTATTCCGATTGCGATGAAGCTGAGACTAAAGAACTATCTGAGCTGTACAAACAGAATAAGACTTCTATCCCGAACGATATTTGTGTTACAGAATCTTTAGAAAACGATCATATGACATATAGATTTCAGCACACAGCAAATAACGAAGATATATCGCATCAAGAAAGAGTAGAATATTGCTTGCTTAAGCAAATAGAACATCTACAATCAATTAAGTCTATGGTGCTGTTCTTTGTAATACTTACTTGTATTGCCTTGGTTGGCTCCCTGCTTCTATTTTTGCCTAAATGATTCTTTTCTCGGAGGAGTGGCATGAGTAATAGTCCAACTTTTGAATCCACAGGAGTCTTGTACTGCCGATACAGCAGCCACGCTCAGAGGGATGTATCCATCGACCAACAGATAAAAGAGTGTCGACAATTCGCTTCTCGTCTTGGCATAGAGATTGTCAAGATCTATGATGACAGAGCCACTACCGGCACCAATGATCGGCGACCCGGCTTCCAGCGGATGATCCGGGAGGCAGAGAAGCTGGACTATAAGTATGTCATCGTCTACTCTTTGGATCGGTTTGCCCGTGACCGTTACGACAGTGCCGTGTATAAACGCCAGCTGAAGGCCTTTGGGAAGAAGGTTCTCTCTGCAACTGAAAATATCTCCGACGATCCTACGGGCGTTTTGATGGAATCCCTTTTGGAAGGTCTTGCGGAATACTATTCCAAGGAGCTGTCCCGGAAGATAAACCGAGGCATGAAGGACAATGCCGAAAAGTGTATGGCCAATGGTACTCTCCCCTTCGGCTATCGCCGGGGAGCTGATGGCCGGTATGAGATTGTGGAGGAAGAAGCAGAGATAGTCCGTGAGATCTACCGCCGTGTGCTGATGCATGAAAAGATAATAGATATTTGCCGAGATCTTAATCGGAGAGGGATTAAGAGTAAGCAAGGTAGAGAATGGGGGCGAAGCAGCTTCAACAAACTTCTCTCCAATGAACGATATACAGGTGTGTATATCTTCGGAGACATCCGAAAGGAAGGTGGAATCCCCGTGATTATCGAACAAGAGCTATTTGATGCCGTACAACATCAAATGAAAACGAAGCCCAATGCACGATCCTCCGTTAGCCGTAGGCGACATGATGATTCCGTTTATCTACTGACGGGAAAACTCTACTGTGGCCATTGCAAAAGTCCCATGGTCGGGATCTCAGGTAAGGGCAAGTGCGGAGGCAACTATTTTTATTACACCTGTCAAAAACATCGTACGGAAAAAACTTGTAATAAAAAGGCAGTTCGCCGTGACAAGATCGAACAGGCCATAGCAGAACGGATCATGGCTACCATGTTCACAGATGAGATGATCGAAGCAATCATCAAAAATGCTGTGGAGTACTACAATAACCAACACAGCAACGCTGAGGACCGAAAAGCCCTTGTAGCTGAGATCGCTGGTGTCAAAACCTCATTAAGCAATGTGATGTCCGCTATTGAGCAAGGCATTATCACCGAAACGACTAAGACACGGTTGACCGAATTGGAACAACGCCATTCTTACCTAAAGGAGCAGTTGGCGATCCTCGACCAAGAATATTCCGAGCCGTTGACAGAAGATGAAGTTAGGAGTGTATTGCTCATTTACAAGGATGGAGATGTAAACTCCAAGGACTTTCAGGAGACCCTATTTGATGCGTTCCTGATCCGGGCATATGTCTATGATGATTCACTACGGATTGTCTTTAATACCACTCAGGACAATAAGGAAATCGACATTCCGTTTGATATTGACAAAGTTTCCGAGGATGAGGCAGAGTGTTTGTTTAGAGCTACACCCTGCTCCACCAGAAAACGAAGTCGGAGGCCAAGCGGTCTTAGGAAGACAAGTTAAGGTGACAACTCCTTGGCTCACAGAACGACATGGCTACGATCCGACTTAGGAAATCGACATTCCGTTTGATATTGACAAAGTTTCCGAGGATGAGGCAGAGTGTTTGTTTAGAGCTACACCCTGCTCCACCAGAAAACG
>JAZNYV010000185.1:0-32258 GCA_045594585.1 Faecousia sp. | reverse complement strand
CATTGAAGCTTTTGTGCCACAAGTGACACAAAAGACGTCTCATACAAGTTTCTACGCCCTTACGGGCTATAAAAAGTAGCCATTTCCAATGTCTACTTTTTAAAGAAACTTGGTATAAATTCCGGATTCATCATTCATTTTTCATTATTCCGATATCTATTGCGACCAAAGGGAGCTATGAATCGGAATTTGAAAAGCCGGTGCATTAAGGTGCACCGGCTTGGGGTGGTTATTTGCCTGCAATGGACAGGGAGGAGACTAAGACGGAGGGGGAGCCGAAGGCGGTGGAGGAGAGGGCTACGGGGATCTCAAAGTTATTGGCCACTGCCTCGATGCTCTTAAGGAGGTCATAGTAATTGCCTGCCACGGTGAAGGACTTGATGTGGGCGGTCTTCTTGCCGTCCTCGATCAGGTAGCCTGCGCTCTGGAGGGAGAAGTCTCCGGTAATGGGATCTGCACCTGCGTGGAGACCTGCCAGAGCGTCGATGTACACGCCCTTGCCTGCCCGCTGCAGCAGCTCCTCCTCGGTGAGCTCACCGGGAGCCAGGTACATAGTAAAGGGACGGACAGCCACAGAGGCATTGTAGCCTCCCTTGGAGGCATTGCCTGTGGTGGCCTTGCCTGCCTTGGCCGCGGTCTTAAGGTTATACAGCAGGGTCTTGAGCTCACCCTTCTCTATCAGATTCTTGGTAAAGGTGGGAGAGCCCTCTGCATCGAAGGGACAGGGCACCGGGTTGTCCTTGTGGAAGGGATCGTCTACTACAGTCACAGCCCGGGATGCGATCACGGTCCCCTCCAGGCCTGCCAGCTTGCTCAGACCCTTCTGTGCATTCTCCGAGGAGAAGATGCCGCTGAAGGTGCTCAGAAGGTCGCACATAGCCTCGGAATTGAACACAACGGGATAAACACCGGTATGGGGGACTTCGCCGCCCATTTTGGCAAGGGCGGTGTCTGCCGCCTTCTGACTCAGGGCGGCAGTGTCTACCTTGGACAGCTCCCCTACCTTGAACTGATAATCGTTCTCCATCTCTTTACCGTCGGAAACTACGGCACCTACCATAAGGGCAGTCATATCCGTGGTGTTGCGAAGATCCAGGCCACGGGAATTGTAGATGGCAAGCTCCGTATGGATGGAATAGCCCTTGGCAACAGAGCCGTCAATGACCTTGGGATCTGCGGCATAGAGTGCCTCGTGTGCCTCAAGGGTCTTGGCGATGAGAGCCTCTGTAGTGGGAAGGGCGTAGCCCTCCCTCTTGGGGTCGGTATAGGTCTGCCCCCCCTCTACCAGGAATACGGGGTCCTCTGCCTCAAGGCACAGGGCATTGTCAATGGCTGCGGCAACGATCCGCTTGGCCTCCTGCGCAGTGAGAGCCTCGGTAGAAGCGTAGCCCATCTTACCCCCTGCAATACAGCGGAAGCAGAGGCCGCCCTCTACGGAGCCCGTAAATTCGTTGATCTCATGGCGGAAGGTGCTGACAGAAGTGCTCTCCTCTGCCTGGTAATAGATCTCATAGTCTGTCAAGCCACGGGCCTGTGCCTCGGCAATGACAGCCTGCTTAAATTCTTGATAGGTCATGTTCTACCCTCCTCTTATCTGCCGCCTACGGTAATGGAGGACACACGGATCAGAGCCTGCCCCACGTTGGTGGGAACGGAGCCGCTGGAGGATCCGCACATACCCTGTCCCATATCCAGGTCCGTACCGACCATATCAATATTCTGAATGACCTCACTGCCCTTGCCGACTAAGCTGGCACCACGGACGGGCTCACAGATCCTGCCGTTGCGGACGATGTAGCCCTCGTTGACGGAGAAGTTGAATTCACCGGTGACGGGGTTCACGGAGCCGCCGCCCATTTCCTTGGCGTAGAGGCCGTATTCCATAGAGGCAATGATATCCTCGTTCCGATCGGTGCCGGGTGCGATATAGGTATTGGTCATACGGGAGGTGGGTACATAGGCATAGCTCTGACGGCGAGCATTGCCCGTAGAGGCCATACCCATACGACGGCCGTTGAACTTGTCGATCATGTAGGACTTGAGGATGCCCTTCTCGATGAGGACATTCTTCTGTGCAGGGGTGCCCTCGTCGTCAATATTGATGGAGCCCCAGGCATTGGGAATGGTGCCGTCGTCAATGGCAGTAACCTTAACGTTAGCGATCTGCTGTCCCAGCTTACCTGCGAACTGGCTGCGGCCATAGGCAACTGCAGTAGCCTCAAGGGAGTGGCCGCAGGCCTCGTGGAAGATGACGCCGCCGAAGCCGTTGTCAATGGCAACGGGCATAACGCCTGCAGGGCAGTAGCCGGCGGAGACCATAGTAACAGCCTGCTCGGCCGCTCTCTCGCCGATGGATTTGGGAGGGATCAGCTCGAACATCTCCAGGCCCATACGGCGGCCGGGGTTAAAGGAGCCGGTCTGCTTCTCGCCGTCCTTCTCCGCAACAGCACGCATAGCCATACGGGTACGGATCTGGCGGTCCTGTGTATAGAGGCCCTCGGTATTGGCAATGAGGATATTATGGTCTACGTCCAGGAGACTTGCCGTGACCTGGGCAATGGCAGGATCGTATTCCTTGGCGGCGAAGTAGCCCTCCTTGAGGATGGCGATCTTCTCTTTGTTACCTACGGTGCCGGGTACCATACGGACGGGATGGATATCACCGAAGAGCCGCTCACGCAGGACAATATCCATAGGTGCACTTCCCTGTCCCAGGGCATCGGCGGCCTTCTCCGCACAACGGAGGAGGCCCTCCTCGGAGGTATCCACGGTGGTAGCCATAACGCTGCGCAGTCCCTTGTATACACGGACGGCGGCACCTGCCACCAGGGTGTCGTTAATGGAATCCACATGGTCTGCGATCATATTGACGGAATGGTTCAGAGTGTTCTCGGCAAAGAGCTCTGCATAGTCACCGCCTGTGGCTACAGCCCGCTGCAGAACACGCTGACAAAGGTCTCTGGGAATCATAACAGTCTCCTTTCATGTTTCTGTCTCGTTCATTATACCAAATCCCCATGGATTTTGCAAGAGAATTTCACAGCCTTCTGCCTCCCTTTCCATTGACGGAGGGTAGGATCTGTGGTACAATATTTCTGTGGTTATGAAAGAAGGGAGGCAGATACTATGACGCTCATCAGCTTCTTTGACAGGGATCCCTTGGACAATATCGGGGATATTCTGTTCTTCCGCCCCGAGGTCTGTATTTTCGTGGGGGAGACGGACTTCGTTGACAACAAGGCCCGTCGTGGGATCTCCCAATTTTTAGCAGGACGGAATATGGATATTCGGGTGGAGTATTATTCCGTTCCCCAGGGAGATATAGACAGTGCCAAGGGCCGCCTGGAGAGGATCCTTGCAGAGCATCCGCAGGCGGTGTTAGATGTTTCCGGGGGTACGGAGATGCTCATTGCCCTGGCAGGCTCCGTGGCTGACAGATTGGGTGTGCCCATGTACCAGCGTAAGGGGCAGAGCAACCGTCTGCTGTGGCAATCGGATTGCAACCTGCAGCCCATGCCTGCTGCACTGACGGTCCGTGAGGTGGTCATGCTCCATTGTGCTACGATTTTGGATGCCAAGGCACCTCCCGCCAAGGACGACCCCCTTTTCCGTCACATCCCCAAGCTGTGGGAGATCGGCCGCAAGGCTCCCTCGGATTACAATCATCTGTCCACCGCCCTTGCCAACCTGACCGCAAACAGCAGGACCGACGATCCCCTGGAGCTCTATGCCACCAAGGAGGAGCTGAAACGGTGCCCGGGACATATAAACGACTTCCTCCTGAGAGAAATGGCGGCGGAAGGTCTGATCCACAGACTCCGAATGGACAGCAAGGCTCTGTCCTTCCGCTTCTGCAGCTCCGGGCTCCGTGAGATCCTGACCAAGGCAGGGAACCTCCTGGAAGAGGTCACCTGTTTAGCCGCCTCTACCTTTGCCAATGACAGTGCCATGGGGATCTCCATGGATTGGGACGGCAAGGTCACAGGCCACGGGGGCTCCAACACTAAGAACGAGCTGGATGTCATGCTTACCGTTGGCCTCCAACCGACATGCATCTCCTGCAAGAACGGTAATATCGACAACAACGCCCTCTATGAGCTGGACACTGTGAGCCGCCATTTTGGAGGCCGCTTTGCCAAACGGATCTTGGTTGCCAGCTACGTCAACCATAATTCCCAATCTGCCCAACACCTGCGGCAGAGAGCCTTGGACATGGATATCATCCCCCTCTTCGATGCCCACAGCTACAGCTTCCAGGAATTCACCCGTGAATTGGAAAAATTCTGTGTTTAATCATTACAGCCCCCTCCGTCAGACTTCGGAGGGGGCTGTGCGTATTATGGCATACGGGCGATGAGGGCAGGTCCCTTTTCCTTTAGGACAGAATGGTGACGGTCATAGTCCGGCATGACACGGTAGACCTCTGCATAGAAAGCGGCAGAATGATTCATATGCTTGCGATGGCATAGCTCATGAACGACCACACTGTCTATGACCTCTAAAGGAAAGAGCATCAGCAGGCAATTGAAATTCAGATTCCCCTTAGAGGAGCAGCTCCCCCATCGGGATCTCTGATTCCGAATGGTGATTATGCCATAGGTCACTCCTACCAGAGGTGCATAATATCGGACCCGCTGAGGGATGATGGCAAGGGCCTTTTGCCCAAGGTCTCGGATCTCGTCCATAGTAAAGAAGGGCTCCTGCTGTTTCTCCTCCCCGACAGGGATAGCATAATAATGCTTCTCCACCCAGCTACGCTTGCTCCTGAGGAAGTCCAGAGCTTCCCCATCGGACACCCCAAAAGGAACCCGCAACAGGATCTCTCCCCGTCCAAGCTGTATGGCCAAGGTCTTACGGTTGCTCCGCAATACGGTCAGACGTGCCTCGATACAAAAATCCAATCCATGCTTCTTCATATGGAGCCTCCTTTACAGCAGCAAAAGAAGTTAGGAAAAGCCCTGAAAACCGGAGTTTTCAAGGCTTTTGATTCCTATTTGGTGGAGATAAGCGGGATCGAACCGCTGACCTCTTGAATGCCATTCAAAATAGGACCTGATTTTTGAGTATAAAATACGGTAGTTTAACTATAATTCTGCTTTAATTTTCGTATTAATTATATCAAAAATTCTGGGATAGTATGGTGATTTTTGGGGGTTGCGTCGCGGTTGCGTCGAATATTTTTCCCGTTTCTCATCCCTCCTTTACTTCCGGCAAGCCTGCCACGCTGGTCAACAAGCTCAGGAGAGTCGCCAGTGCTGCGGAGCTGAGGACAGTCTGCCAATTCACCTCTGCGATCAGGGCAGAGCCGCCGATTACACCTACCATGGTCTGTGCAAAGGTCTTGAGGGCACGGATGCCCGCTGCCTTTACCCAAAGCTTCCAATTCTTCATTTCGTTCTTACCTCCTTGTTATATTCCTGCAAAAACATAATTGCGTTCTAGTAAGATGTAGATATTCGTTATAAGGATCGTAATGACGAATAACTACGGAATTATAGCGAATAACGATCATGTTTTGGCAAAAGATGTACGATAGCAAATGACTTATGAAACTCGTTTCGGGAGTGCTTTTACCGCAATCATGAGATCATCCAAGAAGCCGTTGCCGTTCAACTTGTCCGGATCGTGATAAACGCTGTGCATACGTTCCAGATCTTCTAATTCCTCTACGGTAATATAGCCCCGATCTATGTATGACTTTCCAAGATGCTTTATCCGATCATAAAGGATCGTCAGATCTGCCAGACAAAGCACCGCCACCATACGGGTCAACTCCTTGATTTCCTCTCCCCTTGCAGTGCAGTTGGCAGTTACTGCCTCCCGCTTATCGTCCTGCAGCTTCGCCCTACGATTAAGGCACCACTGGAGCAGAAGGAAACACCCTGTCACGAATGCCGCCCCGCCTGCTCCGCATAAAAATGCTTTTAAGAATCCCGTATTCATTCCCCCTTCTGGGAGGGAGCTTCGGCTCCCTCCCTTTCTTCTGTTAGTTCTTCAGCCACTTATCGATAGCATCGGAGCGGTCATAGCCGAGAGCAGAATAGGCCCTCACCAGCTTCTTCTTCAGTTCTCTCCGCTCTGCCGAGCTCATGGCAATGTAGATGGGCTTGAAGTGAGAGGTGATCTGACTTGCCATATCCTTGGCTTCTACTCCCTTGCTCTCGTAGAGGTCGATCATATCGGCAAGGCCTTCGCCGGTCTCTACTGCGGAGAAGAAGTCATTATACTTGGAGTAGCCTTCCGTGCCACCATTTTCCTGGCTATAGTCCCACTTATCCAGTGCCCAGTAGGCATCGTTCTCGGAGTAGCCGCCGAAGTCGGTGAGGTAGTCGAAGGCGGTACCGTAGTCAACGGTGCCCAAGTCGTAATCCTCCTTGATCACACTGCGAATATCGCTGTAGAAAGCACTCTCAGCTTCAGCCTGGCTCTTGCCCTTGCTCTTGTAACGGTCGATGATGTACTCTCGTACTGCCTCAGCCGTTTCCGGTTCATCCAGGACGGAAGCCATATAATCCTCTCCGGTATACATTGCAGGAGTGCTGGGCTGAGAAGGTTCCTTCCCCTCTCGTTCCTTCTTGATATTGCCTACCTCGGTCATAATGGAAGCTACAATATCGTCCTGGATGAAGTGGCCCTCTGCCAAGATTTCCTTAGCAATATTCATGTAGCCGGTAATATCTCCCTCATAGCGGGCAAGGGCAGCTTCCCGGATCCTGGGATCACAGGTGCGCAATGCCTTCCGTAGTGCTGTAGTATACTTGCCCTTGTCAGAGTAGCCCTGACGGATCTTCTGTACCTTACCGGAGTAACCATTGACCACAGCTTCATAGAGAATCTCATCCTTGGATCGATCTCCCTTACCTGCAAAGCCACGGTAGAAAGAAGCACCGCTTTCCTCAGGCTTGATATCATCGGTGATATCACCGTAGAGACGAACAAAAGCCTTGGCGTCACGGTATACATTCTTCACAGGGAGACCGAACAGATTGAATACCGTCAAAGTAAAGTTCCACCAGTTCTCCACAGGCTTGTCTCCCTTGATTGCCCGCTTCAATGCCGTAATGAAGTCATTCAGGAGCCCCATGTCCGGTCGTTCAATATCCCATCCCTGAAGCAAAGACATAATATCTCTGCAGAAGGGTATCATGTTCAGAGGATTCATATCGGATTGAAGAGCCATACCGAACTGCTTCCAGTACCGTTCCAGGAAAGCCTCTGTCTCCTCATCGTCACGCATAGCGTAAACAAAAGACTTGGCAAGGCTGCCCAGTACGGAGGAAAAGATCAGCACGGCAGATGTCCGTGCAATTCTGCCCCGTGCCTGTTTCTTGGCGACGGCATCCCCGGAACGATATGCCCGGACCAATTTCACCTGGGAAGAGAACATCATATTTACGATGGTGGTAGGCTCACCAAGGAAGGAAACCAGGTATTTCACGGAATCTCTCTTGCTCCGCATAAATCCGGATCGTGCGGTAACGGAATCATAGACCTGGGTTTTTACAATGACCTCCGTAAACCGCTGTCCCGCTGCCTTAAAGAATTCCTCCGTACCCGGCTGTAATCCCTGCTTGTCCGCAACTTCCTTCTTCACGGCTCTCCAAATAGAGCTCCAACCGATCTCGTCCATCTTAGAGGCTCCCCACATCATAACATCGTCGGCTTTCTCCATAAGGTTCGTCTTGGTCTCAGCCTTGCCGATATAGTCGTGAGTTGTCCGAGCAGAACCCATATCGAAGCCGCCCATTTCCTTAACGACAGCAATACCGGCCCACTGCTTCAGCTCGTTCCACTGCCGTTCCTCGCTCTTGCTGGCATCGTTGCCCTTGAAAGGAACAAAATACTTGGGATCGATCTCAGCCGCAGCTCTAGTAATGGAAAAATTCTGCTGTACCACAACAGAAAGATTACCGGCTACAGCAACCTTCTTGGATCGTGAAAAAAGTTTAATTGCCGGGTGCTGTGCCCCACTTTCGGAAGTTCCGCCGTTCAGATCTGTGATCCACTGCTCCAAATAAGCTTCAGCCTCTCCACCGTAGGCAGCTTTGATAACCTTTTTGACTGTGGAATCCCAGTCACTACCATCGTACTGTGTATAGTCCATAACCTTTCGGAGATTCTCTATAGGCAGTACATAGTTGTGGTATTTCAGCATTCGGTCAATGTGGCGAATAGCCACATCATCTAATCTTTCCAGGACAATGGGATTACTTGCATTGGGAACTGTTTCTTTTGTCATTCCCGAATTTGCAAGGGAAACTGTGGTAGGAGTTGCGTTCAACTGTGCCTCGGCAGATGCACGATAGTCCTTATCAGATTTTAGAGGGAAGTAAAACTTTTCCTTAAACAGGTCAATGCCGTACATCTGTCGGGAAACCTCGTTGCCCTTCTCCCCCAGCTTGGTCAGATAGTCCTGCATAGCTTCAGCATAGGCCTTCTGTTCCGGAGTTAAGGTATTGATGATTTCTCGGAGCAGATCTTCCGTCATGCGATAGGTCCCTTTTTGGGTCCAGCGTATACGTTTTTTCTTGGTTTCCTTGTCCTTGTAGACCTGTCCCTCAAGGAAGGTAAATCCACCCTTTGTCATGTGATCATAAGCCTGATCTCTCCGAGAATAGGCATAGATGGACATCATGTCCCCAAGGGTTACCTTGAAGTCCATACCATCATCAGTCTTGAACACCGTAACGGTATCCATGTCCCAATCCTTGTAGCCCTGCTCCTTCCGCAGGCTCTCGATAAATTCCCCTGCTTCACTGATCTCAAGACCGTAGTTCCCTTCTGCCTTGATCACATCCCAGAACAGCTCCATAAGGGCCTCGGAGCCGATGCGGTCAAAGGCATAGTAGGGCTTCAGCTCGTTCCAAACGAAGGACCGCACGAACTGCTTAGCTTTACCCGCTATTACACCGGGATCTGCTTCTGCACGGTAGAGGGCACGGATCTCCTTCTGCACCCGGTCCACCATCTGTGACAAGGTTTCAGCCTTCCCCTCACGGAACAGCCGGTTAGCGTTCTTGATGGTAGTCATGACCATCTTAACCGCATCATGGAGTTCCGTCAGCTGAGCAAGGCTCATATCCTTCACAGGAGTGCCCTGATCTTTCATAGCAACCAATCTGTCATAAACATAGGAAATATAGGCACCACGAATATACTCGTCCTGAGCGTTCTCCAGAGCCTTGTAGGAAGCTGTCAGTTCACTCAGAATTGCAGAGAAGGTCACCTTGTTCATCCTTGCCCGTTCCCGTTCAAAGACAGAACTAAGGTCTTTATTGGCTTTGGCCAGTTTGCCGTTGATGACGTCCACCATTTCCTGCAGGTCCTTTTCTTTGGTTACCCAATCTCCACGGCGGTACTGCCGTACAGCGGCAATCCGCTTCTCGTAATCATCCCGCTTTTGGAGCAGGTCAGCATACTTGTTGAGAGCATTGCTTTCTGCATCGGTCAGATCGGTCATAATGCCGTTGCGAACCATGGTTTCCGGGTCGATCTGTGATTCAGAGGAGAACAGCACATCTCCATAGGCCAGGAGGGATGCTGCCACATCCTGCATACCCTTCTTTACATTTTTCTTCTTGTTCCCGTGACCAAGAAGGCTGTTCAGTTCCTTGAGGCTCTTGCGGATCTTGTTCTTCACAGCGGTTTTCTTCCGGCTGTCCACAGATTTTGCCCGGGCTTCCCGGTACTTGGCAACGATCTTTTCCTCGTTTTCCCTGGCTTTCCGCTTCTGTTCTTCCAGCCGTTGGTCCTTCTGTTGCAGAAGCTCCTCATACCGGGCAGTGACCCGATCCATAACCGTCTGCATACGGGAGCCTTCCATGAGCCGCTTAGCCTCTGCCATAATGTCCAGGGCCGCTGTATCTGTGACAAGTGTCCCGGAATCTGTCAGATCCCTGGCAAAGCCCTCTACAGAAAGAAGCAAATAGGTATCAGCGGCATCGGACCCCAGCCGGTCATAGATCTCTGCTGCCTTATCGAAGATCACACCTAACTCATCGGTCTTAGCCTTTACCCGGTCATTAGCAAGACTCTCTGCACCGTTCTTCCGCATCAGATCTTTCACGAAGGAGAAGAGTCCCTTCCGGTCTACCCGTGTCCCGGTGCTTCTGTGGCTCTGTGCCTTGGCATGATCCCGCTGCTGGGTCAATTCATCCTGACGGCCGTAGGAAGCTGCAAGCTGCTGCTCCACCTGTGCCACGCGGTCCCTTAGGGCTTCCGGACTCATGGTCAGCAGATCGGCGTTAGCAGTTTTCCCAAGTCTGCCCTTCCCCTCTGCAAGGGATTTTAGCTTCCCCTCGGCGGCAATCATTCGCTGATCCAAAGCCTCTGTCAGATTGTAACTGCGAATCAGCCGTTCCTTCAGAGCCTTGATCTTGCTCTCATTGTGAATCTCGGTAGCCTCCAACTGTGCAAGCTCCGCCTCCATCTTCTGCTGTCGCTGTACCTCTGCAGACCGCTTCTTG
Organism: Faecousia sp.; assembly: GCA_045594585.1. GTDB lineage: Bacteria > Bacillota > Clostridia > Oscillospirales > Oscillospiraceae > JAZOXB01. The sequence continues at coordinate 21,792 of JAZNYV010000185.1, read as the reverse complement.
CTGTCCGCCTGGTATCGTTCCAATAGCTTCTGCTCTCCCCGGTTCTCTATCAAGGCGGGCTCCATGGCCATAAGAGTATCCTGTACAGATCCCTTGCTCCGTTTGGAATATCGGATATCCGTCTTTTTCTCATTGAAACGCTCAGACAAAGGGATCACATTGCCGTTGTCATCGTAGGTAACAGGGTCGGCAGATTTGAGGTCGTTTGGATTAAAATAGATATAGACGGTTTGCTTTCCGGCATTTTGCCCTCGGCCTCCATTATCAACAACATTTTCAATCTTAACACTGTCATATCCGTTCCGTTTTGCATACCAACCAATTTCTCTGGTACTTCCACGTGCCCACAAACCGTTTGGATAATAGCTTTTTAGCGCATCCGGAATGTCTTCTTGATATTGAATATCGCTCCAATGGCTCCCATTCGCATCGACCACGAACTGTTTTCCGGGTTTGCCGAATATTGCGTAATTACCCGAACTTACCTGCTCCCTCAGTTCATTTCTTGCATCATCAAAGTTCAGAATCGCGAAGCCATAACCGCCTAATTGTTTATTTACAACGACGCCATCTCGGACATCGATATTCTTCAAGCGGTTCATCAGCCGAATATTTGATTCAAGATTTGCAATATCTTCTTTAGATAACGCTTTTGTGTCTTGGTCAAATACATCCGAATGATTTAAAAGCATATAAATCGGAGTAGATAAATAGTCATATTGATAATCCTGCAGCGATTTCTGCAAATTAACAAGATGTTTGTGCGTTTTGTAGTCTTTGTCGTTGAAATCGTCGGACAGCCGTTGTGCATACGCATCTATTTTCTCCCGCACAACTTCTTGCAAAGCATCTATTCCATGATCTACGGTTTTCTCCAGAGCTTTGACGTCTTCGGTATATATGATCTGATACTCATTTTGCATACCGTCTTCGTCTGCTTCCGCTTCTTTTGTCAGCCTTGCCACAACATCATGGATTGAAAGATCATCCACACTTTCGGTGTCTGCAATTCTCTTGCTACCGTATTTTCCGCTGTACGTTTGCGCCAAAGCATTCGAATCGGACAAGAAGAATGATACTTTATCATCGCTTTTTTGAGGGTCAAACTCAGTAAAGCCAAATTGCTTCGTACCATGATAGAGTGCATCCGTATATCCGGCCTTCTTAGCCGCTTCCTCAACCATCCGCTGAGCCGTTTCCATATCCCCAGTTTTTACAGCTTCCAGATATTTTGTATCCAAATATCCCGCAATTCTCTTAGCATCCTCACGAAGTGCCTCATATTTCCCTATCTTCTGCTGTTCTGTCAGAAACGCATCAGGAAGATATTTTAGAAAATGTTTTTCAGAAGGGTTGATATTTCTGAATATTTCTGCTATACTACGAGTGATAGAAGTTGGTATCAGGGAGCGTGCACGATTATCATTGTCCGCGCTCCCAAGGACGCCGGCTTCTATTTTTGTCATTGCGACAGTCATATACAAACGACCGCCTGATCCTACCACTTTTTTTATTTCGGCTTGAACCGGAATAATATATTTATCCTCTTTGAACGCACCAAACAACACATATACTGCTTCAAGATTACGATTTTCTCTCGACGTCCCTTCATATTTATCCTTATGCACCTCAATAAGAATTGCATTCTCAAGAATACTATCAAGGTTAATTAGAGCATTCGCAAAATCTCTATAGCTCCCACCATATCGCAGCTGCTTGCTGAGGCTTTCCTTCAACCCCTTATTCTTCGAAAAGACGAAATCTATATCTATCTCTGGGGTTTTCATTGTTTTGTTCAGGATGCCTAGTTGCTCTGCAAGGGGAATGATGATTTTCTCCGCTTTACTTTTCGCTTTTTCTGGGATATTATCGAGTTGTTCTAAGGAGCTTATATATTCGTCTTGAACGGTGCTACTAACAATACTGATTTTCCTATCTTTAAGTTCGTTGTACCGTTGTTCCTCAGTCATTCCCTCTCTAACAGAGTACATCACACCACCCTCATCGGTGGTGTTTTTTTGTGCCCCGAGCCACTGATAGGTATCTATGGCACCGGAGATGCCGGAGGTAAAGGCCTCATAGATATGGTCAATGGTGCCCTTGGCTTCATGGAGCATACGGCCCTCCTTGGAGTCGGGATCGATGTCACGGAAGAGTCTGCGCATCCACTCCACGAACTTCAGAACGGTTTCCCGGATCTGGTTGTAGAGCTTGCTATGCTTCTGCTTCAGTTCCGTCAGCTTTACAAGAATGTCGCTGTCCGTTAGGAAGGATTCGCAGGAATGGGCTACAACCTCCTCAAAGGCTACCTCACGGGAATACCCATGCTCCTCCATCCGATCCCGGATCAGATCCTCCACCTTCACTCCCTTCCCCTCGTACCACTCAACAAGGAGATCCGCAAGAGTCTCAAAACCTGCCCGGTTATGCCGTGCCATAAAGTGGACAATCTCATGGGACAGGGTAAATACTACCAAGCCTCTGCCACCTGCACCGGCATTCAGATCCACATGGATGGAGCCGTCCTCCAACACATAATAGCCGTTAGGAGAAGCTTCGCCCCGATCGTTGATCCACTGTCCCTGCGCATTCAAGGCAGACCGATATACATGGACCTCCAAGCCGAAGGATGCCAGCTTCTCAGCCACCTTCACACCGGCTTTCTGGAACTTGGACAGCTTCAAGGGCATATTGGAGGGATAATGGACCTGTCCCTTCTTATGTGCCTTACCCTGCCCGCTCTTCTTTGCCTGTGCTACAGCGGTTTTCTGCTTGTCGCTCTGCTTCTTGATCTGAGAACGGGAATCCTGACCGGCGGCATAGGCAGTGTTCCTTGCATCCTGCAACAAGGCACTCCGTGCCAATGCCCCTTCCATATTGTGACGGCCGTAGAATACCGCCTCCTCAAAGTACAGGGCATACTCCGCAATGCTCAGATCCGTGCCGGTATCTCGTCCCATTTCCTGCTGATGCCGGAACCCTGCCAGGAACTCCGGGAAGTACCTTGCATCGATCCCCAGTTGACCAAAGCCCTCATAGAGAAGCATCTCGTCTCGGCTCCCATAGTCCAGGCTATCACCGGGAACAACGCTCTTATGGCCATCTTCATCAACGACTTCTAGATATACCCGGTTCCGATCCTTCCCGGTCTCCACCTTTGCAACACCTTGAATGGTCACAGATTCTCCGCCCTCTGCAAAGTGGGTCTTACCGTCAGCCGTAGGCTCAAATGCCGCCTGCGTAACCTTTCCCACTCTCGCCCCGGCATCCTCGGATAGCTTAGGGCTGTTCGTGTCGTCTACCCCCGTTATTTTGGCTGTGGTAGCATTTGGAGCAGCATCTGGGAGGGAAGGCTGTGCCGATTTGGCAGATTTCTCCGCAGTGGGTACCGAGTTAGCCACAGGATTCTCTCCTACAGCACTTTCCCGCTGCAGGTTGGATCGAAGCATCTGGGACAAAGGAGATTCTTTTTGCAGAAGGGTCTTTTCCTGAGAAGTCAGGCGCTTGCCGTTTACCGCTTTCTCTGCGGCCTTGGTGATCTGCTGGGCATCCTCCCGGCTCATTCCCATTTCCTTTAGGTCCTCTATGGTCGCATTGATGTTCTGCTCTGACAAGGAAGCTCCAACAGTATGCAATGCCCGGCAGATTGTGTAGGCATCGGTCTTCTCATCTACCTTGCCCAGCAGTTCCTTCGCCCGGACAATCTGATTGTCCTTTGCGGTCACGATCTTCGATACAGCGGAATGGGCAGCGGACATACCGCCACCGGAAATAAATCCCCCTAAGGCATCTGCAGCAGTATTCTCCACAAAGTCCCATGTAGCTTTCTTTCGGGCTTCCTCCTCTGTCAGACCGTCTTCCATATAGGCTTTCACAGAAAGCTCATATTCGGACTTTCCGCCCATAATCCAGCGATCCGTAAAGAAGTTGGCAACAGAGGTACAGGCTTCTTCCGAGGCCTCTACACCGCCTTGGGATAGAACATTCTTGAGAAAGCTTCCCCCCGATTCGCTGAACAGCTTATCCAAAGATACATACTCAAAGACAACCTCTGCCAGGCCCTGTGCAGCACCGTACTTGAGTGCGGTATTATGGTCTACCCCTTTGCTCATGGCTTGATTATAGCCGGATGCAAAGGCACTGCCGCCCAACATGGCACTGGCTCCCACAGGTCCCGCAATGACACCGCTCAAATAGCTTTCCGCCATAGACATACCCAATTGGTACAGATCCCCCAATCCCTTTCCACCGATAACAGGGATATTTTCCGGTATAGTTCCGGAAAACTCATTGAGAGATTCTGCAACACCGGATTTCAGGCTGTCCCGGAAGGATCCCGGTCCCACATTGGAATATTGCAACCCTGTATTTGCCGATTTAGTGGCTGCAATCATAGGATCCATCCATGCAACAGGCAATGTTAGCAAGGATCCGGCGGTCGCTACAGCACCTGTTCCGAAGTTCTTTCCAGCCCAGTTTTTGATTGATTCCAGTCGTTCCGTGCGATCAGAGAAAACAGCACGACTTGCATATTCAAGTGCAGCTTCATCATGTCCCTTGCCGATCAGATACCAGAATTTTTCCCGGTCTTCTTCCGACAGCTCCTCAACAGAGACCGCAAGAGGATATTCTCGTCTGCCTTCATCAACAGTAGGTGCCTGTTGATGATAGGTTCCAAGGCTTTTCTGATTCTCAGGGTCGTTCATATACTCGTCAAAGCGTTTGAGAGCAGTCTCGTGTTTCTGCTTACCGGCGGCTATGGTGGCATCTGCTGCAGAGTCGGTTTGCATATCTTGGAACATTCGCCCCAAATAATAGCTGTATGCTTCACTTTCCGCACTGTAAGACTTCTGCAAAGCACTGAGTTCCCTCTCGTTTGCTTCAATACGGTCACTGATGATCTTAGCCTCGGCACGACCTTCATCTGTTAGCCAATCCCAGTTATCACCGGCCCAGTTGTCAAGAGTATAGCGATCTTCCCGGATTTCCTGTTCCAGTTCAGCAATACGCTTAGCCCCGGAGCCTACGGACTTTGACAGGCCTAAAAGGTCAAACTCTCCTTTTTTGTAACTGTCCTCATAATGATAGGACAGCACCGCCCCCAGCTCATCCTCTAACTGCTGACGATAGATCGAAGCACCGATACGAGCATCCCCATCAGTTTTTTCTATATCAGCACGGATTTCTTCCGGTTTGCGAAGTCCGGATTCCCATGCTTCATTGATTTCCTCCACAGACTCCTCAAACTTCGTTGCCGCCTGTGCGGTTTTTCCGGCTCTCTCTGCGTAGGGATGGACATTCTTGGCATACTCGATAGCCGCAGCATAATAGTCCTCTGTAGGCTCGATATAGGTCTCTAAATTCGTAACCGGCTCAGGCTTAGCCGTCAGACCGGGATAGCCCTTGGCTCCGTAAGGATTCTGAGAAGCACGATGCTCTTCCATAGCATCGATATAATAGGGAGCTACCGTATCCTTTACTCCGGAAAGGAAGCGGTCGTTGTCCTGCCGATACAGCTCGGAGAAGGTATCTCTGCTCTCTTGGATCGTTGCACCGGGATAGGAGAAATAGCCTTCCCCGGCGGGAGCACTTAAGGGCTTCGGGTAGGATAGCTTAGGGAGTTTTACAGGCTCCCGTTCCCGTTCTATTGTGGAAAAGAAATTTCCTTCCTTCTTCCGACCCTCCACCTGCTGCTTATAGTCCTGCCAGGGAGTCATTATACCGGATCCGCTGCGCTGGGTTGTGCTTCCGGAGTCGTCATCGGATGAGTTACTGTTCTCCTGCTGTTCCTTTATGCGGCGTTTGAAATCCTCCCACGGGTTCATCCGGAAATTCCTCCCTCCATAAGCAACTTTTCTATCTCCGGTCTCTCGTCAAGCAATGCTTTGATCCGGCTCCACTGTGTTTCGGAGAAATCTCCATCTCTCTCATTGAGCATATCTACCGCCTCAGCAGGAGAAACCACCCAAAGTTTGTTATAGAACTGCTGGAACGCATCCATGCCATATTTAGCATAGGTCACACCTTGGGGCTTCTCGGAGGTATAGCCGTCATACTCCTGCCCTGCCCAATCATCGAAGGCAGACACATCATAGTCCAATGCCGCAAGGAGGCTTTTCTGCTGGTAGAAGGCATTCAGATCGTTCTTCTTGCTTCCTTCGTTATAGAGGTCCCGCAGTTCCTCCATATCGGTCTTGGGCAGGGTTTTCAGTTTTGTAGCAGGGGTGTAGTAACCACCACCGCCGGAAGAACCACCACCGGATGAATCCATCATAGACTGTGTGCTGTAGTCATAGATCTTCTGGGCGTCCTCTGCACTGAGGCCGGAGGCAGACAGTACACCCTCAGAAGGCATCATACCGCTCTTGAGCATGGTCAGTGCCAACTCATATGCCTTATCCTGTTGGGACTTTGCCTCTGCTGCTGCCTTTTCGGACTCGTAAAGCTCACGGTTATAGGCATCCTGTTCCCTGCTGTACTCCGTAGCTTCCTGCTGAGACAGGAGGTTAAGCTGTCTGTAGAGATCGTCCTGCTCTGCATCGTACTCTGCTCTCTGACGGGCATAGACCTCCGGTACAATATCGTTGAGCCTGTCCATCTGTTGCTGATATGCCTGCTGTCCTACGGTCTGAGCATAGGAATTGCCATAGCCTCCCGTAAGGGCGGTGGCCTGTGCCATAACATCTTCCATAGCAAGCCGGGCATTCTTGCCAAACTTCTCTTTGTACTGCTGATAGAAAGCATCACCGTCTAAGTCAAATTCAAAGGGCTTCTTCCCTTTGATCTGCTCCAGGATCTCGTCTAACTGCTGTGCAGTGGACTTAGGGAGATACTGGGCATAATTGTTGGTCTGCTCATACTGTGTGAGCCCTTCCCCCTTGATCTTCTCGTTGCGCTGCTGCTCGTAGCGGGCGGCAGCCTCCATATCCCCCTTCTCGGCGGCCTCTTGCATCTTCTTCATATAATCCACATTGGGATCATAATCGAAGGCCTTATCCTCACGGTTATAATACTTGCTGTAGCTCAAATGCCTCTCCTCCTTTTGTATTCTTCCTCCTGCTTCGGTTTTATGTACTTTTCGACCTCTTCAGTAAACGCCTGAAGATCCCAGACAAGACGATAGATATATCGTTCCAAGCGATCTATTCTTTCCTCAAGCGTTCCTTTCCGGGAAAGATCGACCGGCTCAATAATCATTGCACATCACTCCTTACCATTTCATTCAATGCCCAAAAGGGAGCGAATTGCCTTCCGCAGTCCGCTCCCTTCCTTCGTTCATATTACTTGTCGCCCTTGCTCACACGGCTGTCAAAGGCCATGGCCTCGGATGCCATATCCTCGGAATGCTGCAGCACCTCTGCCACACAAGCAGGAACCTCTACGGATTCGCCACGCTTGATCAGCCAGTTCCGCTGATTCACAGAGACATAGACATCGTCCTGCAGTTCCTTGGTCTTGGGCAGACGGACACGCACCATCTTTTCCTTCTTAACTTCTCCCAATGTTACACCTCCTTAACGCTCATATGAGAATCACACCTCGCCCGTCGCCATCCTCTGACCTCTCCAGAAGCAAAGCTCACAAAACCGCACCGGTCGAAGTCCACTGTCTTAGTTTGCCTGAGTAGTAGAAGAGAACCGCTTGGAGCAGGACTCTACACGGACCAGGTAGTTGGGGATCAGAAGCTCAGCAGTCTTGAGAGCCTTCCAGCCTACGGAGCTCCGCTGATTCAGAGGATCGGAGGTGCCGCCGGAGCCTTTCTGCTTGACGATAGTCTCAAGACCCCCACCGGTCACCTCGGTCACACCGTAGGCACCGTCACCGAAGAACAGGGAGCCGAATACCGCCAGACCGTTGGGGCAGCCCTCACCGGCATAGACCTTGGCTTCCGTAGTCTGCACGAAGCGGACACCGCCGATCTCACCGATCTCCCCTTCATACAGGGCATCTGCATTGGCATACTTGTGAGCATCGATCCACTCGGGATCACGCATCAGGTCATAGGCAACATAGGGATGGATAATGGCAACATACTTACCGTCAATGGTAGGAGCGTTCTGTGCTCTCAGCTTTGCAACTACCTGGTTGACCACATCTACGGTGAGCTGTGCAGTTTCATCCAGGGCAGCACGGGAGGTAACCTCGGTCTCGGTGCCGTCTGCTGCCTTCTTGGGGCAGTAGGTTACATTGGTGCCGGTGTGGAGCACATTACGGACCACAGTGTCCAGGGTAATACCCGCCTGTCTGCCCAGGAGCTTTGCCGCCTCCAGGATGGTATTATCCATAGCGGTCAGCTCCAGCACATCAGACTGGACGATATAATCACCGTACTGATTCACAGTAGCGGTAATCGTGGAGACATTGAGCTGGTTACCATCGGGAGTTACACCCTCCGTCAGAGGCTGAGTTGCCTTGGGCAGAGGGGAGAACTTGCGGAACTCAACGGTCTTACCGCCGTTTGCAGGAATGGGACGCTTCTGACCGAACTGGTCGTGGACCATCTGAGGGCCTGCCTCATCAATGAGATTCATGTCATAGAAGGTCTTCATCTCAGGGCTCAAGCTGTCCTGAGTGGTTACCTGGGTAGCAAATAACTGCAGATTCAACTTCTTCATCGGCATTCTCCTTTCAGTTGATGATTAAAATACGATCCGTTCTCCACGGGCAACACGGCGGCAGACTTCCCGTCGTTCCGCCTTGGTCATCTTGGAGGGGTCGGTCTTGACCTGGACAGGGCTTCCACCGTTTCCGTTCTCCACGGGACGGGATGCCTGGGCGGCGATCTTACCGGCAGTAGCCTTCTCGGTCTTGTCTACTGCATACTGCATAGCAGCGTGAATCAGGTTGTCCTTGTGGACTACCTCATAGGCAGTCTGTACATTGACACCTGCCTTCATAAGCTGTTCAAAGGCAGGATTCTTCAGTTCCTCCTTCAGATCCAGCTTGGGGTAGATCTTTCGGGCAGCTTCTGCCTGAGACTCCCATCCGGCATAGATCTTCATAGCAGCTTCCTTGTTTCTCCGTTCTGCCTCCGCCTTGCGGTAAGCCGCATTCTCCCGCTGCATCTGCATATAGCGTCTTTCACGCTGCTCTGCCTCCAGGAGCTCTGCCTCCGTGGTACCGGCTTCCATAGCACGCTCTCTGAGGGAAGATCTATGCTCGCTCTCAACAGCGGCACTGATCTTGGAAAGGTCATAGTTACCGTCCCCATCGGGGCTGATGCCGAACCGATAAGCCAAGGTCTCCACCATGGTAGCCATCTGGCGATTACGCTCCGCATCTCCTCTCATGCTGTCTGCACCCTGCTTACGGGCATCGGCAAGCTTCTGCTCATAGAGATCCTTGTACTCACCTGTGATCAAGCCCTCAAAGGTTGCATTGCGGTCTACAGTCTTTTCACCCTTGCCGGGTTCTGCCGTAGCTTCGGAAGGTGCCTGTCCTTCCTTGTTCTGTCCGTCAGAGGGCAAGCCCTGTTTACCAAATACCACATTGGCAAAGGGATCTGCCTTGGCGCCTCTCCGCTTGGACTGGAATACGGGAGCCGTATTGGGTACCGCCACACCGCCTTCCGGGGCAGCCGTAGCAAATCCGGCCTCACCGCCGGGAGCGGCAGCACCTTCTGCAAACAACTGCAGATTCATTCCTTCAATCATCATTTACCTCCTCTTCCATATTGATGCTTACTGCCTGGGGGAAAGCCTCCTTCAATGCCGCAAAACCGTAGAGCACCGTCATAAGCATAAACCGTGCCAATGCCAAATGCTCCGGCTTAGGAGTACAGACAAGGAGGCAATCTCCCGGATTCAACTGAGCAAAGAACTCTCCGTTGTCCTTAAACTTCCCTTCCTCGGACATCTTTTCCATGCTGTAAGCCGCAGTATAAGCCAGAGTAGACGCAGCCGCACAGATCAGGTCTTCACCCTTAGGAGCGGTTTCCGCATGCCCCTCTATGCTCAGACACAGGACGCCATGAGACTCAACAAATTCCACAAATATCATTTTCCTCTCACCTCCTGTACACAGTGTTAGGTGGGGTCTGTGGCATCTGCTGTCCGCTGACGTGCATCACGGACATTCTTCGGTTCCCCCAAGGTCCGTTCCGGCATCTGCGGTTCTGCGTTGCTTACAGGCTTTCCCGCTGCAGATTGTGTATGATTCTCCGGGACAAGCTTTGTACCCACGGGAGATCCGGCACTGAGTTGCTGTACCATCTGGGTCAGCATTGCGATCTGCTGTTTCATCTGCTCAAACAGTCCGCCGTTCTCTGCGATCTTCCGCATAATGACACCCTTCCCGTTGAAATCCATCATATCCAGGCACATGAGAGCCTGATCCGCACGGGTGGGATCGAAGAAGCCTGCGTTGTAGAACTGCAAGGCAAGCTCGTTTTGGCTCAGCTTCGCGTAGGGAGAGGCTTTCTGTGCCGTGATCTCGATATCGAAGAGGGGCATACGGTATCCCATGTCACGCCCAAAGAATTCCCCTGCAGACTTGGGGACGATTCCTCTGTTGTCATAGGTTTGGAAGGTTTCTGTCCCATCATTGCCCAGAATCCGGAAGCAGCGGGGCACATCATAGAACTGACGGATCAGCTCTATGACCATCTCTACCACCTTGCGGAAGGCACGGTAGGCTGACTTATTGGCGTCCCGGGACAGCTTACTTCCTGCTTCCTGCATCGCCGCAATGGCAGAGGCCGCAGTCACGCCGGAAGCGGAGCCTCCCGTGGAGATATCACGGTTTCCCGTGGTCTCCTTCAGCTCGTTTATCTTGTCGGAAATGATCTGATTGTAGATCCCGGGCAGTGGGTTGGGCTCTACCCGTATAATGCTGTCCTTACCCAACTGACCGTCCACATGGATCAGAGGTCTGGACACATCCAGGTATTCTTCCTCATTTACTGAGCCGTCAGAACGAATAAAATGACGGGGACGGGCATTGGCAAGCATATTCATCATGATAGCCTGTCCCCCACGGTCTATGTACTCCTGTGCAGACTTGGCTACGTCAATGTAGCCGAATCCGCAGGGGCTTCCCTTCACCTTAAACAGAGGATCAAAGACAAAGGGATACTTCCCATGGTCATACCAGCCACGCTCCCCATAGTTGGGATCGTTCTCAGACGCGTAGAGCAGTTCCTCACCCACGAACTTGCAGTAGTGGAGCTTCCCTCCCTTGTGATAATACCAGTCGACCACCGCCCGTTTATTGGTAGTATTCACCGTATCATCATAGAAATATTGGGGAGCTTCCTGGAGGCTTGTGCCAAGCTTACCCTTGAGGTCGGGATAGTCCTCCTCTAACTGCTTGATGTCCCGGAGCTCCACATGGAACAGATGCATAGACTGCTGAATATCCGAGATCCCGGGCTCCCAGTACAGGTTCAGAGGATCCACGGTCTTAATGTCCACATCTCCGATCCCACCGACCTTCTTGGGATTCCAGAAAATACCGTAAATGCCGGTGCCGCCTCTGAGCTTGTCGTCCCAACAATCGGAATAGACCTGCTCGAAGCCGTTCTGCTCCATAATGACCGGCACAACGGAGGACAGAGCCTGTGCCTCTGCCTTATCCCCTTCCTCTCTGGGGATCATGTTAGCAGAAGGATAGTTGTCCATAGCATCGGCGTGCTTGTTGGCAATGGTATTAAAGAGCCATGCACTGACCGGCTCCACCTGCTCTTTGGCATTCCCACGCAGGCTCTCCCAATGCCGCAGCTTGTACCACTGCTCGTTTTCAATGATCTTCTGCTCCAAATTCGCCTTGCCGGCCTTGTATTCATTTAGGATCCGATGTGCCTCTCTAAGGTCATTTTTCCCGATCATAGAGCTCCCTCCAAATGCTTTTTATGTGATTGTATATCCGCTATTTTACCCTGTCAATGGGAGTATAGTTATAAAATATTTTATTACGTTACATTTTGAAAGAGTATAGTTTTTTACTCGCTCAGAGGCTCCGTCTCCCCCTTGAAAACAGCGGTAACGGTGCTGTCTCCATCCTGGTCTCTCTGCTGCTCCAGGAGCTCCAGCTGCACCATCTGCTTCCGTTCCTCCAGGGCGGATTGGAGCATCTGCACCTCCTTCACGTCCTTCAAGGCGGCAGCTATCATCTTGGCTCCCTGGCGGTTCACCATTCCGGTGCTCATGTTACTGACCTTCTCGTCTGTTCGCTCGATCTCGATCCCCCCTGTAGTCACCTCTTTCTCCTTGGTCTTGGTAACTACCTCCACAAGATCCAGCTCATTGGCGGCCCGTTCCAACTGATCTAAGAGTTTGTCAGCTATCCTCTCTACCCGTTCTCTCCGTGCCGCTTGCCGAGCCATAATTTTGTCCAAGGAAATTGACACACTTTTGACCTGATATTGTTTCTTTTCCTCAGCCCATCCATCAGCCGCACTCCGCCTGGATACCAAGCTGAAATTTACCCCGTGTTTCTTGGCAACAGCACGGAGACTCATGTCCGAATTGGTGATATAGTCGATCTTGATCTTGTCCCATTTTGCCAAATACATCCCTCCTCAAATGCACAGAGTACCGCCCGAGCAGATAGCCCGGACGGTCTCCCCCTATTCTTATTCCCCTACACGCTTCCCCAAAACCTCTGCAACAGGGCACCCTTCCCCGCCTTGCATACAGTGCTCCTGTTCATGCTTCTTACAATCGTCTGTGCTCTCAAAGAGCTGAACCGACATCACAGCCTCGTCACAAACCCCCATGCAACCGATACAACGGTCCTTGCTATCCTTGAATGCCTTGCACACATTCCCATTGAGCTTGTCCATCTTTACCCTCCTGCATAATACAAAAGACCCTGTCGAACTTCTCCGACAAGGTCTCTTGTTCATTCCATGATCCTATTATACTACTGATTCGAGAAAAAATCGTCTCCAAAAATTCTCCTGAAATTCTCCAGTTTAGCTCTCAACAGTGCCATACATGGCAAGTGTCAGTCTGCGTAGAGCTTTCTCCTTTCGTTTATAAAGCCCGGGCTTCTCGATTGCAAACTCCTCACAAAGTCGATCCACATTCCCCTTTGCAGGATGGATATAGAACCGTTCCAGAATCAGTCGATCCTCCCGACTCAGCATGTTTAGTGCCCGATCCATAGTAGTAAGCCAGCTCCGAGTTTCTGCAAGTCGCCGTTCCAGCATACGCTGCTGTGTAATCTTGGAGAGCAGTCTGTCTTCGTATGTATTCCTCTTTCCGTGACCCGATACCGCATCCGTAGTTACTGCACGAATCCCACACATAGATTCCTCGATCCTCTCAATTTCCTCCGGAATGCTTACCAACGCATTCTTCTGGAAGGAATACACCCTAAGCTTTTCAATCACTTCTCGCTTCCAATCCATCTATCCGACTCCCCCTTCCCGTTCTCCGGCTCCATACGCTCGACCTATATGGCTCATGGTTCAATCTCCAAAAAGCTGCACATTCCAGCAAGTTGCCGGCAAGTTAAGCCTCAGCACAAATACGGTCTGATTTCCTCCGCCGGGATCTTCAGACCACGAATGATCATCTCGATCTCTCCCAGTGTCAGCTTGTCCGGCTTTTTCAGCCGTGTATAAAGAGTAGACGGAGCAAACCCACACTTAGGAGCAGCTTCACCCCAACTGGCATAGCCACGGACTTTCCGGTACTTCTCCAGCGTGCCCAGCAGCAAGTCCTGCCGTTCCCGCTTTTCCTCCAAAGCCTTAGAGAGCACTACCCTCGGCATTTCTCTTGCCTCCCTTCGTCTATCCTGGGGCCACATTCGTGCCACAGCGATTCTTCCAATCCAGGAAGCGTATCATATCCATGACGATTGCAAACTTTGCATCACTCAAACCGGATAGTGCCTCCTGGAACTTTTCCGCACAGTTCTGATCGGCATCCTCTGAAATATGGTTCTTTCCATGAGATGTCAACACCTTGACGATTGCAGGATTTGCTTTTATGTTTTCCATGTTGCAATAAGCAATGTATTCGTCTGCACTCCCAAGAACCTCCGCAATGGTCATGCCTCCACCCCGTTTCTCTTGCTCCGTTCTTCACGAAGCCCACTGATCCTGCCTGCATGGAACACATCTGCCACGAAGGTATAGAAATTGGGACCGTTGTTCTTGATGGGACGGCAGCCGTAAAAGGCGGCCATCTTCTGTGCCCATGCGAGTTCGGATTCATCATGATCTTTGCGAAGCGTCAATGCTTCCTCGGGGGAAATATGAATTTCGTTCTTCTTAGCCATAATTGTATAAAATCTCCTGTTGATTTTCCACAGAAGATCCGATATAATAGATTTATCAGACCTTCGTGGTTTGGTGTGTTGGGTTCCGGCGTGACTTTCTCAGGGTCGCCGGAATCCTTTTATTTTTGCCCAAGTTCTTCATCGAGTTTCCGCTTAAACCACTCTGTACGCCCCTCGCCTCGTTCGGTGAGTTTTTTGTCCAAAGCTTCTGCTTTTTCACGATCCACCATGAATACAAGCTGTTTCTTTGCTTTCCGCAACTCTCTGAAATATTCGGCTCTGCTTTTATCAGCCACTTTTCCACCTCCTTTGTAGCTAACAACATTATAGCTGTTGTTAACAACAAAGTCAAGATGTTTTTTATAAATTTTTTGTTCATCTTTCTATGTCCTCCACCAACAGAAATCAGAGCCCCTCCCATAGCACTCCACACCATAGTTCAGATGCACAGCAGCCGGAAGGTTTCTCTTCCCTTAGGCGTTACCATAGTCTGAGTACCGCTCCACTGGGTTTTGTCATTAAAGGCTTCCTTGACTTCAAACAGTCCCTTGTTCTTATCCTCGTAGGGAAGGAGTTTGCCTCGCTTGTCCCGGTAGATGTACTTCTTATTCAGTAGGAAATCCACAAAGGCTTTGGGCTTAATCCCCAACTGCTTAGCCGTCTCTCGGAAGTTCGTCAACAGGTTGCGGTCAACCAGTTCATCGAAGTAATCTGCCTTGGGCTGCATGATCTGCTTCTCAACTGTTAGCAAGGAGTTCTCTGCACGAAGTGCCTTGTTCTGCTCGTGCTCGCTCTTAAGCTGTTGGCAAAGCTGAATCATGGTGTCGGGATTGAGGATTGCCGCCTGCAGGGTTTCGGGGGTCATATATGCCCCATGCTTGCGGATTGAGGGCAGAACCTCCGAAGTAACCCACCGCTTGAATTCCTTTGCAGTCGGCAGCTTGCTCGACATAATGAGGGAATACAAGCCGGATTCGTTGATTGCAACCACATTCTGATCTCTGCCGAGGGAGTCACGAATCGTTACCCCATCCATTTTGTCTTCGCTGTCCACATGATCCTGAACAGCTTTTCTTGTGTTTGAATACCCCAGTACCACTGCCACATCCTTACCCACGAACCACGGCTCACCCTCGATGCTTACCGTGCGGACTACATTGTCTTGAAATTCAAAAATCTGCAATTCGTTCATATGTATTTTCCTTTCGTTTAAGTTTTGTAGATATTAAGCCAATTCGAGCAACCGATTCATTGCGGTAAATCCCTCAACCAGGGACTTTTTCCGTAAATCGTCACCTTCGACCTTAACCGGGTGACAGGCTCCGAGAATTCGACTAAAGATCCGTTCTTGCATAACATCGGATGGATTCTTTAATGCCTCCCATGTCAGATTTGTAGTTATGATCATGGGTCGATTTGCCCGAATACGGCGATCAATAATGTTAAATACAATTTCGTCCATATACGCTGACCGCCGTTCTGTCCCAAGGTCATCCAAAACCACAAGGGAATAACGGTTCAGATCATCGTAGAAAGCCTTCTGATCCCCAAAGGCACTCTGGAGATCAACAGCCACTTGCCCAAAGGAAGTCATTACACAGGGAATCCCCTTGTCAATGAGAGCATTTGTCACACAAGCAGCAGCAAAACTTTTTCCATTACCGGGAGTTCCATACAAAAGCAGTCCCTTTGCATTTGCTTCAAATTCCGCAAAGTTCTCTACATACCGGCGCATTGCATTCAGTATTTTCGGGTTATAGCCTTTATCATTGGCAAAGCTCCACTGTTGCATTTCAGATCTCAAGAATCCAATTTGTCGCATCCTCTGTATGTTCTCGGTTTGCATACGCTGCCTAAATGCAGCTTCCTCCCGATCATATTGATCCTTCCTGCAAGCACATAAGCATGTCTGCTTTGTTAGCTTGCCACAAATCTCAACCCAGCATTGCTTTGCAGTTTTGCATACACCGCAGTAAAGCAGCTCGTCCTCAGCAATATAATCTCCTGCTGCAGGTGGATTGGCTGCAGCTGCATTCTGTGAGATCCTTGCAAACACCTGTTCAACACCATCCATCATCTCACCTCCTTTACAGTGGGAGCTCGTCAAGAAGCGACGGTTCTGAGCGAACAGTTGCACCTCGTGAAGGATTGGGCATAACACCCCGACCTCCTCTGTCCTGTTCACGAGATAGCCAACTAACAACAAAGCGGTTTATCCCACGCTTGGTTTTTCTCTTATCCGGATTTGCTAACAGCCAACCTCTCATATTCCGAAGCTGCTGCATAACATCCACAGCAGGATAGAGGCTTGACCATTCACCAACCTTGTCGCTGCAAATGGGATATTCCTCACCCGTGTTTAAGGGCAAAGCAATCACCGGCGGCGTAGAGTCGCATTTCGGCTCTGCGCAAGAATACGAAGTATTCGACAGCCTATCCTTATCTAATCTATCCTTACCTATACTATCCTTACCTAACCTAACCTCGGTATACCGCTTGTCACCCACTTGGTTGTCACTTGGTATACCATTGGTTGTCATTTGGTTGTCACTTGGTATACCATTGGTATACCGTTTGTCGGTCACTTGGTTGTCACTTGGTTGCATATCTACCAACCCACCACTATTCAGTTTCACCAAAAGTTCACTGTAAAAACTGCGGTGATATCGATCAGATCTAATCGAATTATTAACTTTCCAGTCAGTAATGAATGTCACAAGCTCCTCATTCAATACAGTAACAAAGCCCTTCGCAGCAAGCACCCTAAGATCATCTTCGTTGGCACCGGTTGCACGCATTACTGTAAACGCCTCCACGATACCATCATCATCGGCATTCATACCCAAATCGTAATATAATAGTCTTGACGACTGAGGCATTCTAAGAAACCGTGCAGAATTTATCACAGATTTTGCAAACATTCGTCTTTCTGCCACTATACCGCCTCCTGTTTCTCAGCTGCAATCTCGGCAATAATCCGTAAAATCTTCTCCCGTTCGCATTCGGGTAGTTCTCTGCGTAACTTGCGAGAAAAATTACTATCATTGCATCCGTACCGCTCTGCAATTTCCCAAAGCTTTACGCCTTCGCTTTTTGCAGTTTCTCTTACTGCTACATTTTTCATGCGATTACCTCCTTAGCACAAAATAATTGTTGACATTTTGTAGTTGTTGTTGTAACATGTCTACATGATATCACAATTTTATACCGAAATCAAGACACTCTATCTAATTAATTATAGACTGTCTACGACATTGATGAAGTAGATTATAGAGTGTCTACACTGCGAAGGAGGCTCGTACAATGGATACCCATCGATCTGGACTAATACTACTTTCGCTGGAGAATTTTGATGATGTAGATTTTATTAACCCACGATTCGACGACTATAAGGAAGCAAAGTCCATAACGCAAGAAGAAATACTTGTATATCTTGCAAATCTGGAAAATGATACAACAAATGGGAAAATACATGATGCCTTGAAGCGGTGTTTTATCATACGAAGTAATGAGCTGTCTGTCGAGGAATATGTCAACAGTGCTTTTGGTGAATTTGAGAAGATTGCAGGTGTTGATATTGCAAGAATAATTATGCTCGACTGGGAAAATCGAGATAACTCAAATCCTTGTAATACTATAGAGGATGCGAAAATTATGCTTGAAAAAAGTTTTGAACTTGCATGTTCGACGGCAGCGAGTTATGTTATGGCAATTTGCTGTGATTTCGACAATGATTTTAATTCTATGCCTAAAACCGCCACTATGATCAATCTTGTCGAATCCTATTTCCGTCCTACTATCAGGTATATCCCGATCCCTGCAATATCAAAAAAGACAGGAGAAATTATGTATTGTGACGGCTATTGTGTATATTCTGTTCTGGATGCAATTTATCTTCATTTTGTAAATGCTGTTAAAAATAGGATCAGAATAAAACAGTGCAAAATATGTGGTAATTATTTTATTCCAACTTCAAAACGCGATGAAATATATTGCAGAGTATGCAGAAAAACAACTTATGATACCAAAATACAAAACGATAATATACTGAAAGCATACCGCACAATTTATAAAACACAAAATGCACGAAAACAGCGCAACTCACACATTCAAAATATCAACTACCGCTTTGACTGTTGGAAGGAAAATGCAAAAGTTATTGTTGAACTATGCCAATCTGGAAAGCTGACAGTTGAAGAAATGAAGCATCTTATTTCCTCGGACTCTTGGATTAAAGGAATTTTCCCCGATTTACAATAACTTAAAGTCGAAGTACATCATAACGATACAGATGTGCAACCATAAAAAACGGTGCAGTTTTTTTATTTACATTTCACCCTCTCAGCTATACATTTCTACAGAGCAGACTATTCCGGCAGTCCCAGTGATCCTCTCACTAGAGTAAAGGAACGTATTCAATCCTCATTTTTGGTAAAGGACCGTAGCCTTCACTAGCTTCATACGTTAAATTCCCCAGAATATTTTTTGTTTTTTATAAATTTA
Source organism: Faecousia sp. (assembly GCA_045594585.1). Taxonomy (GTDB): domain Bacteria; phylum Bacillota; class Clostridia; order Oscillospirales; family Oscillospiraceae; genus JAZOXB01. The sequence goes on along the minus strand of JAZNYV010000185.1, from coordinate 3,063 downwards.
CTATTCCATTTTGGTTCCAAATCGGGTATACTAATAATGCAACTATATAACAGTTGCATAGTCAGGAGGGAAAATCTTGCCTAAAAAAGACGATCTAATAGAGAAATTATACCGAAAAAACATTCCAAAAAACTTTACTGTCCGTGAATTGGATTACCTAATGACCCATTGCGGTTGTGAAAAGGATTCCGGAGGCCGGGGATCCGCCATTTCGTACTACCACAGGGTCACCGGGAGAATTCTCAGGTTTGACGGTCCACACCCAGGCAATGAGCTTTACCCCTATCAAATCAAAATGGTTCGCAAATTCCTTATGGAAGTCGGCGAGCACTAAGAGGTGATATTATGTCTAATTTACTGAAATACAGAGGCTACCACGGCACCGTGGACTACAGTGCAGAAGACGGCATGTTGATCGGATCTGTGATCGGCATTCGCGATTCTCTGAATTACCACGGGTTTTCCATCGAACAGATTACAGAATCTTTCCATAACTGTATTGATTCCTACTTGGAGATGTGCGAAAGATACGGCCGCAGTCCCGACAAAGAATATCGCGGCTCCTTCAATATCCGCATCGCTCCGGAGCTCCACAGAGAAGCTGCTATTGCCGCTGAGCTCGCCGGTATATCTCTCAATCAATTTGTGCAAGAGGCTATTGAAGAAAAAACGCACCCCAGAAAATACGGCTCTCCCGTTCTCCTGACCACCTATTCGGCGAATGCCGTGATTCAGACCACAGCCCCTTCTTCGGTCCCTTCCGAGCGTTTCTTGTCCCCAACAGCATTACCTAATTAACACAGGAGGTCAAAATGGAAAAATGTAATGTTGAGTTAGTCAGCTCCATTATCCGTGAGCTGAAATTGTCCGTTGGCCATAGCTCTTATGAAAAATCTGAAATCTGTGTATCCTACAATTTTAAGGCCTGTGATCCCATTGATCCTACCGATCCTACCATTATGGTAATAGCTGATGTAACAGTGGAAGACGCTTCTGTGGATCGCATTGATGCAAAGTTCACTTTAGAAACCATCTTTCGACTTGATCCCATTCCTGCAGATCGTAAAGCCGTAGCAAATGCGCAGTGCAGTGAAATCGTACAAGAAAAAGCCATGCACATGTTGCAAGCACTCCTAACAGATGCCGGGCATAAAATTGTAATCCATACGAGGAATAGAACCCTCGGATAACACAAATGATTGATCTTGGTAGTCCCGGCGATGTTTACAAGAAAAAGGGGAATTTACAATGGCATCTATCGCACAACAAATTGCAAACATGGTTGATATGCTCCCCGAATCGGATCAGATTCTCGCTTTGGAGCTCATGAGAAAGCTGGTTCTTGCCTGGGATCCCGATTTTACAAAGACCACTCCCGTAGAGGCTATGGCTATCAACCGTTCCGCCGCAGAGATGGCTTCCTGTGATTACCTAACCGATAGCGATATTAACTGGAACTAAACAAACCGGAGGGGTACCTGTTGCCCCTCCCTCATCCGGTAGCCGAGAACTCCTCGACAACGGATTAAACTGGTCGATTTCGACCCCTTTAAAAGCAAAAAAAGACCGCCTCCGGGTACCAGCCGGAAGCGGTCACGTAGAAAAACCCACCTCGAAAATCATAGGGATTCGTCTACCCTTTTATGGTAGCAGATTCCTGGCAAAAAGTCAAGAAAGGAAGATGAAAATGCCAAAAAGAGAAAACGGTTCCGGCAGCATCGTTAAACGCAAACGAGCTAACGGAACCAAGTATTTTGCCTACACCCCGGTAAAGTATACCGAGGACGAAACTGGCAAGGTCAAAGCCACTCGGACCTGCATCGGCAGCTACTCCAAAAAATCCGACGCCCGATCTGCCCTGGACGATTGGCTGAAACACCCCTCTGATAAGATCAATTATACACTCGCAGAGGTATACCGGGATTGGTCCGTAGGGGCTTTCGATGATCTCTCCAAGCAGACCAAAACCAACTACGAGACAAGCTGGAAGAAAATCACAGAGTATACCATTCCGAACCTTGCTCAGACACAAATGAAGCTGATCACAAGCGCCGAGCTGCGTGAACTGCTGAACTATTATGCAAGGCCTAGAACCGTAGACGGCGAGGAAGTAAAACCCCTCTCCAAGTCTTATATCTCCAAAATCAAAGCCCTCCTCACTCAGCTGTACCGCTACGCAATGGAAAATAACATTGTCGATCGGAACTATGCAGAGCTTGTAAAGCTACCCAAGATGGAGGAGAACAAAAAGAGAGCATTCTCTGACATGGAGTTTGCTGTTCTGGAAAAGGGCTATACCAAGGTAGCCGGTGGGGATGCAGTCTACGCTCTATGTTACCTGGGTTTCCGTGTTTCTGAGTTCTGCTCCCTCACACGATTCTCCTATGATCCCGTAAACCATACCCTCACCGGAGGAATGAAAACCGAAGCCGGTAAAGATCGAGTCGTCCCCATCCATCCCAAGATCAGATCTATCGTGGCACAATGGGCACAGACAACCTCCGGCACACTCTATCCTGCCCCAAATGGCACGCCCTATGATAAAGATTCCTTCCGGAAGAAAGTATGGAACCCCGTCATAGAGAAATTAGGGCTCCCAAATGATCTAACGCCCCACAGTGCAAGACACACCTGTGGCACCATGCTCTCCGCCGGTGGTGCCCGTCCCGAAGATATCCAACGGATCCTCGGTCACGAGGACTACTCCGTAACCGCAAACACCTACATCAATCAGGATCTCCGGGCCTTGGAAGAAGCCATTAAGAAAATGGCATAATTAAAGATAAATGCCTCATAACTCTTACGCAGGAGAATACAGGATTATTTACCCGTTGCGTCGTGGTTGCGTCGCATCCCAAAAAGAAACGCAATTTCCCCGAAATATCAAAATCCCATAAATCAAACATTTAGCAATGAAAAACACCGCAAAATCTCTATTTTTTATAAAAAAAGAACAGGTAATTTCTCTCGAAATTACCTGTCTTTTTGGTGGAGATAAGCGGGATCGAACCGCTGACCTCTTGAATGCCATTCAAGCGCTCTCCCAGCTGAGCTATACCCCCA
>JAZNYV010000184.1:0-16663 GCA_045594585.1 Faecousia sp. | reverse complement strand
GGTGGAGGTAGCGAGTTCGAGCCTCGTCACCCGCTCCAGAAAAGAAACGCCTTTTGTCTAATAGACAAACGGCGTTTCTTTTTAACTAAATCCACCCTTGTGGGTGGGTGAAATCATCTGCGATGATGAAATCCCCTCCGGGGACGAAATCCGCCTCGACGGCGGAAGGGTGGATTTGATTTCATCTGCAGAGCAGATTTCACCCGAGCAGAGCGAGGATTTCATCGCACCCTGTGCGATTTCATTCTTTGCGACACAGGTACTATACATATATCCCCGACAGTTAGCAATCACTTTACCAAAGGAGATCCATTGCCATGGAACTGACATTTGAAGCTTTACAAGCCTATTTACAGGAGCATTACGAGGGTCGTACCAATGAGCAGAATATGTTTATGAAGCTGGTGGAGGAGATCGGTGAGGTGGCCGAGGTACTGAACAAGCGTGCCGGGAGAAAGGCTGCCGATGGCGAGGATCTGCAGGAGCAGCTTGGGGTAGAGCTTGCTGATATGATCCACTATATCGTCGCCATAGCCGCCCTAAATCACATTGATCTGGCAGACACCATCCTCCGCAAGGACAAGACCGCTGCTGTAAAATACCACCACAAGATCGACTTAGAGGGCTTCCTAAAGAACCGTGAAGCCCTGTAAAACCGTCCAGGAAGACAGCCTGTACCCTCGTACAGACTGCCTTCCTTTTTTCCAATCTATTTTCACCGTAGTAAAACGAAATTTGCGGTTTTATTGGGGGGTGTGGGTACGGGGCTTCTGTTTTCGTTTTATGAGCCATGGGGTTAGGGCTAAGGTGGGGATGAGGCAGACGGGGAGGAGGAAATAGAGAAGGGGTGGGTTGCGGGATTCTTCTTCAAGGGGTGCAGGAGGCTCTGTAGGCTCCTCTGTAGGTGGGGGCAGGGTCTCGGTAGCAGGCTCTGTGGCGGGAAGTGATCCTGTGGGAGTGTCGGCGGCACGGAAGGCAGACAGAGCCTTGTTATACTCCCCACGGAGCTCAGTAAGGGTGCCGGCGTACCACTGTTCATAGAGGTCTCCCACAGGTGGGGTCTGTCTGTGGTCGAAGGCCAGGGTATAGGCATAGGCAATATCCAGCAGGAGCTGCTCCTCATGAGCCATAGCCACGATCTCCATACCTATGCCTGCTCCACGGGAATGATAGCCAATAGGAATGGCGATCTCCGGGATCCCCAGGTTGGAGGAGATCTTGCCGGTGTTGTTCAGGAAGAGCTGATCTGCAGTATTCCAATAGACACCGTTCTCGTCTCTGCCGGAATACTGAGGGGCAGACAGGTAAGAGGGGAACACAAAGGCAGACACGGTATTCTCCTCCATGATCTGCTGTAACAGCTCCCGTTTCCCCTGTCGGTAGTCTGTGCTGTCGTTGCGGTTATAATTCCAGCTCTCCACGCCGGGTACGGACAGGGAAACGATCTCTGCACCGCAGGCCTCTAACTCCCTGAGAGCGGCCTCAAAGGCTGCAAGGATCTCCCGATCCTCAGACCCTCCGGGATAGGTCAGCTCCCGGATCAGTCCCAAACGAAGTCCGTCTAAAACACCGCTGTCCAGGTTCTCCCCGTAGGAGGTCTCCCCTCCCGAAAGGGCATCTAAGGCTATAGCCTGATCCCTAACAGTCCGGGTGATCACACCGGGAACATCCCGTCTGGCATTCAGCTCCTCGATCCCATCCAGGGAAAGGGTATCCCAGGTGACTCGCAGAGAGATGCAGCCGTTCAGCACTGCAGGAAGCCGCAGAGAGGCGTTGGTATCCGTGCCGATGCCCAGAGTGGCAAAGCTCAGTGCCGCAGCAACAGCAGAGCCCCCGGAGGAGGCCCCGGATGCCAAATGGGTATTGTAGGCATTCTTGGTCTCCCCTGCCACCTGGCTGTAGCAGGCCTTGGCATCCTGGGCGGCAGTGCTCATATTGGTCTTGCCCAGGATCACCGCTCCCTCACTAAGGAGATACTCTACGATCTGTGCATGGCTGTGGGGGATCTGATCCTGCCGTTTGTCATAGCCGTTGGTGGTATGATAGCCTGCATAATCAATATTGTCCTTGATCACAATGGGGATGCCGAAGAGGAGGCCCTCCCTGTCCCCGGAGGCAATGCGGCGGTCCGTGGCATCTGCCTGCTGCAGGGCCTCCTCCTCGCACAGGGTAATAAAGCAGTTGTAGGGCTCGTTATATGTACGGATCCGCTCCAAATAGTATTCCGTCACCTCTCTGCAGGTCAGCAGCCCTGCCTCATAGGCACCCTGTATGGATCGGATATCCGCCTCCATAAGCCCTGCCAGGAGGGTCTCCTTGGGTACGTCCCATGTAAACTCCTCCTGTGCAGAGACCTGCTCCATAGAGAGGAGCAAGCTCATACATAGGAGTAAGGACATGAACAAATACAGTTTTCTCAAGGGTATCATCCACCTTCCGAGTCATAGATCTGCTTGCTGTGGTACGGATCTCCCTATATAATGTCTGATGAATGATGAAGAATGAATCATTTCGGTGTTGTCTCCGCCAAAGATTTAAAATATGGGCTCCGCCCCTTGGATTAGGGGTGCGTTTTGTATGGCGGAGCCATTATTTTAAATTCATCCCGAAGGGATACCTCAATTATTCAATATTCATTATTCATTCAAATTCCAAAATCGCTCCAACGGAGCGATATCGGAATTTGGAAAACGTGGGAGGTTCGTGGTTGCGTTTTGGGGGATTATCTGATAGAATGTGAAGGGCGAGCTGCTGTAGGTGGCTCGTCAAGGGAATTTTACGAAACGGCGGTACAATATGAAGAAAAATAAAGTTCTGGGTAATATGTTATTGCTGATCGCGGCAGTGATCTGGGGTACGGCCTTCGTTTTCCAGCGGTCGGGCATGGAGGACATCGGTCCCCTCGCCTTCTGTGGGGCCAGGACCACCCTGTCTGCCTTGGTTGTGGGTCCCATTGCTCTGTGGCGGATCCGCAATACCCCCTTCCCCTCACGGGAGGAAAGGAGGAGGTATCTCCGTCACACTGTTATAGGGGGATTGTGCTGCGGCATCTTCCTGACCCTTGCAGGTACTGCCCAGCAAATGGGCCTGGTCTACACCACTGCAGGAAAGGGAGGCTTCCTCTCTGCTATGTATATGCTCCCTATCCCTTTCCTGAATCTCCTGTTCTTCCGCAAAAGGGTGCAATGGACCGTATGGGTCGCAGTAGCCATCGCTGTGGGAGGAATGTATCTGCTGTGCTTATCAGAGAGCTTCCGCTTAGAGCAGGGGGACAGTCTGATGTGTATCAGTGCGCTGTTATTCAGCTTCCATATTCTGTGCTGTGACTACTTTGCTCCAAAGGGCGATCCCATTGGGATCACTGCCATACAATTTGCCACCGTAGCCGCCATATCCTGGCCCCTGTCCTTCCTGTTTGAGGAGCCTACGGGAGCAGGTCTCCTGGGAGCCGGGATCTCCATCCTGTACTGCGGTCTGATGTCCGGAGGCGTGGGATACACCTTCCAAATGATCGCCCAGCGGCATACCGACCCGGTACCTGCCTCCCTGCTCATGAGCTTGGAGTCGGTCTTTGCCGTGATCGCAGGTGCTCTGCTCCTCCAAGAACGGATGAGCACACGGGAGCTGCTGGGGTGCCTGGTCATCTTTGCAGCCGTGATCCTGGTACAGATCCCTTTGCCGGAAAAGAAGCGAAAAACCTAACAAAAGCACCCAAGCCGGTTCTCGGCTTGGGTGTTTCCTTACCGTACGGGCTCGGATTCATTGCAGCGGAGGGTAATGCGGTTGGCTCCGCCATAGGTACAGGTAAATAGGGTCAAGTCGTATTCCCCCGCGGTCAGCTCGGGGATGCAATCGGAGGGCAGGATCTCTTGAAATTCTACTTCGTAAAAAAATGGCTCTCCGAAAATATTGACGAAGATCACCGGGTCTCCCCCTCGGAGCTCCGTGATCCTGCCAAAATGATGCTGATAATTGTGTGCCATAATCACCAGGTTCCCCTGCTGTACGGAGCCGAAATAATGGCAGGGAGCGGTATAGAGCTTCTGCACAGTCCAATCAGACATGACCGGCAGTGCCATTTCCAGAGTGGGAAAGCTGAGATAACCGATATATCCGTTGCCTTCTACCTCGATCTCCTCCATAGGCTCCTGCGCCTCTGTGGCAGAGAGACCGGGGCGAAGCTCCTGCTCCAGGGCTTCTTCCTCCTGAGGAGAAGGGGGAACGGTAGAGTCTTGGTTCTTCCGTTCTTCGATCTGTCCTACCAATAGGGATAGCTGCTCATTGGCAGCGATCCCCGCCTGCTGATCCTCATTCCGATTATGGATCAGGAGGGCTGCCGAACCCAGAAGGAACAGCAGCCCCATAGCGATGAAAAAGATTCCTGTTTTCCGCATTATGATCCTTCTCTCTTACGTTTGGAGACCAGGAAGAGACCCAGGAACAGGAAGAGAACGCCCAGCATTGCCATAACGGGAATGGGCCACTTAAGCTGGCCGGTCTGGGGGCTGTCTCCATCACCATCGGATGGCTCGGTAGGATCTGTGGACTCAGAGGGGTCCGTGGACTCAGAGGGATCCGTAGACTCGGAGGGGTCCGTGGACTCAGAAGGGTCCGTGGACTCAGAAGGGTCCGTAGACTCAGAGGGGTCCGTAGACTCAGAGGGGGCCGTGGACTCTGCAGGCTCCTTATCCAATTCTGTCTTAGCAGAGGCATCTACGTCATAAATATATGCCCCGTCTTTCAGGTAGGGCAGGGTCACAAGAAAGGGGCGAATGGAGAGGTATCCCTGGGCGGGGTTCTTCTGTCGAATGAGATAGACGCCGGTTTCCAAATCATCAAAGGTGACTGTACCGTTCTTCCCTACATTCTTAACAGTACCGCTGAGGTTATTCTGATTAACAAATCGCTCAAGCTGTGTAGCAGTATCCGGGTCCTGTAGGTTCACAAGATCCTGGTCATCTAACCTCCGCTTGAAGCTGTAGGAGTTACCCTCCTTATGGATATAGCCGACACGGGTGCAGATAATGCTACCCCCGGCTATGGGCTGACCGTCTTTGCTGAAGGTGATCGTTATAGAACAACTTCTGTTCACATCAGGCACAGGGCCTGCAAGAACGGATATGGTTATTGACAGGATCATAATCATTGCGATCAATGCCGGAAAGATCTTCTTTATCACCATTCATCCCTCCATTTCCTCTTCTTTTTAGGGATCATAAGCCAAACAAATAACACAAACAGAATAGGAAGAGCCACCATAGGCGCAACCACTGCCGGCTCGATCAAAATAGCCTCTGTGATCACGTGGTGAACATTCCTTTCCTCCTGATTCTCTACACGATGTCCGCGGACCAGGAGTCTGTGGGTGTTGATGCCATAGGGTGTGCAGGTAAACATGGTACATAGGTCCTCTCCCCGGCTGATCATAAGGCTCTCTACCTCATGAGGCTCTACAATCAGGATCTGATCCACCTCGTAGGTCAAGACCTCATTGAGGATACGGAGCATAAACAGATCTCCCTCACGGACCTTATCCAAATGAGTAAACAGCTTGGCACTGGGAAGTCCCCGATGGCCGGATACTACGCAGTGCGTACCCTCGCCACCAACAGGAAGGCTGGACCAATCCAGGTGTCCGATCGCAACCTGGAGGACCGTAGCATCGGTACCGTGATACACCGGGAGAGAAACGCCGATACTGGGGATCTCAATATAGCCCATGACCCCGTTATTGGCGATATTCAGCAGCTTATGGTACTGCTCCTTCTGCTCCGGGGTCGTGGTATACCCATTGGTTCTGCTCAAAAGGCTGCGGTTATATTCCTGTGCGGCCTCGATCAATCCTGCATACTCGTCCTCCTCAAGATCCTCGATCAAATTCACGTAGTCCGTAATAACACGGGACATATGCCGAGAGTTCCACCAATCACTAAAGGAAGGGTACAGAACCAAGGACAAACCTACGAGCAACACAAGAAAAAGGAATATTGTCATCAAATGTTTCTTCATAGGGCTCTCCTTACTTCTGCAAACAACGGGACAGGGGGGTATCCCCCTCAGGGCCGCAGCCCTGAGGGGAAAGGAATCGAAAACAGGATTATGCGTGAGCACTCATACGCTTTCTGGCAACCAGCAGAACAACTGCTGCGAGGACCAGAACGCCGCCCAGGATGTAGAACATAGTGGTACCGCGGCCACCGGTGGAGGGCAGCTCGGAGCCGAGCTGGTTCACAACGGTAACACGTGCCACGCCGTTGTAGTCAACAGCCTCGCCGCTGTAGGTGAATACCATCTTGCCTTCGCCGTCAGCTTCGGTGTACTCGGATTCGATGACAACGTTGATGGTTTCCTTCAGAATGTTGTAGCCTTCGGGAGCCTTGATCTCCTTGATAACGTACTCGCCGGAGGGGATACCCTCGAAGCGGAGAACGCCGTCTTCACCGACGGTACCGGTAATGGTCAGTTCTTCGCCTTCCTGAGTCTTGAACTCAACATGAGTGGTCTTAGCATACTTGTCGGTCAGGCTTGCGTACAGCTCCTTGTTGATGGGAGCACCGTCAATGAGGCTCTCGGGATCGGTGGTGGTGAAGGAGCCATCCGTCAGCATCCAGTACTCGCCGTTGGGATCCAGGTCGAAGCTTTCCTTCTCGACGCGGACCTTGTTCATGGTAGTGCCGGTGAGGGTGAACTCTGCGCCCTGGAGGCGGGTGCCGTTGGGGTCAGTCTTAACGATTTCCAGAGTGGTGGTGTAGGTCTCAACCTTTTCCTCGGGAGTTTCGCCGGTGGGCTCCTTCTCCAGGTCCTCGTCGGTAGGCTCATTCTCGCCTTCGCACTCTGCGTCGGGATCATTGGAGTACTCCAGCTTAACCTTGTTGGTGTTGGGAATGGTGTTGACTTCGCAGTCCTCGTTGAGCTCAGCAGTGTAGCTGACCTGGACAGGAGCATCAATGAATTCGGGAGCATTGTACTGCAGGAAGTTGTTGAAAACGATCTTCAGATAGGTGGTACCATCTTCATTCTTGGTCTCAGTCAGGGTGTAGTCCACACCTTCTGCCAGAACCTTGTCGCCAACAGTGACCTTCATGTTATTGGTGTAGGTCAGACCCTTGGACAGGGTATCGTGCATGATGAAGTAGTACTTGTCGTAGCCGGTCATATCGGGAACCTTGGAGTCGATGACGTAGGTGACGGTGTCGCCGATTGCAGCTTCGTTGGCATCCACACGGTCATCAGTGGTTTCCAGATTGTCGTCGTTGTCGATCTTCTTGTCGATGATGGGCTTCTCAGCCTTGACTTCGATCACAACATCGGGAGTAGCGGTATCCAGAACCAGGCCGGAAACGGGCTTGCGGTTGACGTTGTTGGGATCGGTGATGTCAGCGATGACGTAGTAGCCAAGCTCCAGCTCAGCGAAGTCAGCACTGCCGTTGGCAGCGTTGCGCTCACTCTGAACCATGGGCATGGTCTTGCAGGCTTCCAGAGCAGCCTTTGCAAAGTCATAGAGGTCGCCTTCGTCGGTCAGATTGTTAATGGCAGCAACGACCTTCATATTGAAGTCGGAAGCATTGCGGTCCAGGCCGAAGTAGGTCTCGTAGAAGGAGATCAGCTTCTCGTTGTTGGGAACGGTGTAGGAGTAGCTGTCGATCTTACCGGTCTCAGCGTCGCCGTAAACCTTAAGGTCCAGGATCTTGTATGCACCGAAAGTCTTTTCGGATGCCTTAACGGTCTCGTTGTCGGTGATGGTGATGCTGCCGGTCAGACCGGTGAGTTCGGCAGCGAGGCAGGGGAGGACCATGACGCAGATCATGGCCAGGGCCAGCAGAATGCCGGCAATGCGCTTTGCGTTTTTCATAATCTTTTTCCTTTCCTTGTTGAATTGTTGGTTTGGGTGTGTATGAGGGGTTGGGCCTTATTGCTCAGGAATATGCCTTACCCCCCTTCTGCCCTTGCCTTGTTTGGTATACAATAGGGCGAGTGCTGCCGCTGCAATCAGGAAGCATCCTCCCATAGTATATAAGATGGTGCCCGCTCCGCCTGTGGGGGGAAGCTCATTGGTGGGGGCGTTTGTGACCCTTACGGGTTCGGTTTCCAACTGTGTAAAGTCTACCCTTACACCGGTCAGAGGTGTATTGTCTACAGAGAAGGTCACCAGCTCGCCGTTATAGAAAGCCTGGTAGCCTGTTACATGGTTCTCTACAATAACGTAGTACCAATCTCCGTCGGGAAGGGTGATGCCACCGAATACGTCCTTCCACTGATTATTGATGTCTAACTGCTTCTGTGCAACCAAGGTGCCTGTCCTGTTGACATTGCCCTCCTCCGTGACGGTCTCCGCTACACGGTACAGCCCCAGTGTTACAGGGTTCATAATGTCAGCATTGGCATCCTCCCACTGCTTCTCTACGGGGATCTCCGTCGTGTCTGCACGGAATACCAGCTTGCCGTTGTTGCCCAGGGTATGGACGATTCGGGTTCTGTTATCCATATCTGTATCAACATACTTATGGCAATCGACTGCCAGACCGAAGGTGCCTGTGGTGTTCTCGGTCTTGACATCCTGGTGCTCCTGATGTCCCGGCAGAATGCCGTCATCGGGATCAACGTCGATGTAGTAAGGGTTGTTGTCTGCAGGAACTAGAGTAGACATGGCATACTCGTCCAAGGAGCCCCATTTGTTGGCATAGAAGATCAGCTCGCCGCCGGTCTTCTGGAGATCCAGGACTCTTGCCTTGGAAGCCTCTGTAAGGCCTACCTGATAGGTCAGACGAATAGGCAGCATCTCGTAGTAATCCTGAGGGGGATCTGTTTCCAGCACAGGCGTATAGGTGGGCAGGATGCTGTCAGGAACGTAGAGGATCACAGACTGGGTCCCATCATCGTTGAGAACGATCTTGACTGTGACCTGGGACAGATCTGCCTCATGCTTGGGAATGTAGGGATCATTGTGGATGTAGTCGTAAACATAGGTGGTCACGGCACCGACTACAGAGGTAGAGGTGTGGGTGTAGTTCACACCGTTATACCGTAGGACGGGAGCTCCCTTGATCTCCATGCCTACGCCAATGTTGTCCCTGAGATCAATGGCAGAGTTGTTGTAAAGGATGAAGCCGTAGGGGGTATATTGCTGACTGTCCTTTAGGATGTCCTCGAAGATCACTTTCAGTTCCTCTTCTGTGATCTGACCGAAGTAGGCTGCATCGGTATAGCTGTAATTGCTGTCATAGGGGTTGCCCTGGAGAACAGGAACAGCAATATGGGGGATGCCTAACTGTCCTTCCTCCCAGCCTTCGGATACAGTAACGGTCTGTCCTGTGTGCTGGCTGAGGATCAGCTCTTTAAAAAGGTCCGTTGTGGTAGATATATTGTTACCGTCGGTCTGTCCCTCCAGATTCTCTACAAAGTCCTTGTCCGGATTCAGAACAGCGATCTTGTAGTTGTCGTCTGTCTTAGAGCTGTAATTCTCAGGTTTATTGGGGTCTCCCTCGGCATAGATATACATACCGACCGTATAGAACAGAGCCTCTCTCTCATACTGGAGACTGACCATACGCTTGGCGTAGTTGGCTGTCAGAACGGTATAGTATCCATGAATGCCCTTGGCGTTGGTGGAGCCGTCTCCGTTGCCGTTACCATAATGGGGACCGCTCATGGGATCCATATAAATATTAGTGCTGTAGGTAGGCTCACCGTCTGAAACCAGTATGATAACGGGCTGTCTCTTGACGGTGATCTCTCGTTGGTACTCTCCTTCACCGATGGGACCTGTCCATGTGGTATCGTCGCCAATGGCCTCGAAGATGTCCTGACCGACAGAAATACCTGCCTGGGTGTAGGTACCGAAGCCCTGAACGGCACTTGAGCCTACACCGGCGTAGGAGGTTGTTCCATCCTCACTTTTCAGGCTGTCACTTCCGACGGCATACCAAATGTTGTGGGATCCACCCTCCTCGGGGTGAGAAACTCCTTCGTTATATTCTGCAACCAGGTATTCATTGTCGGTAGCAGTATAACGACCTAAGGGTAACAGCTCCCAAGCACCGCCGGAGTAGATGGCGATACCTACACGGTTTGCATCGTGATCATCAAAGATCTGCTTCATAGATGCGTTGGTTGCCTTGACCATGTCCTTCAGACGGTTAGAGTTTCTGTCTCCGTCGTCGCTGTCCGTGGAGGATGAGTCAGTTGCCATACTGCCGGATACATCAAGGACGAACACGACATCAATGGGGGTCTTTACTATGTACTCAAAGGGGACCTTATATTCCTGGGCCATGGCGGACAGTGTCACGCCGAAGGTATTGGGTGCATACTCTCCAAAGGCATCGTAGTCATCATCCATGTAGATAACGGACTTGTCCGACAGGACCTTACCGTCATTGTGCTCGTGCTCTGCGAAGGTGTCTACCTGATACTGACGCTCAATGTCGGAGGTAGCCGGATCGGAGAAGTACTCGCCTTGAATGGTGACGGAGCCGTTATCAACCTCTCCCGTCAGAGAGGTCTCGCCCTGCTTGCTGTCGGATGGCTCCACAAGGTCGGGGTAAACCGGCATCTCGAAGTCTCCCTCGTAGTCGGAACCGGAGCTGCTGTTGTCACTGTAATCTGCAGGGACCTCTAAGGACTGAACCTCCTTGGCGAGTCTAAAGATCAGCACGTCCGCCTCGTTGGACCCTGATGTCTCTACGTCATAAGCTCCGCTGCCGCTGTTGGTCAGATAGTTGCTGCTGTAAGCGATCCTCCAGCACTTTTCCAAGGTTTGGTAGGTCAGCTTGAGATTTCTGGAACTGCTGCTGATAACCGTATCGGATCCAAACCAGGAATTATTGAGATACACATAGCTGGAAGAGCCCTGGTTCTGAATGGTGTAATTGCTGCTGCTGGGATTGCGGATCGTCCACAGGAGGTTTGTATCATCACTGTCGGAGATCACGTAATACTCCTCGTTGGCCTTGACCGTCTGTACCGTAACGGCGGTGTAGTTACTGGAGTTGTTCCCTCGCAGAGCATAGTTGCCTTCTACGGAAATGATCATATAGGTGTCATCTGCGGTGATCTGATCCGTAGAGGAGACACGTTCCCAGAAGGTGCCTGTTACGGTCTGCCGTGTCAGAGCGAAGGCTACGGTAGCGATCTCTCCTGTACGGAAGCTGACGCCGGTAATGCCGGACTCCGCATCTACCAGCCGTTCTGCCTCTGCAGGCTGTGCCTCATAGACGGGAATCTGTTCTTCTGTCTCAGACTCAGCAGACTCAGCAGTCTCCCCGGAGCCGTCGTCTACCGCTACAGGCTGTCGCTTGGGACTGTCGACGGACTCATTGGTAATCCCGGAGGGGGCATCCTCCCGCCCATCTTCATGGCCATGGAGCTCTGTGGGCTCAACGGTCTCCTCGGTGGGATCTACAGGGACACTCTCCTCGGCTCCTGCCTCGGGATCGGGGGTAATAATATAGGTATGGACACCGTTGGTGTTCTCTAACTGCTCTGCAGTAAACACCGGCCGGTGGAAGGACATTTCTACACTGACGCTTGCTCCCTCCGGCAGGTCATAGGGTTCACCCCGGGAGAAGAGCCGTAGACTGTAGAATGCGGACTCACCAACATATTCTGTCCGACATGCCATCTTCTCACTAAGGGCAACAGACATGGAATCATAGGTCTGAGGATCATCCTCTCTGAGGAGAGGTGTTACCTTTAGGCTCAGATCCTCGGGAAGCTCCGGTGCTCCTTGGATGTAAGCAAAAGCCTTAAGGTGATTATCATAGTATACGACCTTGCAGGAATTGCAGGACTCGTCATGGCTGTGGGCAACCAGGGCACACAGCAGACTGCCGGACTCATCGTAGCAAGCCTCGTCATGGGTATGCTCGTCCAGACCGCAATAGGTATGGACCAATCGGTTCCTGGAAAGCTGTCCGTAGCCTGCGATCCGAGTATCCTTGGGATCATAGCTCACGTATCGGACACGGTTGGAGGCATTGCCCTCTAAAGCGATCAGCTCTGCGGGACCCTCGTCGGAGGCCTCCTTCCACTCAGATACCAGACCCACATGGTCGGACAGACCGTCACCCTCCCAATCGAAGAAGATGATGTCACCGGCCTCCGGTCTGTAGGTGCCCTGCTCCCGGAAGAGATTCATTTCTCTCAGCTCCCGGATCCAGGGAGTACAGCCACTGTGTAGGGGAATGCCCTCTACACCGCCGTAGTGCATACAGAAGGATACGAACATGGCACACCAATCGCCGTAGGGGTCACCGTACCAGGCTCCGTATCGGGTATAGCCCTTCTGTACGCCGGATTCTGCTACAACATAGTTATTCGTGCTTTCTTGATATCCAAGCTGAGTCCTTGCAATAGCAAGGACGTCCTGCTGCCAAATGCCACGCAGCTCTACATCCGCAAAGGAGCTCTCCCAATCCGCTGCCTGCTCAAGATCTGCTTGGAAGTCAGCATAGCAGGCAATATCGTGGGTGTGCTCCTCCTGCTCACAGCACAGCTCCCACAGACCGTAGCAGAGCTCTGTATGGCTGTGGTATGCATCCTCCTCCAGGGTACAGGTCAGGACCTGAGGTGCCTCACGGAAGCACTGATCATCATGGACGTGGACCTGGGCCTGTATCTCACCGCAGATCAGCTCATATTCCTGGGGAACCTCGTACCGGTCAGTCTGCTCAGAGGTCTCCTCCAAGGTGCAAACCAACTCTGTCAGAGGTGCATAGCATTCCTCTCCGTGGGTATGGCCCGCTGCCTCTTCTACGGTACACCGGAGCAGTAGCTCATAGCAGCTATCCTCATGGATATGCTCCGGATCACTTTCGGTACACAGGAGGGTCTCCCCTATAACATAGCAGCCCTCGCCATGGGTATGGCCCTCATCCTCAGGGACAGTGCAGACCAGTTCCTCTCCCACAGTAGCATAGCAAGCCTCACTGTGGATGTGGACGGAGGAAGCCTCAGAGGTCTCTGTCTCGCAGGGCACGACTCTGTAGCACTCATCCGTATGCACATGGGTGGTTCGCTCCGGCAGGGTGCAGATCAAAAGGCCATCCTCTCCGAAGCATCTGTCATCATGGCTGTGGGCTACAAAATCCGGCAATCCGCAGATGATCAGATTCTCCTCATTCCAGCATTCCGGCCCGTGAACATGGACTCCCAGAGTCAGTGGATCACATACCAGTACAGGTGCCTCCCGTGAGATCTGCTCATAGCACTCCGCTGTATGGAAATGCTCCTCAAATCCGCAGAAGGTCTCTGTAGAGGTAGTAATGGCGGGAAGGATCAGTGCATAGGTCGTACAGAACACTACTACACAGGCTAGAACCAGGAAAACCCTCTTTAGCCGAGTCTTGATCCGCCGTTTTTTCTTCAATTGTTGGGTGCGGACAATGGCTTCGTGATTCATACGTCTACTCCTAATACTATGTTTGTACCACCAGGGGAACAAAAGACATCACATACAAATTTCTGTACCCGAGTTTCTACGCTCTTGCAGACGATAAAAGAAATGCTGTATCAATCGTTCATCCTATCATCGGCATATTACAGAGCGTGTAAAACTTCACTTTCTCAAGATAACTATACTCTCTGCATCGTAACCGATGCGTAACAGAAACAGGAGATATTTGGATTTTTTGAGAAAAATTTCAGTTATTTTTAATTTTAGGAATGATAACTCAAGGCTCCAGCAGCATACGGTGGAGCTGGCCGTTGCGATCCTCGGCCCAAGAGTACTCCTGGAGGTACTGACCGTCGTACAGTCTGGCAGCCTCCTGGTCCCCCTTAAGGATCCGATAGAGGTCGCAGTCTACCTGGTCCACCCGAATGGCACGACGGTTGCCCTCGGTGATCAGAATATGTCCCACTCCCACAGCCCGCAGTGCATCGCACAGCCGCATAAAGGTCATGCGGAACAGGGTGCCGGTCTCCTTGCTGTTGGGACGGTCGGGCCACAGGACAGAGATGCCCTCCCCTGTGGTGATCCCCGTCTCCCCTCGGTCTATCAGGAGGGCAAAGAGCTCCCTGGTCTTGGTCCGTTTAAGGAAAATGGGGTCGCCGTCCACAACAATGGACAGGGTGGGGATGGTATGGATCTCCACCCGACGCTTGGGCATGGGACGGTAGCGGATCATGCGGTCGAGCTGCTTGCGTACATCCTCCGGGGCATAGGGCTTGAGGATATAGCCGATGGCATCGGTCTCCCATGCCTCCCTGGCATATTGGTCATAGGCAGTAATAAAAACCACCCGCAGCTCCGGGCGGAGCCTGCACAGCTCCCGTGCCAGGGCGAAGCCCCCCATACCGGGAAGCTCGATATCCAGAAAGGCCCCGTCTACCGGGTTATCCTTGACCCATTGCAGTGCCGCGCCGGGGTCAGAGAAGGAGACCAGGGAGCCTACCTCGGGGAATCTCTCCACCGTCAGGCGGAAATTATCCAGTGCAGGCTGTTCGTCGTCAACGTATATCAGTCTCATGTCTCATCCTCCTCTCCGGGGATCACGGGGACGGTCACCGTAGCCACCGTTCCCTGCCCCGGATCGCTGTCTATCTTGAGCTCGCCCCGGGCAAGCTGCTTTAGTCGGAATCGTACATTGCTCAGACCTACAGAGGTCTTGCCGGCAGGAACACGGGTGTCGAAGCCCACGCCGTCATCTGCCACAGCGATCTCCACCCGCTCCCCTACAAGCTGTGTGGTCAAGGTAATGGTGCCGCCCTCCGGCTTGGGGGTCAGGCCGTGCTTAATGGCGTTCTCTACCAGGGGCTGCAGGACCAGGGGAGGCAGGGAGAACTTAGCGAAGCCGATCTCTGTACGGAATCGGATCCGATCGCCGAAGCGCACCTGCTCCAGTGCAATATAGTCCTGCAGATGCTGCAAGGATGCATGGAAGCTCTCTAAACGGTCCTCCTGCATCACGTCGATATTGCCCCGTAGGTAGCGTGCGAAGCGGATCAAAGTCGCATCCGCCTTCTCGGGGTCGTATTTACACATGCCGCTAATGGCATTAAGGATATTGAAGATAAAATGGGCCCGGATCTGACTCATTGCAAGGACGATACGGCTCTGCCGCAGATCGGAGCTCAGCCGCTCCGCCCGGGCAGCCATACGGAAGCTGAGAGGCACTCTCACAAGGCCGTATATGGCGTAGACGAAGAAGAAAAGCGCCACCACAACATCTAAGATCAGCCGCTGTCCCCACAGGAGGAGGAACTCGTTAAGACCCTCTAAAAGTGCGGCAATGAGGATGATACCGCTGCAGGCAAGGAGCCCGGGATACCGTCCGGCTATACCGAACCATTCCCATGCCCCCAGCACCATCAGGAGCACCAGGCCCACCATCTGCACCGGGATACACAGGTCCAGCAGACAGCACAGCTCCAGCTTACCCAAGACGGTCCATAGGATCAGCACCCCAAACCAAAGGATCTGAACAGTCAAAGACAGACTTGCCCATCTCCGACGCCCTGCGGTCAGGAAGTTCCGCAGGAGAATACTGAGCTCTAAGAGGGCAACGATCACACAAATAAACAATCCGCAGGGGACAAGCTCCGCCCAGTTGTTCTTGAGCGTCATAGAGGGACTGCTGAACAGCAGATAGCCCCCGTAGCACAGAGCCATAAGGCTGATGGGCAGTAATCGTGAGGTGACCCCATGATGGAGGATGCCGAAGACCAGGGACAGTGCCATAAGAGCAAGGGACAGTGCCATTACGATAATGCCCATGGCTCTGCGTGCAAGGTCACTAAGCTCAATGGCGCGGTCCTGGATCGCAGGATCTCCGTAGTAGATCCTATCCAAAAGCTGCATATAGGAATGGGCGTTGCCGATCAGGTGAGGGTTAGACAGCTTAAGGAGGAATTGATCTCCATGTCCCACATAGGGTGTTTGGAATCGGACCCATGTGCCGTTGCACAGGGCATTCTCCCCCGTGGTGTAGAGGGTCTGCCCCTCCAGCTCTACCTCTGCCCGAATATGGAAGGCATAGAAGCTGACGGTGCTCCCTTGTGCCATCTGCATACCGAAATTGCCGCGGAGATACAGGTCCCCCTCGATGGCAGAGAGTCTCTGCTCCTCATAGGGATACCAGGTCTCTCCGTCCCGGGAATATTCACCGAAAAAGCGGAGTCGTCGAAGCTCACCCTCCTGCTCCTTACGGCCGAACTGCCCCACCAACAGGAGCACCGCCAGAAGGAACAGCAGAATATGTACAACAGGCCCCGGATGCAGCTTGCTCTTATCCATGATCGCTCCTCCGCCCCATTGTCCCCGGGCAGTGACAGGTAGACCCACTCCCCCAAATTAGGCATAGTTCATCAGTTACCAAGTATACCACATCTTGGCATATAACGCAAGTGTTATTTCACATTTTTCCAAAATTTTAGCCTATACTTGGTGGATTTTTTCGTTTTTTATCCAAAAAAATAACAACATATAGCCAAAACCCATGATTTCCCCTCCGATCCCTACATCTTGTGCCCCACCCCTGCCCAAAAGAGAAGGCCACATTCCGATTTATTGCGACCGAAGGGCGCGATAATACTGTTTCTTGATAAAATGGTTTGAAAACCATTTTATTGCAGGATGAATATCCTGCTTAGCCTTCGGCGGCAAGAACAGTATTACAGGTTATTTCTTGGCGGCTTTGCCGCCATGCCGCTTACCAGCGGCATA
>JAZNYV010000183.1:0-9700 GCA_045594585.1 Faecousia sp. | reverse complement strand
TAGCCGTTCATGGCGGCGTTATAGAGGACGGGATCTGTAAGGACCGCCTCTACAGTCTGACCTGCGTGGTTTACATAACGCACTTTCAATACCAGGTCCTCGACCTTGCCCCCGTAGGTGCCGGGGTTGAATACGTACTTGTCTCAGACCTTGGAATCTAAGTCCAAGACCTTGCCCAGCCAGGTGGCTGTGGGGTCATCCAGGTCGGCCAGGACTTGGTTATTGTTGCCGAAGGTCACAGTCTCTGCATCACTGAGATAGGCTCTGTGTGCCTGGGTCATAGAAGCATCTACCGGGGAGTCTGTACGATAGCCCTTGAAGCTCTGGGCGGCAAAGCCGTAACGGAGGAGGTCTGCACACAGGGTCTTCAGTGCTTCCGGGGCACCGTCCTTGTTGAGCTGAGAGTAGGCATAGTCTGCAATGCTGTAATCGTCTGCCGCGGAGTAGTAAAGCTGTCGATCCTTTGTGCCATAGAGCACAGAGCGGATACGGTCATTCATGTTTACTGCCGTAAGGCCTGTCAAAGTGAAGTAGTAGTAATCTCCCTGCTCCTGAGGCAGAAGCTTCAGGGATTGGGTGCCTGTTTTAACATTACCTTCATAAACATCAAGCTCCGTAAGCAGATAGACTGTATCCATATCGAAGCCTGTCAACCAAGACTTTTTGACTGCGAAGTTTACGGAAATATCGCTGGCAAGGTTCAAACTGTGACCTAACTTCCAAGTGCTTTCCTCTACAGGCTCCTTCACCTCAAGCTCTCCGCAGACACATTTGCCGTCTGTGTAGCTGTGAGCTGCTTCTTGGGAATAGTCGCAGTTCTTACAGGTGACGGTATGGGAATCTGCATCCTTGGGGGCATATATGGGAGTGTGCTCGGTTTTGGGAAGAACTTCCTGCACAACCAGAACTTCGGAGCAGACGGCACAGTGTTTGCCCTCTGTTAAACCGGTTTTGGTACAGGTGGGGGCAACAGCCTTGTCGATGACTTCGGTGTGGTTTTCGGTGGTTGTTACTGTGCACAGAGAACAGATAACATTGTGGGTGCTGCTGTCTTTGTATACGTAGGTGTATTCGTGATCTCGACAGATGAAGGGAAGACCGTTGTTAACGCTATCCTTCCGTACCCAAAGGGAGATCAGCTTGTTTAGCTTGCCGGGAACATCTGCTGTCGTTAAGTCGGCTACTGCAGAGCCTGCACCGGAAAGTCCCTTGCCGGAAGGATAGTAGCAATAGTCCACCTTGCCGATATTGTATTTGGTGGCAATGGCGTTGGCAAATACGCCGGTGGCAGTAGAGGAATATTGACTGTAGGAGCTGAGGATATGACCGTTGTTTTCTGCGGCAATACCGGCAGTTCCTGCCTCTGAGAAGATCCTGCCTGTATAGGTACAGCCAATTATAACACCGTTGTTTTCGCCGGCAATGCCGCCGTGGGAGTTGCCGCCGATACGCAGCTCAGCGTACAGACCGAAGTGATCGGAGATGGGGTTGTTGTCGACCTTGTCTGTGGCCACCTTGTAGAAGGGAACGTCTAAATTGTTGGTAACGAAAATGAAATCACCCAGGCTGGTTTGCTTTTCCTTGTAGGAACTGTAGGTGTTCTGGTTAATCGGTGTGCCCAGGGATACTGCGGCATAACGAGCCTCTGTCAGCCGGGTGGCCACCTCCTGCATGATTGCGGAGGAGGCTTGAGTGTTGAAGTCTCCCATAACATGATAGTAGACCTCTTTATAACCCTTTTCTTTGTATTTCTGCTCCAGTGCAGACAGGCGACTCATGATCAGCCGCATACCGTTGACACGGGATGCTTCCACCTCGTGATCCAGGTGAGCGTTGGCGGCAATTATGATAATATCCTTCTCCTTAGGCTGAAGGACGGCATAAGAGCAGGTGCGGTAATGGGTGGTTCCCCAACCTAAGGATGCGGTGTCGGGAGTTTCACTAAGCCAGAAGGTGTCCTTTTCCAGGGTAGTAAACTTACTGCTTTTCCAATACAGGGCAGTCGCAGCCTCCTTCGCGGAGGTGTTGGCAAAGACACACTCCTTGCTGTAGCCGGAAAGAACGGGTTCAAGGGCGTTTTTCCAAGGATTATCGTATTCCTGGAAACCTACAATATCCGGATCGTAGGTTTTCAGCAAGGTCTTCATACGGGGAATCCTCTCCTCCATAGAATTAGGAGAAGGATCATTGGCTCTTGAATAGCGGACATTCTGGCACAGAAGGGTATAGTCATAGGTGGTCCAGGTGGAAGTTACATCTCCGGCACTCATACAGCCCAGAACCAAGCCCTTGTTATTGATGCCTACAACGGTGCCGGTGTTGGTCTTGCCGGAAACGGAGGCATTTTCTACGCAGAGGAACTTGACAGTGCCCTGCTTCAGGTAGCCTACAAGACCCTGCGCATCGTTTCCTGTGATGGAAAAGTTCTTGAAGAAATGGCCTCTTCCGTCCAGAACCCCGGAGTAGGGGGTGGTCTGTGTGCCTATGGCAGGAATGGTCTGCCCTCCGAAGTCTAAATCAGCGGTGATATAAACATATTTGTCGAAGTAAGTGCTTCCTGCGTTGACAGCCTGGGCAAAAGACAGATAGTCGGCAACAGTGCTGATTTCTATGGGAGTAGCCCATTTTGCATACAGGGTCTTATTTCCGGTAGAATCGGGAGCAATGGCTGCCATGGGCTGGCCTGCAAAGTCTGATTCCTCAAACCAACCGGCAAAAAGGTAGCCATCTCTGCTGATCACGGTTTCGTCAGGCAAGCTCTGACCGGGAGCCCGGGTATAAGAGGAGGCTCCTGCTTCGATCCAGGTGCCACCGTTTGTCACATAGCTGATGGAGAAGGAAACGCCGGTGGGATAGGCGTAGGAGGTAACGGCATCGGGGGCAGAAAAAGAGGTAGTGCTGTAGTAGTTGAGAGCATTGGTGTAGGGTATGTCATCCCCTAAATTGGCGCAAATGGTCTGGTAGCCTAACTGAATATCATCTGCATAGGCGTACAATCGGGTACAGATGGCGGGCTGCTGGTTTTCTGTGCAGACAGAGGGGATTACGGGAGTGTTGGTGAAGCTGCCGTTGCTTGTACTTGACCGGGAGGAGGTGTTAATATAGGAACCTATGATGCCGGAGCGGAATCGTTGTACGTTGGTTGCAGAGCCGGCGGCAGAGATGTCGCAGGCGGGTTTCAGATAGTAGCAATCCTGAAATGCGGGAACGTATCCGTCCTTCAAGCGAGCAAGAGCGGCCACATCGCCGGTAGCGGTAATGATGCCTGTGTTGAAGCAGCCGGTCATTTCAACAGTATTTTGACCCCAACCGGCAATGCCTGCGGCACCGCGCTCTGTGGCTGTTACATTACCGAAATTTCCGCAGTAGTTGAAGACGGTACTCATTCTTGCCACACCGGCCAGACCCCCTACACCGTCACTGCCGGTGGTAGTCTTGATACTAGCACCGTTGGTGCAGTATTCAAAGGTACAGGCATCTGCATAACCGGTAATGCCGCCACTGCGGTTGCCGCAGGTAACGGAACCGTTAAAGATGTGCAGATCCTTAAAGTAGGCCTGATAGCAGCTGCCGAACAAGCCGCCACCGTCGAGAGCAGTATCATTGACCTTCAAGCTCAGAATCTTAAAATTGTTGCCGTAAAAGCTTCCGGAGAAGGATGTTGTCCAGCTTGAATTGGAATCAAAATGCCCGATAGGAGTATGAACGGCATAATCCATGTCAATGTCTCCAAGCATATAAAAGCTTTTGCCGGCAAAGGTGGTGCCATCGTTTACGGCGGCAGACATGGCTGTAAAGCCGGCAACATTGGTAACCACGTAGACTGACTCGTTAGGGAAGCTGCTGTAGTCTGCGATATTGGCTGCGTCTACGGTAACCGTCAGAGAGGCTGCCTTGCCGGGCATAACAAAGCTGCCACCGTTTACGGTTCCTTCATTGGCACTGAGAATAAGGCTAACGCCGTCCGGAACGCCTACAGTATAGGTGTCACCCTCATTAAAATACATGGTGGCCTTACTGCTCTTTCCTTTTGCAACAAAGGTGACTGTCAGGGGATAAACGCCGGCGGTTTTCCTCAGCTCAGGGAAAAGAGCGCCTTTGGACCATACGGGAGCCTCGTCCAGGGGGGAGCTGCTGTCCAGAATATAGGCTAAACGACCGCTGCCCAAATGGTGCTTGGAGACACGGGTATCGCCTTCGGACCAATCGTATTCGGTGTAGCTTCTGTCAAAGTAGTAGCTGTTGAACATGGCTTTGGATTTGTTGGACTCTGTGATCTTACTGCTGTAGCGGCCAATGGCGTATTTGGTTTCCGCCACAAGCTGTCCTATGTTGAAGCAGTTGTAGATTTGGCCTACGGAGCCGTCGCTGCCTCCCTGACCCCACCCGGCAATGCCGGCGGCTACCTTAATACCTGTGGCTGTGCCTGCAAAATAGCAGTTCTTAACGATAGCACCGTTGTGCAAGCCGCCCACAATGCCGCCTACAGAAAGGGAATCATAGCCGCCGGAGATGGTAATGTCCGAGGAACTCCAGCAGTTTTCCACCAGACCTTTTTCCACAATGCCGGCCAGGGAACCGGCACGCCACCCGTCTTTACTGCAGACTGCGGTGAATATGCAGGCCTCCATGCCCAGATTACGCAGTACGCCTGTAGAGGTGATCTTACCTACAAAGCCGCAGTTGGTATCGCTGGTGGTGACGGTAAGTCGCTTGACGGCATGGAAGCCACCGTCAAAGGTGCCGGCAAAGCTGACGGGAGGGGTGTAGGAAAAACCGTTCATGTCAATGTCGCAGATCATGTACAGGGTTTTGCCGGAAAAGTTGTTATTTTGTCCCAGCTGGGAGAATTTTACCAGTCCCTCTGCTGTGGAGATCCGGAACTCCTTGGCGTTGGGGTATTGCTCATAGAGGAGAATATCGGGAATAGCCTCTGCTGCCTGCGCCTCTATAGGGGAGATTCCCGGAACCCGGAACACAGAGAGAAGACAGACAAAAATCAAAAGACAGGTGAGGACTCTTTTTTTCATGGTACAGGACTCCTTTTGGAAATGATTTCATCATTATTTTACTAAAATAGGGGATAAAGTCAACGAATTTTATACTGATACTACTTCCTAATAGTTCGGAAACTTCCATTCCTGTGTGAAGCGTTTTCTCTAAAAGCGGAGCAAATTCTTTTCCATCTACATATTCGCCATTATGAGCATCTGCGGCAGTGATGATCCGCTCGTCGGTGGTCATAGCAAACTCTGCCTTGTGCCCATAAAACTGACTTGTTTTGGACTTGCTCCCCACTCTTGCGTCCTTGTCAACGAGAGAGCGTAAGCCCTTTTGCAACATAAATCTTTCGTCGGAAAGCACTCCTTTTGCTTCTTCAATGGCCTTCTGTGTTTCTTCTCCGGCATAAGCACCTGCTTTTTCCATTACATCTTCCAAATAAGCTTTCATCGTGGACTTTGCTTCTTTATGGTCCTCGATCTCCTTATAGTTAGGGATCGTAGTGTTTACTGTTACCGGCACAGTACCATTGTCTTTCTCAAGTCCCTTAAAGATCTTCTTAGCAACCACTTCATCCATTGATTTAATCGGACTGACATTCTCCGGAACGAGCAACCTTATAAAAATGTAGTAATCAGAATATTCTCTTTCGATTTTCGCTCTTTCAATTTGCTTTTGCAGCTCCTGTTTGCACTTGTAAGGAACATCCAAAAACATTTGCAATTGCATTATTCATATCAGCTTGGCTCACCCCTGTTCCTTCCAAATGACGTCCTCCGTGTCCAAAATCAATCCTAACATCTTTCACTTTAATAGAATCAGCAGGACAGGGGACGGGAGCTCAAGGCGAGACCTACCGTAATACAAGGCTGCGTTGCTGCTGTTCTTCTAAGCATACCAACGGTCGTAATTATAGAAGCTGTTGGTTGCCTTCTCCAAACCATAGAAGCAGGCATCCCGAAGCTCCCGGTTCTGATGCAGGGTCTTGGTCACCACTGCACCGCTGCTATCCTTATAGGTGTAGACGGTGCCTCTTGTACCATAGGCCTGTGCCATGTTCAGGAGGGAGTTAAACTGCTTCCGCATGGTATCACCGGACACATTGATGGTAATATCTTTGCTTACGAAGACTCTGCCGGAGTTGGAACGGTTTGACTCCAGGTTCATCCAGTCCCGACCGCCCCGATAGCTAATGCCGGCAGTAGTCAGACCGGTGGTAGTGCTGGTGACTCCCACGATCTTTTGGATCTACGGGTCAGTCCAGTCCACAGTGTCGTCACCGACGATAGATACCTTCCAGTTGTTCCGCAGGGCATTCCAATCGGCGGTGGTGTAGGTGGCTGCCTGTGTACCGAGGGTCATCCCCGGCAGCAGAGACAGGAGCACAGCTCCCAAAAGCAGCAGACTCACGCAACGTTTCATCATGTAAGATCCCATCCTTTTTTCATAAATTCAGGAGCCGTTTGACAGCTTTCCCATTGCTCCCATATACGATCTTATTATTCCATCGTTTTCTTTTCTTGTCAAGAGTTGAAAGGGGAAAGTTTCCCCTTCGGGGATGGATCAAAATATATATCACCTATTTACGGAGTTTTCTGCGTGTTTATTCAATTTATATGGAGAATCCCAACAAATCAAGAAAAGATTTACCGGAAAGGGTACTTTCAACTTTCCGCTTGCGACAGCATAGCTGTTCGCTAAACCGGATTTGTTCCGTCGTTGACAGAGTGGGGGGATTCGATTATAATAGTGGGTATAGATCACAAAAGGAGAAGGGCTATGTTTGATTTTACTACCATTATGGATCGCAGAGGCATGGATGCCATTGCAGTTGACAGCGTAGGGCAGATGCCCGGCTTTGCACCCGAGGGACCCGGGGATGGCTTTGACGTGATACCCATGTGGGTTGCGGATATGAATTTCCCTACGGCGCCCTCTATTGTAGAGGCGGTATCTCAGCGTCTGAGCCATCCTGCTTACGGATATTTCCGGCCGCGGCAGGAATACTATGACAGTATTATCCGCTGGCACAGGGACCGCAACGGTGTAGAGGATCTGACCCCCGAGACCATCGGCTACGAAAACGGTGTTCTGGGCGGCGTCATCAGTGCTCTGAACGTACTGTGCTCCCGCGGGGAGCAGGTCCTGGTCCATTCCCCCACCTACATCGGCTTTACCCACTCCCTGGAGAATAACGGCTATCGCATGGTCCACAGCCCCCTGGTCAAGGACGAGGGCGGTATTTGGCGGATGGATCTGCAGGATATGGAGTACAAGCTAAAGACCTATGATATCCATACCGCCATCTTCTGCTCCCCCCACAATCCCTGCGGCAGAGTTTGGGAGCCCTGGGAGCTCCGGGCTGCTATGGAGCTCTTTGAGCGGTACGGGGTCAAGGTGATCTCTGACGAGATCTGGTCCGATCTGATCTTAGAGGGCTATAAGCACACCCCCACCCAGAGTGTCAGCCCCTACGCACGGATGAACACCGTTGCCCTCTACGCTCCCTCCAAGACCTTCAACCTGGCAGGTCTCATTGGCAGCTATCATATTATCTACGACCCCATCCTCCGCAGCAGAGTGCGGAAGGAGAGCAGCCTGTCCCACTATAACTCTATGAACGTCCTGTCTATGTACGCCCTCATAGGAGCCTACAGCCCCACAGGGGAGGCATGGCTGGAGGAGCTGCGGCAGGTTCTGACAGACAATGTGGACTTTGCCTGCAGCTACATCCGGGACCACTTCCCCGGTATCGAATGTGTCCGTCCCCAGGGAACCTATATGCTGTTCCTTGATTGCACCCTTTGGTGCGAGGAACGGGGCATTACTATCGACGAGATCGAGACGCGTGCCTGGTCCGTAGGTGTGGCTGTCCAGGACGGGCGGATGTTCCACGGTCCTTGCCATCTTCGGCTGAATTTGGCCCTGCCCGGGAGTCGGGTGGAGGAGGCCTTCCGTCGTCTTTCTGCCTACGTATTTGTTTAAAGGAGTCCTTCCATGCAATACTTTATTACCTTTTTAGAGGGGATCATTACCTTCCTGTCCCCCTGCCTGCTTCCCATGCTCCCCATATACATCTCCTATTTTGCAGGAGGAGGGGAACGAAGCACATCTAAGACCCTTGTAACCGCCCTGGGCTTTGTTACGGGCTTTACTCTCATGTTCGTTGCCATGGGTGCTCTTGCAGGCACTGTAGGCAGCTTCCTGCAGCAGTATCGGAGATGGGTGGATCTTGTTTCCGGCTTGATCGTTATTTTCTTCGGTCTGAGCTTCCTGGGAGTGTTCCGCCTGCAACTGTTCCGCGGAGGACGGGCTCTTAAGAAACGGGAGCCGGGCTTCCTCTCCGCACTGGTATTCGGCATTGTGTTCTCCCTTGGGTGGACACCCTGTGTCGGTGCCTTCTTAGGCTCTGCCCTTATGCAGGCCTCTCAACAGGGCAGCACCCTTATGGGCATGGTCATGCTGCTGACCTACTCCCTGGGCTTGGGGCTCCCCTTCCTCCTCAGTGCCATTCTTATTGATCGGCTCAAGTCTGCCTTTGATTGGGTAAAGAAGCATTACAACATCATCAATATCCTCAGCGGCTGTCTGCTGATCCTTGTAGGCATTCTCATGGCAACAGGGCTCCTGGGCAGCCTTCTTAGGGAGGTAGCTTCATGAAGAACAAAGCTCTCACCATATCCGCATTCGCACTCATCGGCCTTCTCCTGGCGGCAATTCTCTTGTATCAAAAGCTAAGCCCCGGCTATGCCCCGGAGCAGCTCTCTACCCTGGCGACCACCACCTATGCTACGGAGCCAACGACCCTCCCCACAGAGGCCACCCCTCCCACAGAGACTGAAGCCCCTACCACGGAGCCTCCTCTTGCCCCGGACTTTACGGTGTATGATTCAGACGGCACTGCTTACAAGCTCTCTGACTTCCGAGGCAAACCCGTAGTCCTGAACTTCTGGGCAAGCTGGTGCGGTCCCTGCAAGGTGGAGATGCCGGATTTCAACACTACCTACCAAGAGCTTGGCAGTGAGATCCATTTCCTTATGGTCAATATGACCGACGGCTCCCAAGAGACCTTGGAAGGAGCCTCCGCCTTTATTGCCGAAGCCGGTTACACCTTCCCCGTATACTATGACACAGGCTACGAGGCCGCCATTGCCTACAGCGTCTATTCCCTCCCCACCACCTATTTTATCGATGCCCAAGGCTACGCTATTGCCCAAGCCACCGGTGCCATCGACGCCGAAACCCTTGCCCGAGGCATTCAGATGATCTATCCCTCTTCCCCTTGATCCCCTAAGAGGTGCTTGCTTCTCCACGCCTCCCAACTTACGCCAAGGGGACTGTTCTTATGATATTTCCTATCATAAGAGCAGTCCCGTTTGTTTTGAACGTGGATATGATTTGATCCTCGGCTGCTTCACAAAGCCTGGATGCTTCTGCCTATTTCTTCTTCCCGGATGCTATATAATGTCTGCTGAATAAGTCGCTACTGCGGCTTATCCCCCCACAGCATAGCTGTGGGGACCTGTAAAAACGGCTGTCTTAAGCCGTTTTTGCAGGTTTGCAGACATTATACACTGTGTTTTTTCCAACGAGTATCTTGATACTCGTTGGAAAGGTGCATGGATGTTCTGTATCCTGTTCAACTTCTTTCTTTAACAAACAGCGAATTTCTTTGGTTTTAGTGAACAAAATGAACTTT
>JAZNYV010000182.1:0-46583 GCA_045594585.1 Faecousia sp. | reverse complement strand
AAAATCTGCACAGACGAGGGAATCCAACTTCGGGTAAACCGCTCAATCCAAGCAGAAGGCGTGTTTGCTATGATTAAGGAAGATATGGAATTCAGAAGGTTTATGATGCGCGGTCAAAGAAACGTGACGGTTGAATGGACACTTCTCAGCATAGCCTACAATGTTCTCAAACTGCACAATAAAATACAAAACGGTCGGTTGGGAATACACATGATAGAACCCAGAGCGGCTTAGCCGCGAAAACAACCGAAAACACACCAAACCGAGGGTGGTAAAATCTACCACCTTGGTTTGGTGTGCCTTTTTTAGAAAAAATTTCAAATTTTATGCACAAAAACCTATAAATCTGTGCATAACCTGCTCGAAACTATTTGCCAGAGGTTACGCTGAGAATTTTAGTTTTGAGACAGCCCCATTTGTTTTGATAAAATTACTTCTTTCTTGCCTTGCGGACGGCCATGATGCGGTTCATTTCGTTGTAGACGATCATGTAGTCCTCGTCAATGCCACTGCTTCGACAATTATTTACTCGTCGATTTGAATATTCTCCACGCCATGGGCCAAAATGAGATTGATCAACTCGTTACGAGAGTAGTTAGCCTCTGAGGATATACGGTCTAAGGCCGCCAGGGTCTCTTCCCGAATACGGACAGTAATGATTTTGCTACCATCTTCTCCACGTTTCTTTATTTTTAGAGGTTCGTTTTTCATATAAATTCCCCACAATCCATATATTCTAATTTATATTATATATTGACAAACCCCATCATAATATACTATAATATGATTGCACTTTGTATTACAATCTGCAATCACAAAAAGGAGAGAATGGACATGGATCAAACACAAACTCAGCAAACAACTGTAGAAAAAACCAAGTTTTGCAAGCACTGTGGAGGGAAAATCCCCGAGGCAGCCGTTATCTGCACTCTTTGTGGCTGTCAGGTGGAAACTATCAGCAAGGCCGAGCAGCCCAACATTGTGATCAACAACACCAATACCAACACAAATAACAACACCAATATCGCCGGTGCATTGGGCATCCGTACCCGGAACAAGTGGGTTTCCTTCTTCCTCTGCCTGTTCCTCGGCTTTTTCGGTGCACATAAGTTCTACGAAGGGAGACCCGGCATGGGCATCCTGTATCTCCTCACCGGCGGTATCTTTGGCATCGGCTGGTTCATTGACTTGATTTCCCTGCTCTGTAAGCCGAACCCCTACTATGTAAGGTAATTACAATGCAAAGGGCTCTGCACCTCTTATCGAGGCTGCAGAGCCCTTTGCTATATTGATTTACTTCTTTCTTGCCTTGCGGACGGCCATGATGCGGTTCATTTCGTTATAGACGATCATGTAGCCCTCGTCCACGCCCATGCCGGGCTTGGCAAGGATCTGTACGGGTTGGGTAGCCATAGCGCAGTGGACGCAGACCTGTGCGGAGCGGTCGGTCTCGTTGCAGGTGCCGCCCTGGTATGCACCGATGCCCTTCTCCTTGCAGTAGAGGACAGCTTCGATGGTGTTATTAATGCCGCCCAGGTCGGGGGTCTTGATCTGGACCATGTGACCTGCCTTGTTGTCGGCAAAGAGCTTGATATCCTCGAGAGTGTTGCACCACTCGTCGGCAACCAGCTCTACGTCACAGCCACGGTCGTCCAGCTCCTTGGTCAGGCCTGCCAGAGCGATCATCTGGGTCTCACGGTCGCAGTCGCAGTCCATGGGACCCTCAATGCGGAGCTTGAAGGGCTTTGCGATCTTGCCCAGCTCTTCGATATAGTCAGCCATTTCCTTGTAGTTGTTATTGCCGAAGGCGGCGCCGATGGTGCCGTATACATCCATGTGCATAACGGGAGCGTAGCTGTCGTCGGTACGGTACTGCAGGATACGGTCACGGAGCCATGCTACGTACTCAGCCAGCTTCTCGCCCTTGCGGCCCAGCTTGCTGTCGATGTTATTAATGAGAGCGTGAGGCAGGACCTGTGCCCCCTTAATGATCATCTTGTCGGCATTGTCATAGCGGTCGTCGCCGGACTGGGTGAAGATGGGGATGGGCGTTTCGGAGACTTCACAGCCGTACTCCTCGGCAACCACTTCGCACATGAGCTTGCCCTGTGCCTTGGCTACTGCATCCAGGATCGCCTGGGAAACGCCGTAGCGGATAGCGGTGTGGAGACGCTTGCCCTCTACCTGGATGGCTTCCATCATGGCACAGAGGCCACGGAAGTCCTTGGCTTCCTTGCCTACCAGCTCGGGCTTAATGTACTTTTCAATAACAGGAATGAAGTCCTCTGCCAGGAACAGGGGATCTCTGCCGCCTGCACCGGAATACTGAACGGCGGCACAATCGCCGTAGGCGATCTGTCCGTCCTCCAGGACCAGCATAACGGAAATAGACTCACCGGCCTGGCGAACAGCACGGAAGCCCTCGGTAACGGGAGCACCTACATAAAAGGTGCCGTCATGACCTGCACCGCCCTTAATGGCACGCTGATCGTCGAAATAGAAGCCGGTTCTGCCACCGGAGCAAATAACATCAATGATCTTCATAATTTGTATCTCCTATTCTTAATAGCGGGGTCTGCCGACCAGGCGACCCTTGCCGATTGCGTAAACGTCATCAATCACCATTTGGAAGGAAGCCTTGCGGCCCTCGGCCTTGGCTCTCTCCTCGATCTTGCCGTTGTGGAAGTCCTTGAGCTCCTTGGTGAAGGGCAGGTTGCCCATAGACAGGATACGAACTGCACCGTCATTGTCACGGCAGGGCAGCATGAGACCTGCATTATAGCGGCAGGGAGCAAAGGGAACGTCCAGGACCCCTGCTTCAACAGCGCGGCAAACACCAACAGCGATATCGCCGTTGCCCAGCTCGAAGCACTTGTCTACGATGCAACGGGTCTCCTGACGGATGATCTCCTTCTCGGTCTCCAGGGCCTCTCCGGCGAAGACCTGGTCCGCCATCATATTGACCACCTGCTTGGTGCAGCGCAGGCCCTGTGCGTTGGCCTCCATGGTGGGGATGCCGATAGCCTCGTGGGGAGTCTTAACGATAACCTTGGTAGCATGGGACAGAGCGGCAATGAGACTGCCGGAGGAAATGACACCGAAGGCCTTTGCCTCATCTGCAGGGAAGCCGCCCATCCACTGGTGGAGAACGGTGGTGACCTGTACATCGGAGTAGCCGTATTTCTGCAAATACTCGTCGGTGAGCTCCTCTAAGGTGCGGATGGCTGCGATATCCTGTACCAGGTTGCCGCACTGGCCGTAGCCAACGGTAATATTCTTAACACCCTGCTCTGCTGCCAGGAGTGCCTCGATAATGGCGGCGGCGTGGGAGATACAGGGGGGGACCAGGGTGCCGGTCAGGGGGCCGTAGGGCTCACGGTTGATGGAAACTCCACGCTCCTCGTACAAGCCCGTGAGGCGGTCTACATACTGCCAGTCACGGATGGTCCGCTCCATGGGGATGTTCTTGCAATAGGGCAGGTTGTAGGAAATGCCGCCGCCCTCATAGCTGGTGAAGCCGCCTGCGTAGGTGATCTCCGTCAGCAGACGTGCATCGGGAGTGCCGTGACGGACCTGCATGGGAACATTGACGCTCTCAACCACCCGACGGCAGTTGGCAACACCGTGATTGACTGCAGGGAATCCGTTCATCATAGCTCTGCCCAGGCGGATGGACTCGGCAATGCCGTTCTCCGCCTCTTCATAGCGGTTCTGACGGGTGTAGGAGTCAATGGTGGAGGGCAGGAGGTCCGCCTCACCGTGCTGCTCCAAATACTGCATGAGCTTAATATGCTCCTCGATCACGGGAACGCCTGCACGGGGCTGTACCAGAGTGCGGCGGGCCTTCTTGGCATCCAACAGCTTCTTGCTGAAGTTACGGGATTCGGGCATTGCCTTGTGGTAGGCAACAGCCTCGTCAATATCTACGTCCTTGCCGGTAGGCCACTGGGTCAGGACCTCTTTACGGAGGGCCTCGAACTCAGCATCGGGAATACGCTTATTCTGAATATCCATGGAATTCTAACTCCTTTTTCATAATTCTCAGAGCTGTCTGAGGATAGTAGGACGAAAGCAGCCCCATAGCTGCAAGTATATATCTCCGATCCACCCAAACATCCGCCTCCTTAGGTCTGAGAGAGGCAGGATCCCCGGGGGAATAGAGGGCATAAGCGGCGATCTTCTCTGTCTCCTTGGTGTGGATCAGACTGCCGCCTGTTACAACGATCTGCTTGACCTTGGTCAGATTCTTGCCGCTCTGTACGAAGGTCAGACCCATAAGGGTGTAGGTCTCCTCCATTGTACCGGCATGGCGGCGTACTGCCTCCTCCGTTGCCATGGAAGCAAGGGCGAAGTCCAGAGCCTCTAACTCCGGGTCGCCGTTGGGGACCGTGTCTGTGTTGGCTCTGAGCATATCCACCAGCTCCGCGACCCGCTCCTTGGGCAGGCCGGAGACACGGCTCATACGCTCAAGTCCGGCGGCCTCTACAATGCCCTTGACACTGTAGCGCATACCGATATCCCCCTCTACCGTCCGCTTGGCAAAGGGCTCCGGCAGTCCCTTGTATACCGTATTCATATGCTCCGGCATACCGTCTGCTACAGAGTACACGTCGGTGGTGGCACCGCCTACGTCTACGGCAATCAGATCTCCGATGCCCGTTTCTCCCTCACAGCCTTGGCTGAGAAGCTCCACTGCCTGTAAAACTGCGGCAGGGGTGGGCATCATGATATCGGAGAGAAGGTCCGCAGCCTTGGAAAGACCCTTAGCCTGAACGATGCGGTTGAGGAAGATCTCACGGATCTTGCTCTGGGTCTCCTCGATCTTGAGGACACCGAACTTGGGCATGACGTTGGGGCACACATGGACCTCGTGTCCTGCCTCGGTGAGGATCCGCCCGCACTGTCTTGCGGCATTGCGGTTGCCTGCAATGACAATGGGGAAGGTGGGCTCTAAGGGGGCGATCGCAGCGGCATTGTGGAGGATGCACTCCGTATTACCCCCATCGGTGCCGCCTACTAAGAGAAGAATGTCCGGCTTCATGTCCCGAATATCCTCGACATCATCCTCCGTGAGCCGGAAGGCATAGATCCCAACCACCTTGGCACCTGCTCCAAGGCTTGCCAGCTTGGCAGCCTCTCCCGTGAGCTCGGGGACCAGGCCGCTGGTGACCATCCGCAGGCCACCTGCCGCTGAGGAACAGGCATAGGTCTTTTCATAGTCCAGCTTCCCTGTCTTTGCCTCTAAGAGGCGGAGGGCTGCTTCCAGTCCCTCATTGATATCCGTCTGTACCGTGGTATAGGAGGAGGCAGTTCCTAAGATCACCTCTCCCTCTACGTCTACAGCGGTCAGCTTGGTATATGTACTGCCGAAATCAATCAGCAAAATGGGCTTCACTTGCCCTCACCGTCCATATGCAGGAGCTCACGGAGAGCTTCGATGGTGGTCTCGGGTGCGGTTCCGGGAGGGAATGCACGGTCAAAGCCCATGGCCTTGAAACGAGGCTCTACTTCCTCGAACTTCTGCTTGCCGATAACGATGTTGCCGCCTACTACCAGGGGGATGCCCTTGAGACCGGCCTCGTCGCACTTCTCACGGAGGCCGCGGCAATCCAGCTCGCCCTGTCCGTAGAGGGAGGAAACCACGATAGCATCTGCATCAGACTCAATAGCCGCCGCAATGTACTCCTCCTGGGATACCATAACGCCTAAGTTTACACACTCAAACCCGGCCTCGGTAAAGGCATGGTAGAGGATCTTGTTGCCAACAGCGTGAACATCGGCACCGATGACACCCATGACCAGAACTTTTTTCTTTTTGTCCATAATAACGCTCCTAAATGATTCCGGGGACGGAGGCTCCATGTGTAACCGCTGATGGGATCATCGGTTCCTTGACCCGTTACAGTCCCCTGTTTTTACAATTTTTTCGCTTGGAAAAGGACGCCTTCATTGTATAAAGAAGGCTCCCGTTTGTCAAGCCTTTTTCATAGGGTTTACAGTGCTTTTTTTCTCTTGAGCTTCTTGATGCGTTCCTGTAGGTGCAGGAAGGAGCCCTCATCCATTTCGTAGCCGCAGAGGATCTTGATCCCCGGATATTCCGAAAGGAGCTTCTGCTGGGAGGCACTGCAGTATTTCTCATACCCCACAGGCAGGAGGAGGGCTGTGGTTCCCTCCAAATATACCGCCAGATCCTCCTGCAGGGTCACACTGGCAGGAGGCAGGAGCCGCAGGCCGGGACCGTAGTCCAGGGCAGTCTTCTCCAGCATTCCGCCGAAGCGGAGGCTGCTGCAAAGAACGCCCACAGTGCTCCCCGGCTCCAACTTTGCCATCTCCGTCAAGCAATAGGGGCTGAGACGGAGGGCCACCTTAGCCAGCTTCTTGGGCTCCGATACCAGGCTCTCCAGAAGCTCCCCATGAGAAGGGGTCGTAACGATCAAATCCATTTCCTCCCCCAGCTTATAGGGGTAATTCTCTATAGTCTCTGTGAGATAGGAATGCACATCTACCTGGGGTAACATACGGAGCTGTTCTGCCATACGGGACAGATTCTCCGGGTTGCATTCCAGAACAGCCACCTTTATAGGGTCACTCTGCTCTGCCCGTTGGAGAAGCTTGAGCTCCAAAAAGATCTTAGTTTCTCCGGGAGAAAAGCCCATAGCCTCCAGACGATCTAACAATTCGTCTATGGCGGCCATGGCCTGCTCCTTCCGGCTCTGCGCCTCGGGAGGACGGTAGCTGACGAAGGTCCCTCGCCCCTGCAGCTTCTCGATAAGCCCCAGCCGTTCCAGCTCGTCGTAGACACGCTTAATGGTGCCGCGGGCGATCCCCAAACGGTCCGAAAGCTCCCGGACCGTAGGTAGCTTCTCATTGGGTGCCAGCTTGCCTGTTTTAATAGCACTCTCCACAGAATCCGCGAGCTGACGGTAAATAGGAATATTCAGTTGGTGATTGACATGAAAGATCTGTTCCAAAAGCATCACCCCTTCGGGAAGCTCTCCAGGTAGGCGTGTCTGCCTGCTTCGTAGAGGTTATTGCCCTCGCTGTCGATGATGACCACTACGGGGAAATCCTCTACCTCCAAGCGGCGGATGGCCTCGGCACCTAAGTCCTCGTAGCAGACGATCTCCGCCTTCTTGATGCAGTTGCTCAGGAGGGCACCGCAGCCGCCGATGGCACCGAAGTATACGGCACCGTGTTCCTTCATGGCATCCACCACCTCGGGTCCACGCTTGCCCTTGCCAATCATGCCCGTAAGCCCCTGTGCAATGAGGGTGGGGCTGTAAGCATCCATGCGGTAGGAGGTAGTGGGCCCGGCAGAGCCGATGGCCTGTCCCTCCTTGGCAGGGGTGGGGCCGACGAAGTAGATCACAGCATCCTTAACGGGGAAGGGCAGCTCCTTCCCCTGTGCTACCAGTTCACACAGCCGCTTGTGGGCGGCATCTCTGGCGGTATAAATGACACCGGAGAGGAGGACGCTGTCCCCTGCCCGGAGCTTCCGTGCCTCTGGTACGGAAATGGGAGCGGTTAATTTGACAGCCATTTACAGCACCTCCGTCTTGTGTCGGGTCACGTGGCAGTTAATATTCACTGCCACAGGCAGACCCGCAATATGAGTGGGGAAGTATTCTACATTGACACCCAAGGCCGTAGTCTTGCCGCCGAAGCCCTGGGGACCGATGCCGAGGGCGTTGATCCGCTCCAGGAGCTCCTGCTCCAGCTCTGCGTAGAAGGGATCGGCATGGGGCTGATCCACGGGACGCATCAGAGCCTTCTTGGCTAAGTAAGCGGCCTTGTCAAAGGTGCCGCCGATGCCTACGCCTACCACAATGGGAGGACAGGGATTGGGGCCGGCTTCCTCCACTACCTTGCAGACGAAGTCCTTGACACCTTCAATCCCGTCAGAGGGGCGGAGCATCTTGATCTGACTCATATTCTCACTGCCGAAGCCCTTGGGAGCAACGGTGATCTCGATCTTGTCACCGGGGACCAATTCCGTATAGAGCATGGCAGGGGTGTTGTCCCCGGTATTTACACGACATAGCGGGTCCCCTACCACACTCTTGCGGAGGTAGCCCTCGGTATAGCCCCGGCGGACACCCTCGTTGACAGCCTCCGTCAGGTCACCGTTAATATGGACATCCTGGCCGATCTTCAGGAACACGCAGGCGACCCCGGTGTCCTGGCAGATGGGCTGCTCACGTCGGTCTGCGATCTCGTAATTCTCAATGATCCGATCTAAGATCTCTTGTGCCTGTCCCCAGGGCTCCTCTTGGCGGCAAGCGGTGATCCGTTCCTTCACGTCCCCGGGCAAATAGCAGTTGGCCTCGATGCTAAGGCGGCGGATGATCCCCGTCAATTCTGTTGCTTGAATCTCTCTCATAAAGGCTTACTCCTTTACATTATATATAACGTCCTGCAAATCGCCGTTTCTTCCAATGACCTCTGCCACCACACGGTCTCCCTTGGGGCAGCTGGCAGGCGTGCCGGTGATCCGCTCTGTCTTTTCCTTCAGCTGTGCAATATCTACTAAGGGCAGGCCCGCTGCACGGAGCTTTTCCCTCAGGTCCTCCCGACGGGGATTCACTGCAATGCCCCCCTGGGTCACCAGGACATCAATATCCTTGCCGGGGGTGGAAATGCAGGTGACTTTATCCGTAACGATAGGCAGACGAGCACGGAACATGGGGGCAATGATCATAGACAGCTTAGCCCCTGCGGCAGTGTCGCTGTGACCCCCGGAGCCACCCATAATGTAGCCGTTGGAATCCGTATGAACATTGACGTTAAAGTCCGTGTCGATCTGGGTGGCACCCAGGATGACCACGTCTAAGCTGTCCACTACGGCACTTCTCCCTGTGGGAGCGGCATACTGGAGGGCAGAGATCTCACGGTGTCGGGGATTCTCCCTAAGAGACTTGACTGCATCCAGGTCGAAGCACTGGACATCCATAAGAGTCTCGAAGCAGCCTGCATTGAGCATATCCACCATATAGGCAGTAATGCCGCCTAAGCCGAAGCTGCCCTTAATATTCTTCTTTACCATGATCTCCTTGAGGAACTTGGCGGCGGCAAGAGAGGCTCCGCCTGCGCCGGTCTGGAAGGAGAAGCCGTCCTTGAGGAGGCCGGAAGCCTCAATGACACGGGCGGCATGGCCGGCCATAACCAGGCCAACGGGATCACGGGTGATCCGGGTAGTGCCGGATACGATCCCCTTGGGATCCCCGATCGCATCTACGGAAACCACATAGTCTACAAAATTCTCGGAAATGGAGAAGTCTGCCAAAGGATAGGGCACTAAGTTATCTGTAATGACCACGACCTTCTTGGCAAACATGGCATCTGCAAAGGCATAGCCCAGGGAGCCGCAGGCAGACTTGCCGTACTTGCCGGAGCAGTTACCCATAGGGTCAGCGGTGGGAGCGGCAATGAATGCCACGTCAATGGGGGTCCTGCCCAGACGGATATCGTTGGGTCTGCCGCCGTGGGTGCGGAACTGCACAGGCTGATCCATGATCCCCCGGGATATGGCTCTGCCAACACCGGCGGCTATGTAGTCTGCAGACAAGCCCGTGACCACACCGCTTTCAATGTGCTCCAGGAGGGGTGCGTGGGCGTCGAAGAGAGAGCTTGCATTCACCGTCAGGTCCTTGACACCGACGGCGGCTACCTCCTCCATCACCATATTGAGAACGAAGTCCCCGTTCCGCAGATGGTGGTGGAAGGAGACGGTCATGCCGTCCTTGAGACCGCAGAGGGCAACGGCCTCCTTGATGCTCTTTACCAACTTTGTCATCAGAAATCCCCCCTTCTCATGCCAAGGGCCTCTGCCATGGCAATGGTCTGCTCTGCACGGGCTACGATAGGTGCGTCGATCATCTTACCGTGGAGGGAGATGGCACCCTTCCCCTGTTCCTTGGCAAGGGCAATGGCCTCCATGACCTCGTAGGCATAGTCCACATCCTTCTGTGTGGGGCTGAATACGGAATTGATGACCTCCACATGACGGGGAGAGATAGAGGCCTTGCCCGTAAAGCCAAGAGCCTTGGCCAGGGTCGCATCGGTCACGATCCCCTCGTCGTCGTTGACGTCGGTGAAAGGCGTGTCGTATACGTCCACCCCTGCGGCACGGGCAGCCACCACCAGACGGTGACGGGCATATTCGATCTCTCTGCCTTCCTTGGTACGCTTACACCGCAGATCGGCGGTCAAGTCCTCTGCACCTAAGAACAGGGCCTTGAGCCGCTTGGAGGCAGAGGCGATCCCGAAAGCGTTCTCCACGCCGAGAGCGGTCTCAATGAGAGCCATAACGCCCGTCTCGGAGCCCAGCTCCGTCATATAGGCATCAATGGTTAGAATATCCTGTGCACACTCTGTCTTGGGGAGCAGGATCAGGTCGGGCTTGTAGGGAAGCAGGGCCTTTAAGTCCTCTTTCCAATAGGGAGTGCCAATGGAGTTGATACGGACGATCCGCTCACAGCCACGGAAGTCCATATACCTTAATGTATTGCGAACCAGGATACGGGCGGCATCCTTCTGATCGGGAGCCACTGCATCCTCTAAGTCAAAGATCACTGCATCCGAGCCCAGGCAATTGCCGTTAATGAGCATATTGGGGTTGTTGCCGGGCAGGAAGAGCATGGAACGACGCATCAGTCCTCCCCCCTTCCTCGCAGGAGAGCGGTCTCCACTCTGGCACGGAGGACACACTCCAGTGCTCCCCGATCTGCCACACGGACAGAGGCAGCTTCTACACCGCAATCCTGTAACACATCCAAAACCGTCTCCCGAATGGCATCCCCAAACTGGGCATAGACCACAGAGTCGATCTCCAGAGAGATCCCTTCCTCACCGGGAGCCACTTCTACATAGACATCGCTGGATTCCAAGGTACCCGCCGATGCCGTCTTTACGATCTTCATAGACTTCCTCCTTTATTGTTCTATAACAATCCGCGTATATTGTATAACACAATCGCAAAAAATGCAATAACAATATTCCCTCTTGTAAGATTTTATTTTTAATAGTATAATAGAGAAAAAGAAAAGGAGGCACGTGATTGTATAGAGAGATTGTGAACCAGCTTCGGGGGGATGTTCGTGAAGCCTATATGACGCTCTTAAAGAAATGCGGGCTGGAATATGAGGCTGAGGCTGAGGAGACTGTGCTGATTTGGGACGGGGAGCGGCTTGTTGCTACGGGAGGGCGGCAGGAGCATATTCTGAAGTATATTGCTGTGGACCCCGGGTATCAAGGAGAGGGCTTGACCGCGACCCTTGTGACAGCCTTAAAGGAATCTGCCTTGCAAGCAGGGCACAGGCATCTGTTCCTCTTTACCAAGCCCGGGAACAAATACCGGTTCCTGGATCTGTTCTTCTACCCCATTGCACAGACCCATGATGTGCTCCTTATGGAGGATCGTCGGGACGGGATCGGCAGCTTCCTAAGCTCCCTCCCCAGGCCCTGCGTCACAGGGAAGATCGGAGCGGCGGTAATGAACTGCAATCCCTTTACCCTGGGGCATCGGTACTTGATCGAGACCGCCGCCGGGGAGTGCGATCATCTGTATGTGTTCCTCCTGTCGGAGGATAAGAGCCGATTCTCCGCCTATGATCGCCTGGAAATGGCAAAGCTGGGGACTGCAGACCTGCCTAACGTAACGGTACTGCCTACGGGACCCTATCTCATTTCCTCCGCCACCTTCCCCGGCTATTTCCTGAAGGATCGGGACAAGGCTACCGCCCACTGCGATCTGGATATTGCGGTTTTTGCCAAGCATTATATTCCCTACTTCCGCATTACTCACCGTTTCGTAGGGACGGAACCGCTGTCCCCCCTCACGGAGCAGTATAACCAAGCCCTCAGAGAACAACTGCCTATTCCCCTTATTGAAATTCCCCGTTTGGAGCAGGAGGGCACACCCGTCAGTGCAAGTAAGGTCCGCAGCCTGCTCCCCAATATCAGACACCTGGTGCCGGAGAGCACCTACACCTATTTAAACACACATCATTTACTGTAAACAGGAGGTAAGCCCATGGAAGGAAAACAGACAAGGCAAACCAGCCATATTCTCAGCAGCTACTACGCTCCCAGAGGCCATTTCCGTATGTACGAGCTGGGTGTACAGATCGCCCAGCAGTACCTGTCCCCTACAGACAAGCTCATCGGTATCATCGGCGAATCCGGTGCCGGCAAGAGTGCTCTGATCCGTGGTATGTTCCCCGGCCTGGAGCTAACCAATGACGACAACGGCATCTATATGCGTCCCCTCCCCCTCCTCAGTGCAGGGGAGATCCGAGGCTTCTTCGCCCCCCATACCTATCACGTAGACATCCGTTTTGAAAACGGCTTTACCCAAATG
The DNA here is from genome assembly GCA_045594585.1 of Faecousia sp. GTDB lineage: Bacteria > Bacillota > Clostridia > Oscillospirales > Oscillospiraceae > JAZOXB01. The sequence goes on along the minus strand of JAZNYV010000182.1, from coordinate 34,225 downwards.
ACGGAGCTGGCAGATGCCATCGTCACCGCCCTGGAGAATAACAAGCGTGTGATCGTAGAGCACTTCGAGCTGGTCTATCCCCTCCTGGGTGCCAACGCCAATCTCCTGATCGGTGTAGGCGAGCAGGTCCTTATCGCCAGACCCAATCTCTTCGGCCCCTCCCCGGAGGAGATCCGCAAGGTGGTCCACGAGTCCCTGCCCTACCGTCTCATGGCCCACACCGCAGAGGACCTGTGCGAAATGTGTATGTCCCCGGAGGATCTGAGCCACTGCGGTCACGCAGACTTTAAGCACGGCTTCTCCATGTACTTCGATCACCGTCCTGCCTTTAAGATCCCGGAGTTAGAGGAGAGGGTCAACAAAATGATCCGTGCATCCCTGCCCATTGCCTACATAGATGATTACCACGTCTCCATCGGCGGCAAGTCCCATCCCTGTACCGGTCCCCGGATCCACGTCAGCAACACATCACAGATCAAGGGCTTCCGCCTCCTCCACCACTACGTTTACGACCGCTTCCACAAGCGGTACTATTTGGTAGGCTGTGTGGGAGAGCACTCCGATCAGATCCTCAGGGAGCTGACGCTGAAATCCCAGCGGCCCGGTTGGGAATAATATGGAACTACAGGAGCTGCTCCTGGCCCGTGAGAAACGGGCCGCCCATCAGAAGGAATTGCTGACAAAATACAAAGGAACCCTTATTTCCTTCACCATGAATATCCCCGGACCCGTAAAGAACAGCCCATTGATCGCCGATGGCTTCCTCCTGGGTGTCCGGCTCCTGGAGGCTCAGTTCCCCACCTTCCTGTACAGGGAGACGGAGACCCGGCTTCCCACAGGCTGTGAGGGGTACTTCCTCTCAGAGGAGGAGCCCTCCTACGTCAAGGAGCTCTGCACCCGTCTGGAGGAGGAGCCTACCATAGGCAGGCTCTTCGACCTGGACGTGCTGACCCCACGGGGGGAGAAGCTGAGTCGTCCCCGTCCCCGTCCCTGCCTCCTGTGCGGAGAGGACGCCCGTGTCTGCCGACGCGGAGGACGGCACAGCCCCACAGAGCTGTACGGAGAGGTCCTGCGGCTGCTGCGTCTGGGGCTGGACGAGGCCTATGAGGAGGAGGTCGGTGCCTGGGCATTACAGGCCCTCCTGCAGGAGCTCCACACCACCCCCAAGCCCGGCTTGGTAGACTGCAGAAACAACGGCAGCCACAGGGACATGGATCTGTTCCTCTTCTCCCGTTCTGCTGCTGCATTGGCACCCTACTTTACCCAATGTGCCCGATTGGGACGGCAAGCACGGGATGGCAGCCACCGGGAGCTGTTTGAAGCTCTCCGCTTCGCAGGCCGCCATGCAGAGAGTCGGATGCTCCGTGCCACCCATGGGGTCAATACCCACAAGGGAGCCATATTCAGCCTGGGACTCCTCTGTGCCGCCGCAGGCAGACTGGGGGAGGGTGCCGGTCCGCAGCAGGTCTGCAGAGAAGCCGCAAACCTGTGTGCAGGTCCCTTAGAGCAGGAGCTGTCCCGTCTCACCCCGGAGACTGTACAAACAAAGGGAGAGCGGCTCTACTGCTCCCACGGCATTGCCGGTGCAAGGGGGCAGGCCATACGGGGCTTCCCCACCGCCCTATACACGGGACTGCCCCGATTGGAGGAGGGCTGCGCCATGGGCTGCGATCCTCACAGGGTGGGAGCCGCCGCTCTCCTTGCCATGCTGGCAGAGGAGCCGGATACCTGTCTCATCTCCCGTAGCAGTCCGGAACGGTATGAGGCCCTGCGTCGGGAGCTGGCATCGCTCCTAAGTAGGGATCCCTACCCCACAGCAGAAGCCCTGGAGGCACTGGATGACAGCTTTATCCGTGAGAACCTGTCCCCCGGAGGCTCTGCGGATCTCCTTGCAGCGGCATATTTTCTCCGCGAGCTCCGTTTGCGTGAAAGAAATTAACCCTCCCTTTCCTACGGCATATTGTGGATTTTCCCCAAACCCATTAGATTTCAGATAGTGACACTCACAAATTTTACCCCTAAAAAAGGGGAAAAATCCGAAGAAAATTTGCATCTTTTGTCAATGTGAACAATTTAAACTGTATTAGGACAGGGATTCCGCAAAATTTTTTGGTCATTCTGTTGCTCGATTTTTGTTGACAAAACGCCCAAACAGGTATATTATTATATCAGTGGTATGCCCTGTAGTGCATTTTCATATTTTTACAGTACCGCCACCATTGTTCTTTGATAATTGAATGGGTACATACTTCATTCAATGATACTTTCTCTGTGATATCTGTATCCCCTGCCCGCTTCTCGAAGGCAGATGGATATTGATATATACCCCAAACAAATTTTTTAGGAGGAAACATCAATGAAGAAACTCATCGCATTGCTTCTGGCAGTGGCTATGGTTGCTTGCCTGTTCGCAGGCTGCGGCAAGACCGAAGATCCCACCGAGCCCACCACCACTGCTCCCACCGAGACCGATCCTGTAGAGACCGATCCCGTAGAGACCGATCCCGTAGAGACCGAGCCCACCAAGGAGCCCGTTACCCTGCGCTTCTGGCAGGCTGGCGGCGAGGACGAGGCTGCTACCGCTCGCATGAGAGAGCTCCTCGACGAGTTCGAAGCTCAGTACGACTGGATCACTGTTGATTTCAAGACCGTTCCCTGGGCAGACGATCCCCACACCCAGTTCCAGACCGCTATCGCCGGCAACGACGTAGCTGACGTTCTGGTTCTCGGCTCCCCCCTGGACTTCCAGCTTGCCGGCGAAGGCAACCTGCTGGCTCTGGACGACCTCCTCACCGAGGACGTTCTGGCTGACATGTCCGACGTTCTGAAGAACGAGTGCACCTACTGGGGCTCTTCCAACCCCGATATGTATGGCAAGATGATGTCCGTTCCCCTCTTCGGCGGCGGCCGTGCAATGCTGTACAACAAGGAAATCTTTGATTTCTTCGGCGTTGAGTATCCCACCGAAGGCATGAGCCATGCTGATCTGCTGGAGATGGCTAAGAAGCTGACCGGCGACATGAACGGCAAGAAGGTTTACGGCTTCGGCACCCGTGCTACCACTTCCGAGCAGTACCTGAACTTCGTATGGAACTACGGTGCAAAGATCATCGACTCCAACACCATGACCGCTGCTACCAACTCTGCTGAGTGGCAGAAGGGTATCGAAGACTACCTGGCATTCTATGAAGCAGGTGTCACCCCCGAAGGCGCTGTCAACCTGTCCGGCGACGAGCTGCTGACCCTGTTCATGAACGGCGAAGTTGCTATGTTCATCGCTGCTGTTGACTATGCTAAGGATATGCTCGATCCCGAGAAGACCCCCGATGCAGCTGCATGGGAAACCAAGCTGGGCATTGCTCCCCTGGTAGGCGAGACCTACGCTACCTGCTACTGCGGTGCTGACGTTCTGGCAGTTCCCGCTTCCGCAGAAGAGAACCTCGAAGAGGCTGCTCTGCTGATCAACTACCTCATGGGCACCTATGTACAGACTGAGTACAACAAGGTTTCCGGCTTCTTCCCCGGCGTTAAGTCCGCTGCTGCTGATCCTTACTTCACTGAGGACTTCATCCAGGCCGGCTTCGCTGCTGTTATGGAAGGTGCTCACTACTTCGGCAACTACGGTGTTCCCGGCGTAGGCACCATCCTGAAGGCCAACATTCAGATGCTCATCAATGGCGAGATCACCATGGAGCAGTATCTGGAGAACATCACCAACGAGATCAACGCTGCTGCAGCAGAGATGGAGTAATTCCTCTCCTTAGGCAATTCCTGATCTCAGATCTGCTCTACTCGAGAACGAGCATGATCTAAATACTTAAACAAAGGTGCGGTGCCGGATTGCGGACCTCCGGAATTCGGCATCGCTCCGATTGTCTATATGACGATCCTTATGGAGCAGCATTCTGCATCACGAGAAATGCAGAGTGTTGTTCCCCACATCAACATTCGCTCCCTATCATGCTGTTTCCCGGGAGCAGATCCCGCGAGGCAGTTCGACATGGCACACAGCTTAGTGCGGGGTAGCCCCTATTCCCCTTCTTGTGTGCATCATGAACGAGGAACTCGGTTCCGCCGTGTGCAAAACAGAATTACCTCCGTTCTATTCACCACAGCCGGGCAACCGGTTCCTACTAAACTGATATAAGGAGATGAGCCAATGATCGTTGCAAGCAGAAGAGAAAAAGCTGCATACTATCTCTACCTGATCCCTGCATTTGTTTGTTTCGGTATCTTTATTTTCTGGCCTACCATACAGTCCTTCTACCTTTCCCTGTGTAAGTACAGTATGTCCACCATCAATAAGGATCCCAAGTTCGTGGGTCTAAGATACTACGAACAGCTTTTCGTCACCACCTCTAAGGCAAAGTTTATTACCACCCTCAAGAACACCGCAGTGTTCACCTTCTTTACTGTCCCCGTAGCTATGGTTCTTGGTCTGTTCCTTGCTATGATGGTTCACAGCAAGCTGATCAAGCACAAGGCCTTCTACAAGGTCGCTCTCTACATTCCCTACGTCTCCTCCATGGTCGCTGTCGCCTCTGTTTTCAGACTCCTGTTTAACCCCGCCGAGTCCGGTGTTGTTAACCAGCTTCTGGCAAAGGTTGGCCTCAAGGCCATTCCCTTCCTCTCTGACGGCGGATGGGCCATGTTTACGGTCATACTCTTATCTATTTGGAAGAGTCTCGGCTATATAATGATCATTTATCTCGGCGGTCTGTGCGGTATCTCTGATGATATTTACGAAGCTGCCGATCTGGATGCTGTCACTCCTTGGAAGAAGCTTACAAAGATCACCTTCCCCCTCCTCAAGCCCACCACCTTCTTCCTGGTGTCTACAGAGACCATCAGTAGCTTCCAGGTCTTTACTCCCGTTAACGTTCTGACCGGCGGTGGTCCCGGCTATTCCACCACCACCCTGATCTCTTACCTCTACGACGAGGGCATCAAGGGCGGCAATATGGGTAAGGGCAGTGCCATTGCTGTTATTATCTTCGTAATTCTCAGCATCCTGACCGTCATCCAAAAGAAGCTTACGGATGAAGATTAAGGAGGTACCAATCATATGAATACGACTGAAAAGAAGACCCTCTCCTATAAGCGCAGTAAACAGATCAAGAGTGTCCTCCTGAATATGCTGCTGATCCTCTTGGCTGTGGTTATGCTGACCCCCCTGGTCTGGATGGTATCCACCGCATTACAGCCCAGCTCTATCATTCCTCCTGTAACCCTTCTGCCTGATGAAGTCACCTTCCAGAACTTCAAGGATGCATGGTTCGCTCCTCAGAAGGGCACCAACAGCACCCTGACTATGGGTACCTTCTTCATTAACAGTATCATTGTCACTGTTTGCATCACTGTAGGCGGTATCATTGTTGACTCGCTGGCAGCTTATGTCCTTGCATTTAAGGATTTCAGAGGCAAGAACCTGTGCATTTTCTTAGCACTGGCAACCCTCATGATCCCCTCTTATATCACCCTGGTTCCCCAGTATATCATCATTACAAAGCTGGGCTGGCTGAACAGCTATGCAGGTCAGATCGTTCCCTTCTTGGCTTCCGGTATGGGTATTACCCTATTCCGTTCTCACTTCCTCAGTGTTTCTAAGGAGTTGGTGGAATCTGCTAAGATCGACGGTGCTTCTGACTTCCGTATCTATTCCACCATCGTTATGCCCATTGCCAAGCCCATTATTGCTACCATGGTTATTCTGAAGGCTATGTGGTCCTGGAATATGTATATGTGGCCCCTCATCATCTGTAACGAAGAGAAGATGAAGCCCATCCAGGTTGCTCTGAACACCTTCAAGGGCAAGGCTACCACCGAATGGGGTCTCCTCTGTGCAGGTATGACCATCGCCATTCTGCCCTTGATCGTAGTCTTCCTGGTTTTCCAGAAGTTCTTTATCGGTGGTCTCCAGGCCGGTGCCGTTAAGGGCTAATTTGTAAGTTATGGAGGCTTCTAAAAGGAGAACTTTTAGAAGCCTCCCTTTTTTGTTATAATCCCCATTATGAAAGGTGCATACCATTATGAAACTATTTGCCGGTTACGATGGCGGCGGAACCAAAACCGCCTGTGTCCTGACTGATGAAACAGGCCGCCTCCTGGGTACAGGTATCGGAGGCCCCTCCAACTATCTCTACTGCGGCAAGGAATTAGCCGCCGAATCCGTCCGTACCGCCACGGCACAAGCCTTTGCCCGGGCAGGACTGGAGCCCGTCAGACTGGAGGCCGCCTATATGGCATCTGCCGCCATTTTGCTGGGTCACGGAGATGCCCACGTCCCCTTCTTCAGCACCTGCATGGATGCTGACCTGGTGCTGTGTGACAGCGATATTTACCCCATATGGTACGGCTCCGTCCGTGAGGCACCTGCCGTTGTTCAGATCGCAGGCACCGGGGCTCTCACCTATGTGTGCAGTACTCAGGGCTTTACCCGTGTCAGCGGTTGGGGTCCCCTCCTGGGTGACGAGGGCTCCGGCTACGATGTAGCTCTCCGTGCTCTGCGAAAGGTGTGCCGTATGTATGACGGTCGTGAGCCTATGGATCGGGAGCTTTTGGATACCATTTTTGCCCACTATGAGGCAGAATCTCCCTTCGGCATCCTCCGTGCTCTGCGGCAGGGGGACAATCGGAGCAACGTAGCCTCCTGCGGTCGTCTGGTCTTTGATCTCTACGGCAAGGGCAATGCTACTGCCAGGGCTCTGCTGGAAGAAACTGCTGACGAGATCGCACTGGCCATTACCACTGCGGCCATGAATTCCGATCAGCCCAAACCCCTGCCTGCGGTCTTTTCCGGCTCCCTGGTGCAGCCCGGTCGGGCTCTGTACCCCATGCTGGAGGAACGACTCCTGAAGGACGGCTCCCCCATTAGCTATATGTGCGGCTTAGAGGCGCATCCTGCTGCTGCCGCTGCTGCTTTGGCTCTCCATGCCCGTGGGCTGGATGCTGCTGGCGATGCCCTCCTGGAAAATGCGAAGGGGGTCATGCTATGAGAGCCGGTTTCGGTCGTGCTGACATCACCCCTCATAAGCCTATGAAAATGGCAGGCTTTGACCGCCGTAAGGATCCCTCCACCGGGATCCTGGACGAGCTGTATGTATCTGTCCTGATGCTTCAAGACGAGGAGGGAGGTTCCTTTGCCTTCTGCTCCTTTGACGTACTGGGTGTAGATTCCGTGCTGTGCGGACAGGTACGACAGACCCTCTCCTCTACCCTTTCCCTGCAAGAGGAGCGGATCTGGGTCAGCTCTACCCATACCCACAGCGCCCCCTCCCATATTTTCTACGGCATGGAGTCCTATGATCCGGAGTACATAGCCTTCCTCCTAGGCAAGACCGCGGAGGCAGGGCAGCAGGCTCTTGGGGATCTGGCTCCCTACGCTCCCTACGTAGCACAGACCCATGCTGTAGGGGTCGCCTCCCTGCGAAATAAGGGTCGTGCGGGTGCCGACTTCCCCATGCCCGTCCATGTAACCAAGCTGTGTCGGAAGGAGGATTCCCTGTCCTTCTGCCTCTTTGCCTGTCATCCTACGGTGCTGGATGAACGGAACACCCTGTATTCCAAGGATATTCCCGGTGCCGCCGCCAAAAAGCTGCCTAAGAATCAGCCCTGCATCTTCCATAACGGTGCCTGTGCAGACCTGTCCACCCGTTTCACCCGCACTGCCTCCGATGCCAAGGAGCTGGCTCGTCTGGGCGGCATCCTGGGCAATGCAGTTGCAAATGCCCCCTTCTCCCCCGGCACTACCTTCGGTGCAGTGATCTCCTGTGCCGAGGAGGATATTTATCTCTCCCGTTCCGCAGGCTTAGACGGGGAAGAACGGAACGATCTCCTCCGTGCTCTGAGAGAGAAAATGGATACCTGCGAGGATGGGCAGATGAAACGGGAATACGATTCCCGGATCGCTGTATTGGAGCGTGCCGTTGCCGCGGCGGAAAAGGATCGCAGGATTCACGTGGCTGCTGTGGATTTTGGACCTTTTATTTATGTTTCTCTTCCTTTTGAGGTTGACAACAGGGATGGTAATGAGTTACAATCTATGTTGTCGGATGTTGCGGGAAAGCCTGTATACTTGCTCTGCTACACCGGCGGCTATGACGGCTATCTGCCCAGTGGAAAGCCCCTGAGCATTGATAGCAGTTACGAAGATATTGCCTCACGGTACTTACCCCAGTCCCGTAGGCAGGTTTGGGAGAGTGCAAAAAAATGTGTACTGAACGCAAAGCTTTAACCACTTTAGACGACTTCCTCGGCAAGCTGGAGCATTACGTCAATTTTGATACCCCCAGTGGCTACAAGGAAGGCCTGGATTTTCAATCCGCACAACTGAAAGAAGAATTCGAGGCCATTGGCTGTCAGGTCATTACCCATGAGCGTGCCGGGGGCAACCTCTTAGAGTGCCGCCTGGGTAGCGGCTCCAAGCAGATCTTCATGATCGGCCATATGGACACCGTATTCGATGTAGGCACCGTGGCAAAACGGCCCTTCCGTCGTGAGGGCAACAAGCTCTACGGCCCCGGTGTCCTGGATATGAAGAGCGGTGACCTTATGATCCTGGAGATCATGCGTGCCTTCGCAGGGAACCTCCCTGAGGACTACTGCCTCTGCGGCCTCCTTAACTGCGACGAGGAGATCGGCTCCAAGGAGAGCAAGGACATGATCATGGAGCTGGGCAAGCAGTCCATTGCCTGTCTGTGTATGGAGCCCTCCAAGCCCGGCTACTGCACCGTAGCCCGTAAGGGTCTGATCACCTTCCGTGTTAAGACCTCCGGCGTGGCCGCTCACAGCGGTGTGAACTATCACCTGGGTTTCAGTGCCATCCAGGGTCTGTGTAATATCATTACCAAGCTCTATACCCTCCGTGATGATGAGAAGGCTATTTCCATCAACATCGGCGGTATGGTAGGCGGCGTAGACAAGGGCAACATCGTTGCCGATGCCGCCTCCTGTATCGGCGAGGTCCGTTTCTATGATCCTGCCCTCACCGACACGGTGCTGGAGAAGCTGAACAGCTTCACTGCTGAGACCGGCGTTGCTAACGTTAGCTCCGAGCTGACCATTGAGGCCATCCGTCCCCCCATGCAGCAGTCTCAGGCCTCCAAGGAGCTCTACGAGCTTGCCCGCCAGGCTGCCGAAGCCAACGGCTTGGAGCTGGTAGGACGGACCCACGGCGGCGGCAGTGACGGTTCCTATGTTGCTTACGTAGGTACTCCCGTTGTAGACGGCATGGGCTCCGAGGGAGAGTTCTCCCACACAGTAGAGGAGTACGTCCGTGTAGATACCCTTATGCAGCGTCTGCAGACCTGCATTGATCTCATCGCATCACTTATGAAGTAAAGGAGATTTGACTATGAACAAGCAGTACTTAGAGAACATCCGCACTCTCCTGGACAAGCTGGAGCAGACCCAGGAAGAGGTCATCGACAAGGTATCCGAGCTGTGTGCCAAGGCGATTTTCGACGGCCATCTGCTGTATTTCTTCGGCACCGGCCATTCCCACATGATCTGTGAGGAGCCCTTCTACCGTGCAGGCGGTCTGGCCTGTGTCAGCCCCATTCTGGAGTCTGACCTCATGCTCCATGAGGGCGGTGCCAAGTCCAGCAGCTACGAGAGAGTAGAGGGTCTGGGCAACGTAGTCATTTCCCATACTCCTATTGAAGAGGGAGATATTCTGTTCCTCATCTCCAACTCCGGCAGAAACTGTGCTGTCATTGATGCCGCCATCGAGGCTAAGAAGCGCGGTGCCATTACCGTAGCCATCACTTCTATGAACCACACCACCAACGTTACTTCCCGTCATTCCGGCGGTAAGAACCTGTATCAGGTCTGTGACTATGTCCTGGATAACTGCGGTGAGGTGGGCGACGCTTCCATCCTCCTGGATGGCATGAAGCAGAAGATCGCTCCCACCTCCTCCGTACTGGATGTGACCCTGGTAAACCTGGTCATTGCCAACACCACCGAGAAGCTCCTGGCTATGGGCATGGTTCCCCCTGTCTTCACCAGTGCCAACACCGATGAGGGCGACAAGGCCAACAAGTCCATCCTGGAGACCTACAGACCCCGTATCCGTATCCTGTAATTTTTGATTGGAGGTATATCCCATGAATCCGGAACTGAAGAAGAAGATCGGTCAGCTTTTGATCGCAGGCTTCCCCTCCCCCGAGGTGGACGACCAGGCCCGTGCACTGGTCAATGATTTTTATGTAGGCAACTTTGCCTTCTTTGGCAGAAACATCGTCACTCCCGCACAGACCAGCAAGCTGTGTAACGATCTGACTCAGCTTGTCCATGAGAAGACCGGCTTCTCCCCCTTCATCTGCGCAGACCAGGAGGGCGGCGTTGTGACCCGTGTAAACCTGGGGGCTTCCCTTATGCCCGGCACTATGTCCGTCAACGCCAGCGGCACCGACAAGGCCTATGAGCTGGGTGCTAACAACGGCAAGGTCATCCGTGCTCTGGGTCTGAGCTGTACCTTTGCTCCCATTCTGGACGTAAATCTGGAGCCCATGAACCCCATTATCGGCTCCCGTTCCTTCGGTGACGATCACGAGGTCGTGGCACAGCTCGGCGTTCCCATGGCACTGGGCTTCCAGTCCTCCAAGATCCTGCCCTCTGTCAAGCACTTCCCCGGCCACGGCAACGTTGCTACGGACTCCCATTTGGACGTCCCCTTTAACAACACCCCCCGTGAGGTCCTGGAAGCCACAGAGTGGCAGCCCTTCTACAAGGCCTTTGCCCAGGGAGTTGACGGTCTCATGACCTGCCACGTTGTTTATAACGACGTAGATCCCAAGTGGCCCGCAACCCTGTCCTATGAGATCATGACCAAGCTCCTCCGTGAGAAGATGGGCTTTGAAGGCCTGGCACTTACCGACTGCATGGAGATGGATGCCATCCGTGCCCACTACGGCACCGGGGAAGGTGCTGTCCGTGCTCTGGAAGCCGGCTGTGACCTGCTGACCTTCTCCCACACCTACGAGGCTGTTTCCCAGGCTGCCAACGCCATTTATGAGGCTGTGGACTCCGGCAGACTGTCTCTGGAGCGGATCGAGGAAAGCTATCAGAGAGTCCTCCGCTTCAAGGAGAAGTACGGTCTCTTCGAGGAGCGTCACTTAGACGTCGAAGAAGCCCGTGCCGAGGCCTACGATCCTGCCAAGCTGGAGCTGAACCGTCAGGTCTCCCTGGACTCCATGACCCTGATCAGCGGCAGCATTGATGCCCTGCTCAAGGCCAAGAATCCCGCCTTCTTCGCCCCTGCCTCTATTGCCCTCACCGGTGCAGAGGACAAGGAGCGTGAGCCCAACTACTTCAGCGACCGTGCCGTAGAGAAGTTCGGCGGCAAATCCTATGTGATCCCCATGGCAGAGCTGGACCAGGCTACCAAGGATGCCATTGACAGCGACTACGATGTGGCTGTTCTGGGTCTGTACAACTGCCGTTTCCGCAAGGGTCAGCAGGATGTGCTCCGTGCTCTGGAGGCCACAAACCGTCCCCTCATCGTAGTCCTCCTGGGTGCTCCCTATGACAAGGACTTCGTAAAGCGTTGCGACGGTTTGGTCTGTGCCTACGAGTACACAGAGCTTGCAACCGCCACCTGCATCGAAGCCCTCGCCGCTAACCGCTTCCCCGGCAAGCTGCCTATTAAGAACTGATCATGAGGCCAAGTGTCCATTCGGACACTTGGCCAAGCTTTATTCCGTAGTGAAAAAAATTGAGGCCAAGTGTCCATTCGGACACTTGGCCTTGTGATCAGTGGATAAAAAAAGCTTTAGCGGCATCACTGTAAGCAAAGAGTGCCTTGCACAAATCGCCTAAGGTGCCGGTCTTGCCGTTGCCGTAGGTGTCGGAGCTGTAGACCAGGGTGCGGGAAATGGGGGTTCCATCCTCACAGACACGGACATACAGCACGCTGCGGAGCTCGGCGGCAAGGAGACCGTCGAAGGTAAATGCATACTGACCCATAGCCTCGTTATAGAGCTGAGGTCCGGCAAGCTCAAGGGTCTGCTCCTGTCCGTCAATAGAGGTATAGGTCACAGAGAGGGTCAGATCCTCCACATTGCCCTCATAGTCCCGGGGACAGAAGACGAACTTTACTGCTACCTTGGAGCCCAGATCCAGGACCTTGCCGCTCCAAAGTGCCGCAGGAGCCTCTAAATCCTCTAAGACAGCGTTATTGCTGCCGAAGGTAACGGAATCCAGGTCCTGCAGGAGAGCTCTGTGAGCCTCGGTCATTTGGCTGTCTGCAAGGGCATCCGTCCGATAGCCCTTGAAGCTCTGTGCGTAAGCACCGTAGCGGAGAAGCTGGGCACACAGGGTCTTGAGTGCAGGAGCAGTGCTTTCCTTGTTAAGCTGTCCGTAGGCATAGGCAGCGATGCTGTAGGTATCCGTCTCGGATACGTAGGTGACCCCATCACGTATCACGTGGAGCTTGGCCTCCAGGGTATCATTCATATGAACTGCGGTGAGACCGTCCAGGGTGTAATAGGATACGTAGTTCTTAAGCTCGGGACGGAGGGTCAGGGTCTTGACGCCCACCTTTTGGTTCCCCTCGTACAGGGGGACATCTACAGTGACCCAGCTATCTGTTGCACCCTCCAGAATATCCGGGGTCACGATATAGTTCAGAGAAATATCGCTTGCCAAATTCAGAGAATGCTTGAGGACCAGGGTATCATCTATGGGGGTTTCAGGGATGCTGAAGAGATCGACTGCATCCATGATCAATCGTCTGGAGACAGAAGGCTTTGTACCGCCGACGGTCTTGACATTGACGATAGAAGCATAATTCCCTCCCGTTACCTTAAGGTAGAGCTTGCCGCCTGCACTCTTGACAGCGGCGGTAGCATCGAAGTAGGTCTCTGTCCCGGTTTTCAGACCTTCGCAGAGGCTGACCCAGGCCGTTCCGTTCCAGACCTTGACGGTAATGGCAGTGCCGTCCATAGAGCGGAGTCCTACGTGGACGGTATCCGCTGTGCCGATCTCCATGGCGACACCGCTGTTCTTTGCCAGGTAGATCTCGTGCTCGGGGCCGATGGCGTCATACTTGCTGTCGTAGTAACAGACGGTCTGACCGCAGGCCGCAAAGAACTCTGCGTCAGTGAGCTCGGTAGTGCCTGCGTAGTACACGGTCTTGCCGTTTTCCAGCTTGTAGTAGACATCCTGTCCATTGTGCCGGACCCGTTCCTTCGTATCGCCGGTGCCGTTACCGTCGGTATCCTCCATACGGTATACATAGTACTTCCCGTTAGAGACCTCGGTGTAAAGGGTGCCGGACATACCCAAATGGAAGCCGGCATGGACCAAGCCGTCGCCGCTGTCGGAGCTGCTGCCGTTCTGTCCGCCTGCATCATCTACGTAGTCCTCAGGCATGGAAGCGGCAATATAGAGAATGCCGTTGACCCCGTTGTCGCCGGTAAGGGAGCCGGTCCAATCCGTCTTGTGGGAGTCTACCAGGAAATCACTGACATTAAAGAAGGTCGCATTTGCCTCGGGAGCCACAAATTCTTCGATATTTCCATTGCTGTGGAGGATGCTGCCGCAGTTATAGACGGCGTAGGCGGCGTAGGTCGCTGCATTCTCCGTAGTGGAGAAAATGTTCCCCGTTCCCGTAGCTGCAGTAAGAGTGCCAAGGGTATTGTAGACCCGAATACCGTCAATATAGACCTCATAGCTGTTCGCCCCATCCGTACGGGTGGCAGGTCTGCCCTCTGTGAACTCGCCCAGCATAATGGTAGCAGGGACAGATGCATCCCAGCCTAAGAGCTCTGCGATCCTCTGCTCTGTAAGGGCTGCAGGTGTTGTACGCTTGACTAAATTGTGGTCAAAGATCTCGTGGTAGTAGGCACGGAAATAAACGGTATAGGTACCGTGAGAGGGAGCCTCATACTTGATCACAGGGATCTGATATAGATCCTTGCCGGCAAGATAGGTATCTACCAGGATATTCTGAATGGGGGTAGCCTTCTTGGCCTCTGCCTCTGTCAGCTCTCCCCGATAGACAGCCGCCACCAAGACACCTGTATTGGGACCGGTACGGGAAATGATATCGAAGCCGGTTCCCGTAAAGGTGAAGATGCCGTACTGATTCTGATTCAGGCGTTCCCCTGCGGCATCGACGGAGCCGTCGACCTTAACGTACTTTGCTTGGCCTACGTAGTAGCTCTCAGTCCGATCGGAGGCCGCATTACTGTTGCCATGGATCCGATTGTTGGGATAGAGGACATTGGTTGCCGTGCTTGTGTTGATGCCCTGGGTCTCTCTGGTGTCTACATCGGAGGTTTGATAATAGTCCTTGTAGGTGTCAATATCTGCCCATTGCAGCGTCCCGGAAGCATCGGGAAGGAAGGAAACAGCTCTGTCATCAAAGGCGATCACATTGGCAGGGATCACGTAGAAATTCCGAAGGATGGTGCCCTTGGCCTTTGTTCCGTTCACCTCGGAAGCATCCATACGCTTGGGAGTATTGATGACCTTTGTAGTATAAGTGGCACTTTCGATCCCTGTGAGCATTCTCTGACTTGTGGGATGGAGCACAAAGGTATTGCCGGAGTCAAAGCTGTAATAGATCATATCACATGCATCCAGCGTAGGATTGCCGTTCATGTGACTATAGATCCTGGCAGGAGCGGCTGCACCTGTAGAACGCTTGCTGAGAGTGGAAGCCTTGGGTCCGTCAACGGCACTCTTAGTAACGTTGAAGCTGTCATCAAAGACTTCAGACTCTCTCTGCATAGAGGTGTATGCCGTTGTGCTGTAATCTATAACTGCAAATCTGGGTGCAAAGAAGTAGGAGTCGGCACTTGTGGTAAAGGTTCCGATCTTTGTCTTACCGAAGCTGTCGGTTACACCGGAAACGGGGGCTACCGTAGCCGTGACCGTGACAGTATGATCCTTGGTAAAATCCACTGCCTTCTCCTTATGGCTGTCGGTAATATAGAACATGGAGCCGTTTTTCCTGCCGTCTGTGCTGGTAATATCCTCCGCCACGCAACGGGTCTCATAAACGGTGCCCATAGTCTCGTGGTCTACCTTATAGGTGATATCCACGTAGTGGTTATGTACGCCGTCACAGTCGGTGTTGTAATAGAGCTTTCCGCTGTCAGCGTAGGTGCCTCGATCCTCCCAGGAGAAAATAGGCTCGTTACCATGGGTGTAGAGGTACTGGTAAACGCCACGGTTGTTCAAACCGTGCTCTCCCTCGCTTGCGTTACGCAGAATGGAGATCAGGCCCATATACACATTAGTGTCGTCGGCAGCCTCAGTGGTAGTCTTTTCTGTTACCACATTTCCGGTGGTATAGTACTTCTTCTGTACGTCGTACAGATCCATATAATAGTCATGGACACAGAAGTCATACTGGATGGGGACATTTACATTGACCAGGTCATTGTTTGCTGTAGTCTCACTTGCCTTAATGGCCTGACCGGGCTGGGACCAGGGATAGCTCTTATCCTTGGAAGCATCTGTGTCATGGTCATACTTGACAGAGGTGTATTCCGGGGTGCTGATGAGAACGTTGTTACCGCCGATAATGGAATCTCTGTCCAACCTGCAGGTGATCACTACCCGGAGCTTGTACCCATAGGGATAGATGCCGCCCTGCCCGATCTCTGTAAGACCTGCCTGGCTGCGGAAATCTGCCTTCGTAAGGCTGTTCTCTGCCCAATCGTTATTGAGCCAATGGATGTTCCAATAGCCGGTGCTGGCGGCTCCGCTGGAATGGTTGTACACCTTATTGGTGCCGGAGGGATCCAGATCCTTATAGATAATACCGTTACCGCCGGCGCTGCCTACCTCCGTAGCGATTCCCCAGGCACCGTTGCCGTTGTAGGGAACATAGTAGAGATTGATGGTCTGAACCTTATCCTTGCCCAGGAAGTTGCCGTCGATACTCTCCCAAATGTCGAAGAAGCCGTCTGCAACGCCGTAGCTGTAGACCTCAAGGGTGATCTTATAGTCCTGGGTGGTTGCATCGGTGCATTCTACCTTGCGGGTTGCAACGATACCGGGGGTCTCGCTGCCGCGTGTGTTATGATACTTATACTCCGTACCCGTGAAGCTGGTGCTCAGGAATCTTGCATGGAAGTAAGTAGGCCCCGTAATATTGGAGGTGCCGGGAACCTGTGCCGTGCCTGTATTTACCGCATCTGCAGAGGTTTCTGTGCTTCTGACCCAACCGACGAAGGCCTTACCGGAGCTGGTAGGCAGGGTGCCGTTATAGGCAAAGGTCTTTGCCTCTGCATAACACCAATCGGTCTCGGACAGGAGGGTTCCTTCGCTATAGTAGCGGATGACGTACTTTGTTCGGTAGACTGCTTCAAAATCAATGGCCTTGCCTATGGTCTGTGCCATTACATCATCTTCCGTAATAGCCATGGAGCCGCTTCCGTCTACATAGACTCTATTCCATACCTTGGTGCTGTCGGTCTTCTCGTACCTCTCTGTGCTTGTGCTTTCGCTGCCGGTGGGATAGACCGTGTTGACGGGAGGCAGTGCAGTGAAAACAGAGGAGATACTTGCTCCTTCGGGAACGTATTTTACATAAGCAGAGCTGTAATCCTTGTAGGTCCGGTCATTGTTATATACACGGAATCGGACACGGTAGCTCTTGTTAAAGCTTGCCTGGAAGGTGGTTGCAGCAGTGATCGTCTGATTCTTTACCTCTGCGGCAGTCATTGCTGTGCCTGTGTTGTTCTTCTTCCAGCCGGCCCATTCGTAGTGAACCAGATCCGTATTGGTCATGGTCTGATCTGCGGGAGGGCTTGTCGGCTTAGAACCATGGGTGACATATTCCGTCTTGATGGTAGTTCCATCGTACTTCTTATAGGTAACAGCGTAACGGTTGGTCTCTGTATAAATTGCTTTATAGGTGGTATTCCCGGTAATGGGGGTAGATGCTACCTGGGCACTTGTGAGAGTCGCATTTGTGGAGGTATTGAGCCAATGCTTAAAGGTATACGCCTTGGAATTGGTTGATTTCTTGGTAGGAGTGCCGGGGTTGGTAGGCTTGCCGTTATAGCCCACAGACTGGTCGGTAATGGTGCTGCCACCGTCGGTGTCGAAGGTTACGGTATACTTATCGGGAGAGCCGGAAGGAGGTCCGATATAGATCTCCTGGATCGCAATTGTAGCCGTAGTGCCTGCTTTAACAGTATGCGGAATATCCAATCGTACACCATAGATGGTACCGGTGTATCCGATCACGGCATAACAGTTCTTCATCGTACCGCCGGGGTTGTAGTTATACCCTAGGTCACAGCCATTGGAGCCGCTCTGATTGGTTTTATAAGGCTCATCGGCACTACCGGTAAAGAAAAAAGCAGCAGCACTTCCCGTAGTGCCGGAATCATATTCGGCACTCATGATTGCGTACTTTACACACAGGATATAGTCGGACTGCACACTGATCCCATCGGTGAACTTAAAGAATATGTTGGGGTCCGTTCCGGTGGTTGCCTTATCCTGGACAACAAAGTCCGTTCTGGCCCCTGATGTACTGTTGTACTTATCTGTTGCAGTTGCCTCTGACTTGGCAGTATCATAGTAGGTGGTGTAGTCGCCACCGTAAGTATTGGCACCGAATTTGATAGTGACCGACGTCACTGCTGCATTGGCTACCAGAAGGCCAATAAACATTGCACTGACGGTAAGGACCACTAAAGCAAGGGTCAAAAGTCTGAAAATGCGATCATTCTTGCATTTACTCATAGTAAGAGCTCCTTTCAGAAGTGTGGTGTCTTTAGCATTGAATGAGATTCCTTAGGATCCGAACAGATTGACCGTGCCCGAATGATAGCAATAAACAAGAGAAGGGATATCCCCTTCCTTTATCACGCAATCGTTCCATCCCTGTGCAAAGAGGGGGATATCCAGTCCGTCCGGGACAAAGCCGCAATGCCATTCTTCGTTCATATTGGGATTCTGAATCGCACAGCCACAGAGCATTTCTTCCGGTCGTAGATCCTCGCAGAAAAGGATCGGCTTTTGGTACGCCTTTTTCATACATTCACATCCTCTCATCGGTAAGATCACTTCATTATATCATGATCCGAAGACATTTACCGTCCCGGCGTGATAACAATACACCAGATCAGGCAGATCGGCATCGGAAAACTGACAGCTATCCCAGTTCTGTGCAAAAAGAGTGAGGCCGAGACCATCGGGATCAAAACTACAGTGCCATTCTTCATTCAAATTAGGGTTCTTGATCCTGCACCCGCAGAGCATGGCTTCGGGTGTCAATGTCTCACACAGGATCGCAGGCTTCTCGTAGGTTTTTTTCATCCAAAAATTCACCTCAGCTCCTTGTTATTATAGTAGTAACATAACATTCCAACTTTTGTGCTTTAGACAATAGAAAACAGGGCTTTTACTGCTGAAAACAGATGAAATCGCAACTATCCCCATAATTATTATACCTACAAAGACCGCCAAACGCAATGCGGTAATTCGCACAACTTTCTGTCATAACAGCAACGAAAATTTGTACCTTTATACCATGTTTCAAGAATTACAGACATGTCCCAGTAAAGCAGAGGATCCGTAGCATAATGGGAGGCTGCACTTATGAGCGGCATAATAAAACGGTTGATCCGTTTTGATTGAAATAGGTATTACGCAAAAAAGCCCTCCTCGGTTCCGAGGAGGGCTCCGGTTCAGCCTGCATCGCTGATATAATAGGCGAAGGTGTAGATATCCGTATACCGGGACACGTAGTAACGGCTGACCAGGTATGGATCGTCTACAGAGGTATTATAGAGACCGCCGTTCATCTTAAGACCGAAGTTATAGTAGGTCTCTGCGATCTCCAGGGTGGTAGAGTTGTATTTGCCCGTGGGATAGCATAAGACAGAGGGGATCTTGCCCGTAACACGGGTGAGAACACGCCAAGACTCGCCCAGCTCATATTCCAGCTCCTCGGCTCCCATGACGTCCATATCATGGTGGGTATAGCCGTGGGACTGGATGGTGACCAGGCCGGAGTCCGACAGCTCCCTGACCTGCTCCTCGGTCATCTTGTGGGACTTGCCCATAGCATTGCCGATAACGAAGACCGTTGCCTTGACCTGATACTTCTGAAGCAGGGGGAACAGCTCTGTGTAGTTATCATCATAGCCATCGTCAAAGGTGAGGATCACCGGCTTGTCATAGTCCTCTACGTGAGCAAGGTCCTGGAACCAAATGGGATCATAGCCATTGTCCACCAGGTAGGCAAGCTGCTCCTCCATATCTGAGGGACTGACAAAGAGCTCGTTGATCCCCCACATATTGTCGCTGACGGCGTGATACATGAGAACAGGAACATTGACATCCTCGGGGATATCAAAGGACTTGGCAGAAGGGGTAATATACAGGATCCCGCTGTCCTCGTCCTCCCACATAGGATAACCCAGGGTCTCTGCGGTCTCCAGGAGGGGAACGTATTCCTCCTCCCCTGCCGTACCCAGATCTGCGGCAAGAGCCATAAGAGTCTCGTCTCCGTCAATATAATAGGTAGATAGGGAAAGACCCTCGTAGATCACGGTCTTGCCGCTGTCCTCTATGACAGGCTCCGGCTCCGTGGTAGTAGGCGGCTCTGTAGTGGGGGGCTCCGTGACGGGAGGCTCTGTGGCGGGAGACTCTGTGGTGGAAGGCTGGGTAGCTACCGTGGTAGGCCGGGTCCCTGTCTTGGTGCCGATGACTTCAAAATGGAGGAGGATGGCTACGGTACTCAGCATAGCAAGGAGGATCGATAGGAAAACAATCAGCTTCTTCATCAATGGGTCCTGTTACTTTTCTTCCAGGATCTTGGTCAGCTCACGCATGAAGCTGTTAATATCCTTAAACTGACGGTAAACAGATGCGAATCGGACGTATGCTACCTCGTCCATCTGCTTGAGCCGCTCCATGACCAGCTCGCCGATCTTGTCGGTGCTGACCTCACGGTCCAAGGAGTTCTGAACGATCTGCTCGATCTCGGCAACTGCAAGCTCAATGTCTGCAATGGCAACGGGACGCTTCTCACTGGCACGGACCATACCCTGGAAGATCTTGTTGCGGTCAAAGGGCTCACGGCTGTTGTCCTTCTTAACAACGATCATAGGGAGACTCTCTACGGTCTCGTAGGTGGTGAACCGCTTCTGGCAGGAGAGGCACTCTCTGCGGCGGCGGATGCTGTTACCCTCATCGGAGTGGCGGGAATCAACGACCTTGCTTTCTAAGCAAGAGCAATAGGGACACTTCATTGTATAACCTCCTTAAGGCTTCCGTAATGCTTCTATTTTACCAAATATTGCACAAATTGTCTATCCCCAATTTTATCTTTTCACAATTTATACGAAAAAAAGCAAAGAAACAATTGCCATATTTGGGGGTCTATGTTATAATATCTCTATTCCTGCGTATCACAACCAAATCATTTTTTCAGGAGGTTCCTATGAAGAAAAATTCCATTCTCTGGGGCAACGACAAGCCCGGTCGTGCAGTGACATTGGGTCTGCAGCACGTCTTTGCCATGTTCGGCTCCACCGTTCTGGTTCCTGCTCTCACAGGGCTGGATCCTGCTGTTACCCTGCTTTGCATGGGCATCGGCACCCTGATCTTCCATCTCATTACCGGCTTTAAGGTTCCCGCTTTTATGGGCTCCAGCTTCTCCTTCATCACCGCAATTTGTGCCGTCAGTGCCTACTGCACCGATAAGGGGATCGACAACTTCGCCTCTTACGTAGGTTGGGGCATTATGGCCTCCGGCGTACTGTATCTGATCTTAGCCGGCTTCGTCAAGCTCTTCGGTGCCAAGCGGATCACCAACTTCTTCCCTCCCATCGTTACCGGCTGTATGATCATCATCATCGGCATGATGCTGGCTCCCACTGCCATGAACAACATTGTCACCGTGACAAACGTCCCCCTTTGGAAGAACTGGGTGGTTGCCATTGTCACTGTTCTGACCATTATCGGGGTCATGTTCTTCACCAAGGGCTTTATTAAACTGGTTCCCATCCTTATCGGTATTGTGGTGGGCTATGTTCTGTCCCTGTGCCTGGGTATGGTCGATACCTCCGCTGTGACCTCTGCTCCCATCTTCCAGCTGCCCAAGGTCAGCCTCCCCGCTGTCAAGGACTGGGGTGCCATTACTTACGCCATCACCATGATCGCTCCCATTTCCATCGTCACCTTCGTAGAGCACGTAGGCGATATTACTGCCAACGGCGCTGTTACAGGCAACAACTACATCGAGGATCCCGGTCTCCACCGAACTCTCATGGGCTGTGGTCTTGCCTCTATCTTCTCCGGCGGTATGGGCGGTCCTGCTGCTACTACCTACTCTGAGAACACCGGCGTTCTTGCCGCTACACGGAACTACAATCCCGCAACCCTGCGGATCGCTGCTGTATTTGCCATCGTTCTGTCCCTCTTCGGCACCGTATCCGGCGTCCTTGCCAGCATTCCTGCCCCTGTTATGGGTGGCGTTTCCATCATCCTCTTCGGTATGATCGCATCCGTAGGTCTGCGTATGCTGGTTGAGAATCAGGTAGACTTTACCAAGAGCTACAACCTGGTCATTGCCGCCGTTATGCTGGTTATCGGCCTGGGTCTGCCCAACGGCATCAACTTCGGCAGTGTCAATGTCAGCGGCACCGCAATCTCCGCCCTCCTGGGTGTCATCCTGGCCAAGGTCCTGCCCCGGAACGACGCAGAAGAAAAGGAAGCTGTAAAGCAATAACCCCCCTAATAGATACCACAGGCTTGTCTTACACTTCGTAAGACAAGCCTGCTGCATTTATATTTCTCTCCGAGATGCCCTGCGGCGCTGAATATTGGCCTTGTGCTTCTTGATCTGTGCGTGCTCCATCTTGCACCACAGTCTGTCGATCAGGAATAGGGCCAGTGCTTCCGCCGCCAGGGTCACATAGATAGCTCGGATCAAAAATTGTCGTCGGTCAGACCAATAAGATACTGACGGATCTATATGCTGGAAAACCATATCTCCCACAGACAGTGCTTCCATTTGATTGCCACCTGCTATGGTAGTAGAGTACACGATACTACAAACTTGACCTGGAACCAGTTGCTTCTCCAAGAGGTCAACAGGCACATCCTTCTGTCTGATAACGAACCGTGTCCCATCCCCGTCGATCAGCACATAGTCCTTAAACCGACGTAAACCAACCTGCTCATAGGAAATACGGGAATACACGATATCTGTATGCACCCATTCCTTAGGAGGCCTGTCCACAGCTAAGCCAAAGAGCCACAAAGGGATAAAGATCAAGATCAGGAGGGTTGTTGCATATTTCCAGAATATGGCGATCCGTAAAGCTCGGATAGCGAGACGCTGGTTCTTGATGTAACCGTCCATAGAGATACCTCCTATGTTCGGGATGTATTATTTGTTGTCTTTGGCGGTATTGATGGAGGCTATCAGCATTCTGCGAATAGAGCCACAATCATGGAGAATACGCTTAACAGAATTTAATGGAATGATATCTGCTTTTAGAGCAACTTCGATCCAATATTCCGTTTCGTAGCATTCTTTTAATGCAATTTACAGTTTTGCAATAAAGTCTAACCTACTATGTGCATATTTTGCTTCACGAATATTGGCACCAATGCTGGTCCCACTTCTCTCGAGCCGGTTGGATAGAGAGTAGTGCCCCTTTATTTCACCCGTTAGTTTCAGAATCTCTACTGCAAAATCAGTTGACATTTCTGCAAGTTTATTTTCAGCCATCTTTCATCCCTCATTGTGTCATATATGAAATCGCACAGCGTGCGATGAAATCCAAGCAAAGCTTGGATGAAATCTGCTACGCAGATGAAATCAAATCCACCCTTCCGCCGTCGAGGCGGATTTCATCACCAAAGGTGATTTCATCGTTGAAAACGATTTCTCCCACCCGAACGGGTGGATTTAGCTGAAAACCTCCAATGCAAAGCATTGGAGGTTTTCATGGCACGCCGGAAGGGACTCGAACCCCCAACCCTCAGAACCGGAATCTGATGCTCTATCCATTGAGCCACCGGCGCGTACCTATTCAATTTGCCATATTATTATAGCAGATTGCAGGCAAAAAGTAAAGAGATAATTTTCAAAATCGGAGGACAAAATTTTTCTTTTTTCTATTGTGTTTCCTAAAAATCCATGGTATAATGGAAATGATGACAGGCGTGATGCAGTAGTGCCTTGGCAGACTGTTTGCTACCCTGTCGATCCTACTTTATTTTGGAATTTGTTTGGGAGGTAGTTATGTTAGGAACAGGTGCATTTACAGAGAATTTCCGCAGTGCATTGAATGGGTTTAACCGCACTGACGTAGTCCAGTTCATCCAGCGGCAGACCGTAGAGCATGAGAAGGCCGTGCGTCTCCTCCGTGAAGAGAATGTCCGTCTGAAGCAAGCTGCCAAAGCTACACCCAACGAAGGCGACAGCGAGCTCCGCAGTGAGCTGGAAGCTCTGGAGAGCAAGTTACAGACCAAGGAGCAAGCACTCCTGGAGCTGGACGGACAGTACCGCCGCCTCCTTGCAGAGAACGAGGGCTTAATGGATGCTCTGGCAACTGCCAAGTCCGAGGCAGAGACCCTCAAGGCAGAGCTGGCTGCTGCAAAGGCCGCCGTTCCGACTGCTGAATCCCGGACCACCGCTCCCCTGGACCGTCCCATTGCTCCCCCTGCAGGCATGGCCACTGCTCCTGCCAGCTTCGATGAGATGGAGCTTGCTGCATACCGTCGTGCAGAGCAGACCGAGCGTATGGCAAGAGAGAGAGCCTCTGCCGCCTCCGAGCGGATCCAGAGCGTATTCCGCCAGGCAGAGTCTAAGATGACCCTCACCGCCGGGGATATGAATCTCCTTGTGGATTCCCTCCGTGACAACTGCCGACAGATGGAGACTCTCATGGAGACCGCACGGAACATCCTGGCAGAATCCGCCGAGAGCCTCAAGGCCTCCTCAGACCTGAGCAGTGTGATCTAATATTAACCGAGGGATTGCTCACAATCGTGAGACAGCCCTCTTATTATTTTGTTTACAAACTTTTCGTTCTGGGGATAGCCGGAGACGTAGAGCTCCTCGTAGATGGTGCGGTAGAGCATATCTGCCGCTGCATCCAGATCGTATACCAGGTAATACAGATTACCGGGGCCGAACTGGCCGTCCCCAAAATCTACCATATTGATCAGTGCATGACTCTCAAGGGTGTAGCCGTCACCTACAGCCTCCAGCATAAGGCTCAGAAGCTTCTCGCTCCCTACAGAGGTATTACACAGCTTGGCAAAGGTGTTGACCAGATCGGGATAATAGCTGGGGGAGGCGTTCTTAACAGACTGGAACATGGAATTAAGGACCTCACGCTGTCTGCTTGTACGGACGAACTCGTTGTCGTTAGCACCGCTCTTACGCATTCTGGCGTAGGTCAAGGCCTCTTTGCCATTTAGATGGTTTGCACCAAGAACGACATCCGGGCATCCATATCCATGCATATATGCAAGCTCCGCACTATCCAGGTATACATCCACGCCGCCTACAATGTCCACAAGTGCCGACACGTCTGAGAAGTGAACGGTGAAGTAATCCCTAATATTCAGCTTGAAGTTCAGGTTCAGAGTCTGAATGGAGGATTTCTCCCGACCGACACCGTAGGCGTGATTGATCTTGGTGTAGCCGCCCCAGGCAGGAACCATGACGTAGGTGTCTCTCTGAATGGAGATGAGCTTGATCTTCTTGTGAGCACGGTCCATGGAGACCACCATGATCACGTCGGAAAGCATATTCTCGTCAATACCGAAGAGAATGTAATTCTCGATCTGCTCTGCACCGGGCAGCAGCCGGCAGGGAGACTCCGGGCTCTGGGAGTACATATACTTATGAAGACGGTCGGGGACGTCCGTCTCCTCCAGGAGGGGCCAATCCAGGGCCTGGTTCTTCATGATCTCCTCGACCTCTTCCCTGGGCATGGTCGCTACGGGAGTGTCTTCAAAATGAAACTCCTGGTTAGGACGTTTCTCGGAAACGTAAAGCTCCTCGTCCTCGATCTCCCCAAATTCCTCGTCGTGATTCATATTAGAGAACACGGAATGATAGGCATACTGCATGGTGCCTACCATCAAGAGGAGGAGTAAGGCAAGGATCAGTGTGAATATGGCAAAACCCTTCCTCTGCCCGGGTCGGAAGAAGGTAATAATAGACAGGAGAACTGCAGCAACACTGAGGAAGAGGGTGGCCTTAAGGACCGTGAGGGTCATAGAAACATTGATAGAGCCGATATTTCCGGATAGATATGCCCTGACCGCTGAGAAGGCAGCATAAGCAAGGAGAGCACCTCCCACAAAGAGGAGGCAGAAAGCAATGAGCCCCATGAGAGGGCTCTTTTTCTTTTTACCCGGGGCGGAAGTATTCGGATCCATAGTGATCATCCTTTCATAAATTGATGGCTTGAAAATCATTTCATAATATCTTCATAACGGGGTTCATTATATCACAGACAAGAGGAAATTTCCACCCTTTTAGCATAAGTTTCTGCAAAAAGCCCGGGAGGAGGAAATAAATTTACAGAATCGTTACAGGCTATGGTCTTTAATTTTCCCTCTCCCCCCTCTGCGGCTGTCACCAAATCAGTCCCGGAGCATATCATGGAATGAGCCCGGTGCTCAAGAATTTATGATCGGAGGACTTCTATTATGTGTAACAATAACGGTTTCGGCGGCTGCTGGTGGATCATCATCCTGGTTCTGCTCTTCTGCTGTGGTTGCGGTGGTAACAGCGGCACCTGCCTGACCGGCGGCAACGGCTGTGGCTGCGGCAACAGCTGCGGCTGCAATAACAACTGCGGCTGCGGCTGCGACAGCAACTGCGGCTGCTGATCCCTCGCACTATACCTAAGTAAATAAGAACGATGGGGCTGTCTCACAATGGGAGGCAGCCCCGGTGACGTGTCTATGTTACATTATGATTTATGTAATGTCTGCTGAAAAAGTCGCTACTGCGACTTATTCAGCAGACATTGGTATAAAGGTGAGTGATATTGCAAACTGCAATTTGCAGTGATATGTTTGCCAAGATGGCAAAAGTGAGATCGTCCTGCGGACAGTAAAAAAATCAACGGAGGACCTCTTTGCAGAGATCCTCCGTCTTACATTAAGCGGGGATGGTATAGAAACACTTATACCAAATAACAGTAAGGACGATGCCGATGAGAAGGAAGCTGAGTCCCGTTACGAAAATACAGCGATTGTTCCGTTCCTTAAGCTTGCTCAGCTTACGCTCACGGTAATCACCGTAACGCTCATGGGTGGCTCTACCCATGGGGATAAAGAAGAGAAAGGCACTCCTCATAAGGTATTGAACGCCGATGAGTGCTCCTTCGGAGGAAACATACATGAGGCCTGCAAACAGGGTCATCATAATACCTGCTACGAAGAATGCATCGGATAGGATCTGGACATTGACTGCCGCAGTGTGTGCGAAAAAGCCCTTAGACCAAATCACAAGAAAGGCGATCAATACCTCAACGGCAATGCATATAGCGTAATTTCTTAAAGTAACTTTCTTATCCTGTTCCACCGGGATCTAACCTTCCATTCTATTACTTGAGCTGCTCTCTATACTTGGCCTCTTCTGCATCATTGCAGTGTACGAAATGTCCGGGGCTGATCTCACGGAAGGAGGGCTGATCCACGGAATAATCATGCTCTGCAATGGGATTGTAGACGATCCTCACACGCTGCTTCTCGTAAATGGGATCGGGCAGAGGGATCGCAGAGAGGAGGGACTTGGTATAGGGATGCATGGGGTTCTTGAAGAGCTCGTCGGAATCGGCAAGCTCCACCATCTTGCCGAAGTACATAACACCGATACGGTCGGAGAAGTACTTAACAACAGACAGGTCGTGGGCGATGAAGAGAACCGTAAGGCCCAGCTTCTCACGGAGGCTGTTGAGCAGGTTAATGACCTGTGCCTGGATGGATACGTCCAGAGCAGAGACAGGCTCGTCGGCAATGATCATCTCGGGCTGCATAATAACAGCACGGGCGATACCGATACGCTGACGCTGGCCGCCGGAGAATTCGTGGGGATAACGGTCGGCGTGCTCACGGACAAGACCGACGGTCTCCAGGATCTCGTAGACCTTCTCATTGATGTAATCCTTGTCGGTAACACCGTTGATCACCAGACCCTCGGCGATGATATCACGGACGGTCATACGGGGATCAAGAGAAGCAATGGGGTCCTGGAAGATCATCTGGATCTGGGTTACCAGCTTGCTCTTCTTGGCAATATTGCAGAGGTTCTGATATTCCTTCTTAAGAGCCTTCAGCTTGTCGCTGTCGCCCTTGGCCTCCGCATCACGGAATTTGACAGCATACTCTTCCTCCAGAGCCTTGAGGCGGGATGCACGGTGGATCTTGTCAACATTTCTGCTGTCAAGCTTAGCTTCCTTAATGAGGGCTCTGTTCTTGTCAACGATGGCACCCAGCTCCTCGTTGATCTTCTGGATCTCCTGCTGGATCTCAGCCTGTCTTGCAGAGCTTGCGTTCTTCTCAGCACGGAGGAGCTTGATCTTCTTGGAGGCATCGGCACGGGCAGCCTTCATGGCTTCCTTGTAGGACCGAAGGCCTGCACCGATCCGCTGTCCCTTGAAGTACACGTTGCCGGAGGTAATGTCGTAAAGCTTAATGATGGAACGACCGGTGGTGGTCTTTCCGCAGCCGGACTCACCTACCAGACCGAAGGATTCGCCCTTCTTGATCTCAAAGCTTACATCGTCAACAGCCTTAAGATCCTTACGCCCCAGACGAAAATACTGGCAAAGGTGTTCCACTTTCAACAATACTTCAGAATTATTCGCCATGGTTCCCTCCCCTTTCTTTCATTCGCTGGATTCGCTCGGTAATGATCTTGGGCATCTCTACCTTGGGTGCTTCGGGATGGAGCAGCCAGGTTGCAGCATAGTGTGTGGGTGAGACCTCAAACATGGGAGGCTGCAGCTCGAAGTCGATCTCCATTGCATACTTGTTACGCTCTGCAAAGGCATCGCCAACGGGGGGATAGATCATATTGGGGGGCGTGCCGGGGATAGCTTCTAACTGCTCGTTGGTATCCAGGTCGGGCATAGAGGACAGCAGAGCCCAGGTATAGGGGTGCTGAGGATCGTAGAAGACCTCTTCAGCGGTGCCGTACTCAACGACCTTGCCTGCATACATAACGGCGATCCTGTCAGCCATATTGGCAACAACGCCCAGATCGTGGGTAATAAAGATGATGGAAAGCTTACGCTCCCGCTTGAGGCGGTTGATCAGCTCCAGGATCTGTGCCTGGATGGTAACGTCCAGAGCGGTAGTAGGCTCGTCACAGATGAGAATGTCGGGGTTGGCAGAAAGGGCGATGGCGATAACGATACGCTGACGCATACCGCCGGAGAACTCGAAGGGATACTGCCTGTAACGCATTCTGGCCTCGGGGATACCGACCTCCTCCATGAGCTTGATGGCTCGCTCCTTGGCGATCTGCTTGGTGAGGACGTTGACAACCTGTGCTGCCTTCTCCTGGAGGAACTCGACGATCTCTACGCAGCGTCTGTCTGCATCAAAGCTGTCGGCGGCAGAAACGTCTGCCTTGAATCTGTTCATAACACGGGTAAGAACGGAAACGATGGTCTCGATCTGCTCCTCAAGCTCCACAACGGACTTGGGAACGACCTTCCACTCTACCTTCTTGCCCTTGGCAAGGAGTGCCTCTCTCTGAGCAGTCTGCTTGGCAAAGCGAGCCTCCTCCTTGGGGTTATTCTCAACGTAGAAGAAGTACTTCTCTACCTCTCTCTTAAAGGCACCGCCAAAGGTGTATGCTACGTTATCCTTAACAATGGCCAGGGGGTCAATGGTTGCAAGGACGGCTTTGTTGAGGCTGTCTGCAGTATCATTGGCCTCACGGGAGGTGAATTTGCCTGCCTTGAAGAATGTGATGGCATTTTCGAGAGCTCGGATCGCAGTCTTCTTAGCCTCTAAGCTCTTGTTAAAGGAATACTGCACTGCGATCTCTACCAGCTCCATAAAGGAATGTAGGAAATCCTTGCTATGGAAGTCGCCGGCGATCTTGTTCGCCTCCCGGGCAGAGAGTTTGCTGAGATCGGTCTTCTGCTGCTTGTAGATATAGTAGCCGATGCTGTTGAGATCGTACTCTTCCTGTTCCAGCATGTCCTTGGCAGTCTTCTTGAGGGCCTCAAGGACCTTGATGGTCTCGGCAGAAGCCTCGTTCTTAGAGGGGCCGGAGCCTGCCAGCTTCTTGAGCTTGTCCAGGACATTTACCTTGGAACGCTCTGCACGGATGGCACCGTCAATGGCGGCGACATGAGCCTTTAGGGTGTCGGCATACTTGGAGGTGAAGTACTTGTCGGTAATAGCCTTGAGTCTGCGCTTGATGAGACCCAGCATGGACACTACTTCTACCTTCTGATTCTTCTCACTAAGGAACAGGAGATCCTCGATAAGGGCGATCATTTCCTCTGTAGCGGTCCGGGACTCGTTGTAGCTGTTCTCCAGCTTAATGGCCTGGATAGAGGATTCGTCAAAGGTCTTGATATATCTGTCAACCTCAGAAGCAGAAACCTTGACGTCGGGCTTTTCGGCAAGGGCCTTCTTGATGGTGGAGGACAGCTCTGCAAGGGTCTTGTTGAAGGTCTCACGGCCCTCCTTACGGTTGGCCTTGTTCTTCAGGAGCATCGCCTCGGTGATCTGCTTGCCGATACGCATAATGGGGTTAAGGGAGGACAAGGGGTCCTGGAAGATCATGGCGATCTTGTCCCCACGGAGCTTGTGCATCTCCTCCTCGGGGATACGCATCAGATCCTGGCCATCATAGAGGATCTCGCCGCCCTCATAAATGGAGTTGCCTGCGGAAATGCCCATAATGGCCTTGGAGGTAACGGACTTGCCGGAGCCGGACTCGCCGACGATAGCAAGGGTCTCGCCCTTATACAGATCGAAGGAAATGTCACGTACAGCCTGGACCTTGCCGCCGTCTGTACGGAAGGAGATCTTAAGATCCTTAACGGATAATTTGATTTCTTTATTCATGCTTAGTCCTCCGTTCCTCTGAGCGCCGGATTAAAGGCATCGCGTAATCCGTTGCCGAACAAATTAAAGCTGAGCATTAAGAATACAAGGAATACACAGGGGAAAATGGCTACATATGCAGCACCGGAGGTAATAGATCTCTGTCCTGCTGCGATCAGAGTACCAACGGAGGTGGTATTGCCTGCTTCAAGGTTAATAATACTCAGGTAGGAAAGCTGTGTTTCTGAGTAGATCATAGCAGGAATGACCAGGGCAAATTTGGTTACGATGGTACCGATACCGTTGGGGAAAATGTGCTTGAACATGATCCTTGCATCACGGGCACCCAGGGTCCTTGCTGCCAGAACGTATTCCTGATTCTTGAAGCGGTAGAACTGCACACGGGTTACGGAGGACATACCGATCCACCCTGTTGCAAAGAACGCAATAAACAGGACCAGCACCTGACTGGAGGAGCCCATATGGTACTTGAGCAGGGTGATAACGATAATGGTAGGTACTGCATACAATACGTCCGTAATTCTCTCCATGATCAGGTCCGTCTTGCCGCCGCTGTAACCGGAAATAGAGCCCCAAATGACGCCGAAAATAAAGTTTGCCAATGCAACGATGGTTGCAAAAATGAAGGAGAATCTTGCACCGTAAGCAAGGCAGGCAAAGATGTCCTTGCCGGTCTCGGTGGTACCGAACCAGAATACGGGCTCGCCGATGCCGTCCTTCAGCACCTCTTGATGCTGGTAGGTATAGTACTCATAGTACTCGGTTCTGACCTCGATACCGCCGTCAACCTTACGGCCGTAGGCGTAGAAGTAGGTCTTGCCCTTCTCTTCCACACCGGTCTCGCCCTCGATTCTGAGGGAGGTGTATTCCGGAATGATGCTGGAGGCCTTGCCCTCCTCGTATCTCCAATAGTTGGGGATAATGTTGCCCTCTTTGTCAAGCTTGGGCTTGATAACGGATGCCTTGGCATTCTTCATCTCGTAGTAGATGTTGGCATCGTACTTGTTCTTCTCCAGGGTGGGTCTGTCAGAGGTCTTGACGATGGGATAGAGGACCTGTCTGCCGGTTTCGTTCTGATATCTCTGAATGTCGTCAAACTCTGCCTGGGAGATGATCTTATACTTACCGAAGCCTACACCGTAGTAGGTGTCGTAACGGTAGGTGTAGTTCTCGCCGTCCTCACTTATAGTGACCTCGCCGTTCTTGATGATCTCCCTGCCTGTCTCGGCCTGAAGTGCCAGGTCCTTGAGATAGCCGGTCTCGTTGGTGTTCTTAACCTTGCAGCCATCCCAGAAATCAATGTCTCTGTCAACAAAGAACTGGACTCTGGGGGTGACGAAGGCGTAGACCATGTCATAGTAAGAGGGCTGGAAAGGCGTGAAAATGGGAGCAAGCATAGCGAAAAGGATCAAGAATGCAATGACCACGGCAGCAACCACAGCACCCTTGTTCTTGCAGAAACGCTTGAAAGCGCCCTGGAAGTAGCTGACAGGCTTGGTTTCAAACTTACTGTCGTGATAGATGTCACTTCTCTTCGCAAATTTTAACTTTTCTACGGGAATGTTCGTATAATTATTGTTCATAATTATTTCGCCCCCATTCTGATTCTCGGATCAATGAAGCCGTAGCTGATATCGTTCACGATACCTGCAGTAAGGCTGACCAGGGTGTAGAAACCGGATAACATCATGAAGAAGTCATAATCCTGGAACGTAATAGAGTTGAGGTACAATCCGCCAAGACCATTGACGCCGAACATCTTCTCGATGATCAAGGAACCGGAAAGAACAGCAATGAACTCACTGAGGATCATGGGGAAAATGACCACCATGGAGTTACGCATGGCGTGACGGAAGATCGCCTGCTTCTTAGTCAAACCCTTGGTTCTTGCCAAAAGCATGAACTCAGAGGTAAGGACCTCAGACAGCTCCGCACGGGTGGTACGGGCATAGCCGGCAATGGATCCAAGGCAAAGAGCAAATACAGCAGGAATGATGGAATGCAATACTTCCCAAGAGAAGTAATCATTGCTCGTTGACATAGTTAAGGGGAACCAGCCCAGCTTAAAGCAGAAAATATACTGGATCATAAGTGCCAAAACAATGCCGGGAACCGATATAAGCAAAATAATGAAGATATTGATCAACTGATCCTGCCACTTATTCTTCTTAAGTGCAGCTAAGATGCCCAAGCCGAGACCGATGGGAACACCGATCAGGGATGAAAATACATTGATCAAAATGGTGGGTGGCATATGACTGACAAATACGTCCCAAATATTCATGTTAAGGTATTCGCCATAGGTTGTGGCGATGCCGAAGTCCAGCTTCGTCACAATTCTCTTTAGGTAGAGGCCATACTGAAGGAAAATAGGCACCCGATCATATTCCCAGATATTGTTCTCGCCCTCGCGGATATTGGTGATCCAGCCTCTGGCCTCAAGGGTCTTCATAACGATCTCTTTGTCCTGTCCCGGCAGGGCATTGGTAGGAATAGGCAGAAGCTTGATAAGCACGAAGCACATGGTGAAAATGATGCTAAATGTGAGCACCATCAAGCCCAAGCGCTTCATGACATATTTAAACATGTACATAGGTTTTTCTCCTCTGCTGTGTATTTTTCGATTGGTAAAGTTTGAGCCAGAAAGGAGTTGTCCGTAAGGCACCGGAAAGGCAAAAGCTGCTCATAATAGTTCTTGTTAAAAAGGTTTAAAACCTTCTTACAGTGCAGAAGGCACGTCAAGAACTGCAAGAGACGAAATTTCACGATTCTCTATTCCAAAAATCGTGAAATTACAACGCTTTAGCGTTGTGCTTTCTATAAAAATCGAAGATTTCTATTAGAAAGCAAACTCAGACCTTACCTGACAATAACTAAATTTACAGATATTCATAGCATTCCTTTTCAGCTATTATATATCCGTTTTCTTGCGATTATTTTCGCATAAGACAGTCACAGATATGTTGCATTTTTAATGCGACTGCCTCATAGGAGTACTGAATATGAAGTACATAATGTACCCATCTTTTGTAGGGGCGAAGCCGCGTCTTCGCCGAAAAGCTAAGGATTACCCGAGGATGGTCAAAATGTTACGATCCCACGGTGATCCTACTGCTACGGGCGAAGACACGGCTTCGCCCCTACAGAACGTTTCATACTAATTTTCAACGAAAAGCAGATGCTTTTCATTGAAGCTTTTGTGCCACAAGTGGCACAAAAGATGTCTCATACAAGTTTCTACGCCCTTACGGGCTATAAAAAGCAGCCATTTCCAATGTCTGCTTTTTAATGAAACTTGGTATCAATTTCATAGATCGTCATATTCTGATTGAAATCAAGTCACAGCAATGTGATAAACACACTGATTGCAAATCAGCGGTGAGCACAATGGCTCACCGCCTCTTTGCATTAGTTTATGAGGATGTACTCAGAGAGCCTGGATTATTCGGACTTCTGGTACTCAGCAGACAGGTCGTTGTTGTTAGCAGCAACGAACTCGGTCCACTCTGCGTCGGTGTAGTTGACTTCCATGTATCTGATGCCGCCGAAGCCCATGAAGGTGTGCTCATCCTCGGAGAAGTAGGAGAACTTAGCACCCAGGAAGGAACCGCCGCCGTCAGCAATCAGCATAACGGAACGGGACTCCTTGATGGTGATCTCTTCCAGAGCGGAGAGGATCATCAGTCTTGCCTCAACAGGAGCAAAGCCCTCGCCCCAGTTGTAGGTCTGAGCCTGGTTCTCGGTCTCTGCGAGGCCGTTCAGGCAGAAGTACCAGTTCTGTACGCTCATGGTGATGGTCTCGCCGGCGCCTGCGTAGTCACCTGCGGGCATGGTGAGGGACAGAGGCAGACTGGTGGTATCCCAGTACATATGGTAGTTGAGGTCGTCATCGGGGTTAACGAATGCGCCGATAATGTCGAAGGGGTTGAATGCATTGCCGGAGAAGCCGTAGCCGAAGCCGATCTGGGTATCGCCGGAGCGGAAAGCGTCAGCCCACTTGGAGCCTGCAGATGCGTCAAAGACGACCTTGATCTTGCCTTCCAGAGCGGTGTCCTTGGTCAGGCCGTCCAGGACTTCCTGCAGGTAGGTAGCGCGGAATCTCTGCTTGTCGGTATCGGAAGAGGAACCGTAAACCAGAGTGATATCCTTGGTTGCGTCGTAGCCATACTTCTCG
>JAZNYV010000181.1:0-13523 GCA_045594585.1 Faecousia sp. | reverse complement strand
TGTACGCTCTTGCGATTGCCGGACGAAAACTCTGCCCGGCTTGATATAGGGGTAGTCTGCCCTTTTTTAAGAAAAAGGGCAGGCAAGCACTGAAAATAGTAGATAAATGGCCGTTGTAAGGGCGTAAAATCCTCTGCTTTGAGTAAAAATCTTTGAAAAACCAATCAGGGAACAGAAAAAGCTGATTTATTCAGAGGTTCCTTAGAAGTCTCTGCTGAAAATGAGAGTATGGCGATCGACGCTGTTTTGGCAATCGCAGAACAAGCGGACGATCCCTGCGATATAGTAGATGATTTCCACGCCAACCGTTTTTCCCTTCGGGAGGTAAGTGAACCGGAATCTGCAAACAGAGAGGTCTTTACCATTTGCAAAATGACCGATGAAGAAGCGGAAGAAGCCGCCGCTGAAAAGCGTTTGGTCTGCGACAAGAATTGCGAAGACTGTCCTTTCGAGGACTACTGCGAAGATGTTGCGGACGAGCTGGATGACTATGACGACCTCGATGACTTTGACGATCTTGAAGACGAGGCAGATGTGCCGGAGGATCATGTTTCCTGTGCGAATATTCTGGACTATTTCAACTTCATTTCCCTCCAGTTGGAGAACCTCACATCCCTTCTTGAGAAGGTCTGTAAGGCGATTCCGAAGGAAGGACGATGAAAAATCCGCTGTGGCGGTAGCCTATGGCGATGTCTTAACTATGGCGATGTCTTAACTATGGCGATGTCTTAATTAACTATGGCGATGTCTTAATTAACTATGGCGATGTCTTAATTAACAAGCACTGGATTTGGATATCCAAACCCGCTTGTTCTGGGCTTGCCGCCCCTAAAACCCCGGCTGAAAGGAGGAAACATGAGAAATAGAGATAAGTCAATTTTGCTTAGATTAACACCGAAAGAGTTGGATGAGATCAACCGAAAAGCAAAAGCCGCTCAGCTTTCACGAGAGGCATTTTGCCGTATGGCTTTGAACGGAGTTCAGATCAAGGAGGCTCCTCCGGCGGAGTTTTACTCCCTTATCACGGAGGTTCGTAAGGTAGGTGTCCACCTCAATCAGATCCTCCGGAAAGCCAATTCCATCGGCTTGTTAGATGTTCCTCTCATCAAGAAATCTTTGGAGGAACTGTACGCAACGGAAGATATGTTATGGAATACCTTTGAACATAAGGAGAAGTAATTATGGCAGTAACTGCAATTTGGGCGATCCGAGGTCGCACGGATCATGTGCTTAGCTATGTCATGAATCCTCAAAAAACCATGGCAGATATGGCAAGCCTCCACGCTGTAGAGGATGTGCTGAAATATGCTTCTTCTCCCTCTAAGACAGAAGAAATGAAATTCGTATCCGGTGTGAACTGCAATCCCGATAGAGCAGTTGCGGATTTCAGGCATACGAAAAAAAGATGGAAAAAGACAGGCGGGATCGTCGCTTTTCATGCCTACCAAAGTTTCAAGCCCGGCGAGGTGGCTCCTGAGACCGCACATAAAATAGGCGTGGCTTTGGCTCGTGAAATGTGGGGCGACCGCTTTGAAGTCGTAGTTGCAACCCATCTGAATACAGATCATTGTCATAATCACATCGTAGTGAATTCCGTTTCTTTCAAAGATGGAAGAAGATATAACGATTGCAAAGAAACCTACCGAGAAATCCGGGAGGCTTCAGATCGTTTGTGTAAAGAGTATGAGCTTTCTGTGATCTGTAACCCAAAGGGCAAAGGAAAACACTATGCTCAATGGAGTGCAGAGAAAAATGGGAAGCCCACATACAAATCTCTCACACAACAGGACATAGACCGTGCAATCGCCGCTTCTGTTACCGAAAAGCAGTTTTGGAAGTGTATGGAGGAAATGGGGTATACCATTCGCCTCTATACACAATCCGGTGAAATGCGGAAATATCCCTCTGTTTTGGCTCCGGGAGCAAAGAAGGCTCAGCGATTAGTCAATCTTGGAGAAGGATACGACTATGAAGATATCATTGATCGTATCCTTCAAAATTATCGCACAAAGCCTCTTGTTGATCCCCCAAAGGAGCGAACGCCTAAATCCTATCGTTTACAAGGCACATTCCCAACTACATCTAAAAAAGGAGGATTATGGGCAGTACATTTTTGCTACTGCTGTTATCTCCAACGAATCCACAAGAATCCGACATCTGTATCACGGGTGTCGGGTTCTCTCCGTGAGGATCTAATCCAAATGGACAAACTCTTTGATCAAGTCAGATACCTCGCTAAAACTAAATTTGAAACGATAGAAGAACTGAACGAGAGAGAAGACCAAATCAAAGACAGAATGGAGGAGTTACAGCAGGAACGGAAAGATCTATACAATGCCCATAAACGAGCGTTAAGAAAGGAGGATCCCCATGAAGTAGAAGAAGTAGAAAAGAAACAATCTTCCATAACGGAAGAAATGCGATCCCTTCGGAAAGAACTGGCTATGTACTATGCCATTGCTGAAAGATCCGGAGAAGGAAAACTGAATCAAATTAGAAAGGAGCAAATCGACCATGAACCAAGGCGGCGATACGGCAGAACAAATCGTGCGAATGAGCCTCAATGGAGCTGAAGTAGCCCTAAAGCTGACGGGTGCGGGAGCCAAAGAACTTGCGATTTTATTGGCATCTGCAATCTCTAAAGCGTTTTCGGGTAAAAAGGTTCGAGGGAAAACACGACTCAAGTCCATGCTGAAGAACGAAAAATCTCTCAAGGTTTTTGCAGTCAACGACAAGGATCTGAAAAAATTCTGCAAGGAAGCCAAAAAATACGGCGTTCTCTACTGTGTTCTGAAGAACAAAAAAGCCAAAGACGGCATGACGGATATTCTTGTCAGAGGTCAAGATGCGGCTAAGATCAACCGTATTTTTGAACGATTCAATTTGGCAAGTGTGAATCGTGCAGATGTAGAAAACCAAGTTGAGAGGAACCGAAATGTTCTCCCAAAGAAAGAAACACGAACCGAAAAAGACACCGATGCATTTTTGGATCGCCTTTCTCAGCAGAGAGAGCATAGGAGAACCATAGACCCTTCGCAGAGCCGGGGCAGAAAAAAGTCTCCGTCCGAGCCTACATCCAATCGAGAAAAATCACGTGCTGATTCTCGTCCCTCTGTTCGTCAGGAACTGAACCGAATTCGGGCAGAACAAGAACGGGAAAGAAGGCGGAGAATCCTGCGAGAGAGGTCTTCCCCCGGCAAACAGAAAGCCCCCGTTGCAGAGAAACCCAAAATCAAAATCAACCGTAAAAAAGGAAGGAGCAGATAATTTATGGAACAAACCGAAATGAAGAAAGAATCCGGCTTCGATAAGGAAGCCTGGATGGAACAGAAACAGGCCGACCGCAAGGAAGCCTTTGACCTCATTGATGTGACCGCTGACAGTATGTGCCGGGATGCAGGACTTTTCCAATCCTGCTTGGATGTTATGGCACGGTTCGACCGTTACTCCGTTGGCAATGTACTTCTGGTTGCATCCCAAAATCCCAATGCCACCCGGCTGGCAGATTTCGCCACATGGAAGCAGGAGGACGTCAGCATCAAGAAGGGTGAGAAGTCTATGCTTTTGTTGGAACCGGGAAAGGAATATACCAAGACCGATGGTACTACCGGAGTCAACTACAATGCCAAGCGAGTCTTTGATATTTCCCAGACCGATGCCGAACCTGTTCCCCAAGAGAAACAGTATGAAATTCGGCAGCTTGTGAAGGCGCTGTTCCACACAGGAGCCTGCCAAGCAGAAATCCGAGATGATCTCCCCGGTGACAAGTTGGCTGTCTATGACTCTCAGAGAAAGCGGATCTTGCTCCGCCGTGGAACTCCCGGCGATGAAAACCTGTTCAGAGCCTATTCCTGCGAAATGACGATGGCCTATTTGGATACAGCCGGGAACGCACTCCGCAAGGACAGTGCCTTTACCGCTATGTGCAGTTCCTATGTGGTCTGTCGCAGATTCGGTCTGGACACCTCCTCGTTCAATTTCCGTTTCATCCCCGATCAGTGCGGAGATATGGACGCCAAGGAAATGCGGAGCAAACTGAAAGAGATCCGGGAGTGTGCTGTTCGCATCTGCGGTGACATGACCCAGTATTTGGAGAAAGCACAGAAGCAACCCAAGAGTACCGAAGCAAGGTAAGGGGTGATATCTGTGGGAAAGGAGGATAGAAAACTTCAAATTTCGGACTTTGAACACGGTTTGTTACTCAATGGTATGATGGCTTTTCGGAATCAACTTTTAGAGGAAGGCAAACCTACTGAGGATGTGAACGATCTTATCATAAAAATCCTGGACGCACCCAAAAAGAGGTGCTTCGGTCGTGAAGAAAGGTAGTTCACTCCGAACTAAAATCATCCTGTGTCTTTTGGGAACCTTGCCCGTTATATGGATCGCACTGATTATTGCACCGTATATGGACGAAGGGATTCCCGGAGTTCTAAAGAATCTGGATCTAATTACCCAAGACCCATTCACCATAACCGTATGCGAGAACAGCCGTAAAACTGTTCTCGCATTACTTTTAGCCTATCTGTTTGGATTAGCTCTGTACTTTTCCAATGACCGAAATTACCGCCGTCGAGAAGAACACGGCTCTGCGAAATGGGGCATACCCGAACGGTTAAATCGAAAGTACAGGAACAAGGATCCAAGCTATAACAAGATCCTAACCCAAACGGTAGCCATTGGTTTGAATGGACGAAAGCACAGACGAAATCTGAATGTCTTGGTCTGCGGTGGCTCCGGTGCAGGTAAAACCCGATTCTACTGCAAACCAAATTTGCTCAACGCTTGTTGCAGTTATATTGTTTTGGATCCCAATGGACAATTTGTTTTAGGATATATATGGAGCTTGATTCAGCCAAGCTCCCTGCGGATAAAAGATACATAAAAACAGAAAGGAGGGTTGCCGATGCCTAAAATTCGGGACATGAACAGGATTGCCGCCTTGTACGAGCGTCTTTCAAAGGACGATGAACAACAGGGCGAATCCAACAGCATTACCAATCAGAAGCAGTATTTAGAGGAGTTCGCTCGCAAGAACGGCTTTACCAATGTTCAACATTTCACCGACGATGGTTACACAGGACGAAACTTCAACCGTCCCGGATTTCAGGCTATGCTTGCCGAGATACAAGCTGGACGGGTCGGAACGGTCATTGTAAAGGATATGAGCCGTTTCGGCAGAAACTACCTGCAAGTAGGCTTTTACACAGAGATTCTTTTTCCGCAGAAATGTGTTCGCTTCATTGCAATCAATAACAGCGTGGACAGTGACAGACCGCAAGACAACGACTTCACACCATTCCTCAACATCATGAACGAGTGGTACGCCAAAGACACCAGTAACAAGATCAAGTCTATCTTCCTCTCTCGTATGGGGGATGGAAAACGATGCTCCGGCAGTATCCCTTACGGCTACAACCGCCTGCCCGATGATAAGCAGACCTTGGTTGTGGATCCCATTGCCTCTCAGGTGGTAAAACGCATCTTTGAGCTTGCTGCAGCGGGCAATTCGCCACCGGAGATTGCCCGACAGCTTGAACGGGACAATGTGCTGATTCCATCTGCCTACACCCTGCAATACCACCCGGAGCAATGCAACAGGAAAGCAGAAATGGGTAACACAAGGTGGAATGACAGTACGGTCAGAGAGATCTTAAACCGTCGGGAATACCTTGGTCATACGATTCTGAGAAAGACCATCGGAATTAACTTCAAAACCGATGCCCGTCGTTCCGCTTCGGAGGATGAGCAGTTTGTGTTCGAGAATACCCATGAGCCCATCATAGATGCCGAACTTTGGGAACAAGCACACAAAGGTCTGAAACACAATATGCGCCGTCTGAAGGACGGAACGCATCAAACCGAATGCCTTTTGCCTGGGCTTGTGTACTGTGCCGATTGCGGAAGTCGATTGGGCTATGAAACCCATTACTACAAAAGCGGAGGAGCCTATCACAACTTCCGCTGTAGCAGATATGCAAATCGCACCAGAGATTGTACTTTCCACTACATCAATGAACAGCATCTGTATCAGCTTGTGCTTCATTCCATTCAGCGAATCTCTCGCAGAGTGATAGCAGATGAACGAGGCTTTGCAGAGGAATTACGGAAGCAATGGCAGATACAGGCTGACAGCAAGCCCCAGCTTTATAAGGAAGAAATGCAGAAAATCAAGCACAGACTTGGGGATCTTGACCGATTGATCAGCGGACTATACGAAAACTTTGTGTCCGGCTTACTTCCTGAAAAGCAGTATAAGTCCCTGATGCAGAAGTATTCCGAGGAACAGACAGCCTTGGAGAACCGTGCAACCGAGATTGAGAAAGCCTTGGAGGAAACAACGGTTTCCTCTGCACAAATCGGTGTTTTTATGAAGCTCATCAAGAAATACAAGGAACCTACGGAGCTAACCGCCGAGATGGCCTGTGCATTGATTGACAAAATTGTAGTCCATGAGAGTACAGGCACAAAGCCTAACCGACAGCAACGAGTAGACATCTACTATAACTTTGTTGGACAGTTTGACCTTCCTTTCACGGAGGAAGAAATTGCAGAGGCAATACAGAATGCAGAGCAACAAGAAGCAGAGACGGCACGGCAGAAAGCAGAACTGCAACAAGCACGCATGGTTGCCATAGCTGCCAATCAAAAAGCCCAACGGTGGGCAGCTAATGACGGACACAAGTTTTCCAAGCGTGTATGTGAGCAATGCGGAGCGGAGTATTACCCAACCGGCAATCAACAAAAATTCTGTTCACAGGAGTGCAACCATGCACATAAACGGGCTGAAAAGGAAAAGAAACGACTATTAGAGGAGAATGCCCACTCTTTCCCCCAGAAGAACTGTAAGATTTGTGGACAGCCCTTCCAGCCCACAAAGTGGCAAGAAACTCTGTGCTCCGAGGAGTGCAGAAAGATCAACCGCAGGCAGAACCAGCTTGCCTACTACCACCGCAAGCAATCCGAGCCAAAAGCCGGAGAAGCAATATAGAACAAGGAGGTAACGCAATGGCAAATTTTATCGAAGAATTGTATTACGGCAAGATCAACCCTCAAGAGCGAAGTACAGACCGAAACAAAATCACGCAACAACAAATGGTCATTCTGTCAGACAGTGAAACCTATCTGACACAGCACCTCGCAGATGACCAAAAGCACAAATTCCTTGCATTCGCCAATGCTTGGAGTGTCGTCAACGGAAAATCTACTTTGGATAGCTTTATGCAAGGATTCCGCTTGGGAGCCAGATTTGCGTACGATACTTTTACATCCGACTCCGCACCATTCAAAGACTATTAAGCTATTAAAAACGAAAAGGAGGCTCTCAAAATGAAAGATACCATTTACGACCCCAAAACTGGGCTGACCTATGAACGCAACGGAGACTATTATATTCTTGCCGGAGAGGACGAGCCGAAAGGAATGCCCATTGGACATTGGGGGCAACGGCACTTGCAGTTTATCAAGAATCATCAGAAGAGCGTATACCGAGAACTGCAGTTAAACGGAAAACTCTTCAGTTACCTTGCCGAGATCGACACCCAAGCAACCGCAATGTTTGACCGACTTGTAAAGCAACTCTCTGAAGCAGAAGGCATCACCGAAGCTCTCAAAGCAGAAAATCAAGTGCTTTGGATCCAGACCATGAACAATCTGCGGAACACCGCCACGGAAATCGTTTTAAGCGAGCTGATCTACTGTTAGGAGGCTCATATGAAAGTCAAGCTGGACAATTACGAGATAGACATACTGATAAACGGCTTGTTTCAGCAACGGTGCGATTACGATGCACAGACCAACAGTGCCATAGATGATCTTCTCTTTCAGTTGGTACAGAAGGTGAAACACAAGAAGCTCCGTCGCAGGCAGAAGTTCCGTTTTGAAGCACAGGAATCAAGACTGATCCGTATGTGCCTTATCCAGTGGCGAAACCAACAGCTACAGGCTCAAAAGCAAGGAGCCGCAGAAGTCATCAGCGAATTGATAATCCTATTTACCCATTAAAAAGAAGGACTGTCGTCATAAAACGGCAGTCCTTTTTGGTGGGTAGTAATCAAGAAGTTAAAAAGTCTCTGGAGTAATGGAAGTGGATAGGAAAACATGATTATCGTTAATTGCGGAATAGCTCACACCTTCTGTGGTCGAAATTATTGTACAAAGAATATATTGCTAAATAGCTTCCGTTTTTTACTAGGTTTCTTCATCATCCGGAGAGTAATCGTTGAGTTCGTCAAAATCTAAAAACTCGCTCAAAGTCATACCGAAAGTGGTAGCGATAATGTGTAGTGTTCGAATTTTCGGATTTTTGCTTGTGCCATGAATGATATTGTCTATTGTGGACTGTTTTAGTCCACACATAGTGGCAAGTTTATTGATCGTTATTTTATGCTTTTGACATAGTTGCCGGATTCTTAGTGCAAACAGATCTGAATAAGTCATAGTTTTTGCCCCGTTATCCATATTACCTTTGTGAGGTTAATTATATGGTAACAACACTGGAACAAAATATTACCTTTGCATAGTTGACTTTTGCGGATTTTTATTATAAAATCTTACTACTTACCTATACAAGGGTAAAAATAATCTGCCGTCTTTATGTTTATATATGTTCTCTCCGGTTCTTGGCATATCATAGCCTCCTTTCTATACGACTATCATTCTGACGGCGAA
Source organism: Faecousia sp. (assembly GCA_045594585.1). GTDB lineage: Bacteria > Bacillota > Clostridia > Oscillospirales > Oscillospiraceae > JAZOXB01. Next base: position 4,853 of record JAZNYV010000181.1, on the reverse strand, counting down.
TGGCTCAAAAAGCGATAAGAAATTTCCGCAAAGGTAAGATGTTATCATTGCGATCCGTTTTTTTGCCATGTTGTGCGATCCGTTTTTTTGCCATGTGATATTGACAAAAGCTCGCTTGGAGAGTATACTAAATGTGTAAGAGTGTAGGCTTTTCTCGTTCGCAGAGTATCTTACTTTGCGACAAGTAGAATGCCTATAATAATCATATGATGATTATTCCCGAAAGGGAGGGATCATAACAAATTATTTTTAAGGAGGACAAACAAATGTACATGAAGAGCCTGAAACGAGTGCTTTGCTGGATTCTTGCTGTTACGATGGTATTGGGCTTGCTCCCGTCCGCCGTGCTGGCAATCGGTAGCACCAGTTTCAAAGATGTGAAAGACGGCGACTGGTTTAAGGAAGCTGTCGAGTATGTCGCCGCCGAAGGATTGATGGTCGGCGTTGGCGGAAACAAGTTTGACCCTAACGGACAGACCACGCGTGCAATGGTGGTTACCGTCCTGTACCGTATGGAAGGTGAACCTGAAATCACCGGAACCGGTTTTTCCGACACAGGAAAGCATCGGTGGTATTCCGATGCGGTTATATGGGCAAAAGAAAATGGCATCGTCAACGGTTATGGCGACAACACTTTTCGTCCCGACGTAACCATGACCAGAGAGGAAATGGTTGCAGTTTTTTACCGTTATTCCGAGTATAAGGGGTATGACATCTCTGCTACCAACTCCTTGTCTACCTACTCCGACCACAGATCTATTCAAACCTATGCAGTGGACGCAATGGGCTGGGCAGTGTCTGTAGGGCTTATCACTGGGTTCCCCGACGGCACAATCCGCCCCCAAGGTCAGTCTACTCGTGCGCAATTAGCAACTGTGTTGATGAGATTTTGCAACATAACTGATAATATGTCTCAGGAACCCATAGTACAATTGATCACAGATGAGAATTTAGTATACGATAAAGATAATGATGAATATTGGGTGTATGATGAATTAAACTGCTTAAATGGTTATCTCATTAATAGCAATCTTGTGATTGAGGCAAAATGCACCTTGCTTATAAACGAATGCGAAGTAGTAGCTTTCGATTTTACACCGGAAACGGCATGGAAGATCGAACCGTTTGGATTGCTTGGTGGTAGAAATGTCTTGGTGTTTAAACTATCTGGAGAAAACGGCGAGCACTGGACACAATTTGTCAATCTGATATGTACAAATGATGGAAATATAGGCGATGTAATCGACAATAGTGAAAATAATGCAGATGAGGACAGCTTGCCCGATTATATCGAGAATATTTACGGCACAGATCCGACTTGCAGTGACACAGATGGAGACGGCTTAGCTGATGATATTGAGTCTGCCATTTTAGGATGTGATGCAAGAAAGTTCGACTCCGATGAAAACTGTGTTTCTGATGGAATGGAAGATCCAGACGGTGATGGCCTGACTAATTTGGATGAGATCTCTGCGAAGACTAATCCTAATAAAGCAGACACTGATAACGATGGACTTGTTGATTTTGACGAAATTCATTCATATGGAACCGACCCACTTCAAGAGGACACTGATTCGGATGGGTTAAAAGATGGTTGGGAGATTGATAATGGAACAGATCCGTTGGCTCCGGACGAATCATTCTCTCTAGTCGAGTCCTTGCAAACTGGCGACAGCTCTGCTGAGATCGAGGTTGATCTGCCTGGAGATCAGGTTGAAAGTTTGTCCATGGAAATTTCTAATGAGGACGCATTTGATGGAGCAATTCCCGGACAGCTTAGTGAGCCTATTTCCCTAGAAATGGATGGAGAATTACCTGTGGACGGAGCACGGCTTAAATTTGTCATTTCTGACGAGTATCCGTCAAATGCCACAGAAGATTTCAGTCCTGTTATTTACTACTTTAATCCTGAAACACAGATGCTTGAGGCAATGCCTACAACATACGCAAATCATACTGCCGAAACCCATCTGGAGCACTTCTCCACATACATTTTGCTGAATAGCGTGGCATTTGATAAGATTTGGGAGGAAGAAATTCGCACTCCGGGAGATGAAAATCAGGATAGTCTTGAAAGACTTGATGTGGTACTCGTAATCGACTCGTCTGGCAGTATGTATTCGAATGATAAGCAGAATATTCGCTTGCAGGCGGCAAAGAATTTTGTAGAGAAATTAGGGGAAAAAGATCGTGGTGCTGTTATCGATTTCGATGGTTATTCCTCAATATTGTGCAGTCTTACAAATGATAAAGATATACTTTATAATGCGATAAATAAAATTGATAGTTCCGGTGGAACAAATCTTACTCTAGGAATTGCACCTGCTATCGATATGCTTATGGATATGAGCGATCCTGCGGAGGCTTACCGTTATATCATCATGCTGACTGACGGACAAGGCACTTATGATAATGATCTCACAGAAATGGCAAAAGAACAGGGAATAAGTATTTATACTATTGGCCTTGGAAGTGGGGTTGATGAATACTTACTTAAAACCATAGCAGATGAGACATCTGGAAAGTACTATTTTGCTACTACGGCTGACGACCTGATTCCAATTTATGAGGAAACTGCTGTAGAAACGATTGATTACAGCACCGACTCAAACAACGATGGTATCAGTGACTATTTTACGCGGCTAATATGCGAGGGAAAACTTCGTACAGGCACCGGTGTCGATGTATTCAGAGATGCCATGAGTATGAGAATGCTGGAAATGCTTCCAGAAAGTGCAGATATCAACGAGGTGCTATATAGATATGTCCAATCCAATGCAGACTTGGATGGCGATAGAATCAGGAATGGCGATGAACTTATTATTGCACATCACGATGGTAAGGTCTATATAAAACTGATCTCGGACCCCACAGACAAAAATAGTGATGCCGATCCTTTCACGGATGATATTGAGTTTATAAATGGAGGACATCCTCTTGAATATGATATATTTACGGGTGATGTTGATTTTTTGGTGAATGATAGCGCCTACTTGGCTTCTTACTCTGCAAACAGTTATGTAGACAATTTTGCGTATCGTGCTGAATTGGGCATAGGCAACTATGTCTATGGCGGTGAATATGTATGGTACTATACCGCAGAAAAGCAACTTCTTGAGTCTATCGAAAATTATTCAAGACGAATGACGAAATATTATGAAACATGGTATTTGATAGAAACATACTTATCAAAAACGGAAGAGGTATTGTCAGAGGTTAAGGATCGCTTGTCGGCTATTATGGTAGCATATGATCCCGTTACTGATGCACACTATATGCGAGAAATTATGGCGGCTATGGCAGAATTGACAGAGGCCAAAAAGGCTCTTGAAGGAATGAGTGCCCTTGATAATTTGGAAGAAGTTACTGCACAATGCAAAACAATCGGAGATTTGTACGGAAATATTGAAAGCAACATCAAATCCTTGGGGAAAGTAGATTTTACAGAATTGAATTGCTTCTCAAAGATCAATGTCAAGGTTCCAATATGTATACTTGAGTCTGGTGATGCACTAGATAAAATTGGAAAAGGTCTTGGCTATACTACAGCTACAATCAACACGATTACAGAAGTAGGCAGTACAATCAGTGGATATGCAAAGATCACGGCCAATTGTCAAACATATGCCGGAATATATAATATGCTATGTCGCCTGGAAGCAAGTAGTAATGTGGGGTTTGTTCAAATTGCTGCCTACAATTTGAGAAAATCGACAGAAAGTCAGATATATCATTTCTTACTGACGATGGATACTCTTATTGGTGATGTTATCCAAAGTTGGGATGATGTTGCGATAGATGCTGCATTAACCGCTTGCGGACCTGTAGGTTGGGCCGTTAATGCAGGTCTGGGACTTGGCAATTTAATTGGCGGAACCGGAAAGTCTACTGCCGAGCATATCAGAATGATTACGGCTGGAGAAGCAGGAAATGCAGCAGGTTATGTATTATCAACTTCACTCCCTGTCTCTGAAGATTTGTTGATTCTAAAAAATGATGATACTTTTGAATTGATGCTGTTGTGCGGAGTTATCCGTTCTGATGGTGAAAAAAAGGTGATCGCTGCCACAAATGCACGAGGTTGGTTAGTAAGAGCGCTCCAATGGGATAAGGATGTTCCTGAGCAGTGCGAAAGTAGGATCAATTTAATAGATGAGAAATTGCGGAAATATGGAATGTCCATAAAGTAGATCAAACGTTAATGCAAACAGTGAACTTTGGCGAATAGAAGTCAATTGAGATGTAATGTTTCAAAAAACGGAAGAATGATACTAAACTGATGTATGTAAAACGAAACTACCAACTTAGAAAAGACTACGGTTAAAAAAGAAATTAATCCCCATATGTTGGGAAAGATAACACCTATTGACGAAAGTTGATAGGTGTTATTTTTAGTGCGTAAGCGCTCAATAATTGTACGCCCGTATCATCCGTGAGCACTTACAAAATTCTCGTTCCCTAACACAAAGCCACTCATACTGAACGAAAATGCCCAAAACGAGCCGAATGCAGTTTCGGAGAGGTTTTGGGCATTTTGCATTTTAATGATAAATTTAGAAATGGTACCGGGGAGGGAGGTGATGGATATGCCCCGGATGTTGTAACAGATCGAGAGAGATTGGGCAATCTTTCTTGATGAGCGTGGACGGAAGAAATACGACGAGGCTTGCAGAATGATGAAAGGAGCTGCAAGCGGAGCTTTCGTACCACGGTGATTCTATGCCCACACTATTATTGAAAAGGAGACGTATGAATGACAGAACAAACAGACACGAGCGTAAAGCTTGAAATCATCAAGGCCAGTGAGATTGTGCCGAAGGAAGTTCGCTGGCTTTGGTATCCCTACATTCCCT
>JAZNYV010000180.1:0-10972 GCA_045594585.1 Faecousia sp. | reverse complement strand
GAGCCAACCTTGGTCTTGTTGGGCACGCCGGAACCGCTGTCCAGACCTGCGGCCTTCAGAATGAGGGTCGGGGTCGGGGGGGTCTTGGTGATGAAGGAGAAGCTGCGGTCGGAGTAGACAGTGATGACTACGGGAATCTTGAAACCGGCCTGATCCTTGGTACGATCGTTGAACTCTCTGATGAACTGTGCAATGTTAACACCGTGCTGACCGAGAGCGGGGCCAACAGGGGGGGATGCAGTCGCCTTCGCGGCGGGGATTTGCAGCTTGATATAACCAGTGATTTTCTGTGCCATGATAAGCACCTCCATTAAAAGTGTGGTAGTTTTGCGGGGGGTGAACCCCTCCCACTGCTATCTCAGATAGCTTCGACCTGGTCCAGGCGGAAGGTCTTGGTGGTGACGTTTCCTCTAATGATCTCAACGGAAACCTCGACCTCTTCTTCCTCCAGGTCGATGGCGAGGACCTTAGCCTCAATATTGTAGAAGGGTCCGTCCACAATGCGGACGATACTGCCAACAGTATAATCCAGGACGATCTCCTTCTTGTGCAGACCCAGGTTGATCAGTTCTGCCTCGGTTAGGGGGACCGGTCTGTCGCTTCCGGATGTGATGAAGCCGGTAACACCACGGACGTTCTTAATAATGTGCCATGCCTCGTCGGACATGACCATCTTGATGAGTACGTAACCGGGGAAGAGCTTACGCTCATAGGTCTTGATACCGTTGTCGGTGTACTCCGTAACAGTCTCCATGGGGATCTGGATATCAAAGATGGTATCCTGCAGCCCACGGCTGACGATGGTCTTCTCGATGGTGTTCTTTACGGTGTTCTCATATGCGGAATAGGTATGCACAACATACCATTTTGCATCTGCGCTCATGGTGATTAGAGAAGCTCTCCGAGCAGGGATACTGCCTGGCCGGCGATCCAGTCGAAGAATACAACGATGATGCCGACAACGAGGATAGCACCCAGGACGATCAGAGTGTTGTTGACGAGCTGCTTGCCAGAAGGCCATACGATCTTCTTGAGCTCGCTCTTCATCTCACGGAACCACTTGCCAAGCTTGCTGCCGGTACGGGCAAAGAAATTGGGCTGCTTGTTGTTCGTTTCTGCCATGTTGCTCATCCTTTCGTTTACTTCGTCTCGTTATGAACAGTATGCTTTCTGCAGAATCTGCAGTACTTCTTCATTTCCAGACGGTCGGGATCGTTCTTCTTGTTCTTCATGGTGTTGTAGTTTCTCTGCTTGCATTCGCTGCATCTGAGGGTGATCTTAACTCGCATTTCGGCACCTCCTTAATTATTTGCCTCCCTGCTTGCCTGCGGCTATGAAAAAATTTAGCAGACGCAGAAACTACTAAGCGCCTTCCGCAGGTGAAATGGACACACAAAAAAAGCCTCCGATTTCGCAGGTAGTGGTATAATACCACAAAAGCTTCAATTAGTCAATGGTTTTTTCTGATTTTTTCAAGGTTTTTCTCAAATATTTTTCTTTTTTGCGGATTTTCTCTCAGTGAAAATGCCTCCCCTGCCTCAGAACAGCAGGAAGAGTCTGTAGACCAGGAAGGATATCACCCAGGCCACAACACATTGTGCTGCAGCTACCAGGGCCCCTCTATATTTGCCGCCCAGCTCCCTGCCGATGGCGGCAATGGCGGCTACACAGGGGGTATACAGCAGGGTGAAGCACAGGAAGCTCCCTGCAGAGGCTGTGGTAAAGAGTCGGGACAGGCTGTCCGTCAGAGCCTCGGTGCTGCTGCCTGTGAGAATGCCCAGGGTGCTGACCACTGCTTCCTTGGCAGTAAAGCCTGTGACCAGGGAGGTGGTGATCCGCCAGTCTCCGAAGCCCAGGGGCTTAAATACGGGAGTCAGGACCTTGCCCAGAGCTGCCAGGAGGCTGTAGGAGCTGTCCTCCGTATAATTGAGCCGCAGGTCAAAGCTCTGGAGGCCCCAAATGATCAGTGTTGCTACGAAAATTACCGTAAAGGCTCTAGGAGGAAGTCCTTGGCCTTATCCCACAGGAGCATAGCCACGCTCTTGGGAGAGGGCATACGGTAATTGGGCAGCTCCATGACGAAGGGAACAGGCTTGCCACGGAAGGCGGTCTGCTTCATCAGCAGTGCAAAGAGGACGCCTACTGCCATACCGCCGAAGTACAGGACCACCATAGCCAAGGCGGCGTGGTGGGGGAAGAAGGCGGCTACAAAGACGGAGTAAATAGGGATCTTGGCAGAGCAGCTCATAAAGGGCGTTAGGAGAATGGTCATCCGTCTGTCTCTGGCAGAGGGCAGGGTCCTGGTTGCCATGACCGCAGGAACGGTACAGCCGAAGCCCATGAGCATGGGCACGAAGCTCCGTCCCGACAGGCCGATCTTACGCAGGAGCTTATCCATAACGAAGGCCACTCTTGCCATATAGCCCGTGTCCTCCAAGATAGACAAGAAGAAGAACAGGACCACGATCACAGGGAGAAAGCTGACCACACTGCCTACACCGGCAAAGATGCCGTCAATGACCAGGCTGTGGACCACGGGGTTAATGCCGTAGGCGGTCAATCCCCTGTCGGCTGCCATGGCCAGACCGTCCACTGCCATGGCTACCAGGTCCTGGAGGAAGGGTCCGATGATGGAGAAGGTCAGCCAGAAGATCCCCACCATGACCCCTACGAAGATAGGCAGGGCCAGGTACTTGTGGGTCAGGATCCGATCCATAGCCATGGACCGCAGGTGTTCCTTGCTCTCGGCACACTTGACCACGGTCTTGGCACAGAGAGCCTCTATGTATTCGTACCGCATGGAGGCAATGGCGGCATGGCGGTCCAGCTCCCCATCCGTCTCCATTTCTACAATGCTGTGCTCCAGGAGCTCCAGCTCGTTGGCATTGACACCAAGCCGAGCAATGACGTCCTCGTCTCCCTCGATCATCTTGGTTGCGGCGAAACGGCGGGAAACCCCTGCCTTGCGGGCATGATCCTCGATCAGATGGGACACTGCATGGATACAGCGGTGTACGGGGCCGTCGGAGCAGAAGTCTACCTTCTGCGGGAGCCTCTTGGCCTTGGCTGTCTCAAGAGCACACTCTATGAGCTCGTCAATGCCCTCGTTCTTAATGGCGGAAATAGGAATTACGGGGATCCCCAGCTCCTTCTCCATTTTCTTCACGTCTACGGTACCGCCGTTGCCTCGGACCTCGTCCATCATATTAAGGGCCAGGACCATAGGCACCTGCATCTCCAGGAGTTGAAGGGTCAGGTAGAGATTCCGTTCAATATTGGTAGCGTCGATAATATTGATGATGCCGTCGGGCTTCTCGTTGAGGATAAAGTCACGGGTCAGGATCTCCTCCCCTGTGTAGGGACGCATGGAGTAGATCCCGGGCAGATCTACGATACGGCAATCCTTCTTCCCACGGATGCCGCCGATCTTGCTGTCTACGGTAACACCGGGGAAATTGCCTACGTGCTGATTGGAGCCCGTAAGCTGGTTGAAGAGGGTGGTCTTGCCGCAATTCTGATTGCCTACCAATGCAAAGATCATTCTACCACCCCCGGCTGTACCTCGATTTTGGCCGCATCCTCCATGCGGAGGGTCAGCTCATAGCCGCGGAGACGGATCTCCATAGGGTCTCCCATGGGGGCGATCCGCTGTACCGTGACCCTCGTCTTGGGGATCAGTCCCATATCCAGCAGACGGCAACGGAGGAGCCCCTCTCCCCCAACAGTCAGGATGGTACCGCTCTTTCCGATGCCAAGCTCATTTAACGTCACAAAACATCACCTTGCCTTCAAAGTTAGTTTAAGCTAACCAATTTTGACATTATTATATCCCTTATCCAAAATTTTGTCAATAAATTCTCCCTTGTAATTTACAATTTTTTCTATTATAATAGGGGTTGCTCCGTCAATCGGAGTTCTGCCTTATTTTGAAGAAACGAGAGGTGTGTTGTTATGGATGCTTCTTTTCGGATCCTTTGTGCCAAGGAGCTGGCAGAAGATACGAATAGGGCTCTGCAAGCCTTTACAGTCCATTTCCGAGGAAGGCTCCTGTCCTTCACACAGGAATCCTATCGGAAGGACCCGGGCTATATGGAATTACAGGCCCAAGCCCGTTGGGAGGATAGAGCCATTGAGGATATCAAGGCTGCGATCCCTCGGTTCTTCCCCATCCCCCTTGAGGATATTACAGAAGAGAGAGACGGGAATTTTCTCTCCCTAAACCGCTATACTCACATAAAGGAGAAGCATAGGCTCTTTTTCATTCTATCTATAAAGGAGACAGCATATGAGAGTTCTTGCCATTGACTACGGTGATGCCCGTACCGGGATCGCCATTTCCGATAGTATGGGGATGATCGTGGGACAGACCACGGTGATCCACAGCCGCAATGCCAAAAAGACCGCAGATGAAATTACCCGTATTGTAAAGGACTGCGGTGCGGAGAAGCTGGTCATGGGTTTCCCCCGGAACATGGACGGCTCCGAGGGTCCACGTGCAGACCTGTATCGGGAGTTTGCCGCCTTGGTAGAGCAGGCCGTAGGGATGCCCGTTGTGCTGTGGGACGAGAGACGGACTACCGTAGAGGCCCACAACATCCTCTCTGATTGCAACTATCACGGGAAGAAGCGAAAGAACACCGTAGACGCGGTGGCCGCCTCCCTGATCTTGGAGGGCTATTTGGCCTTCCTGTCTCGGTAACACAGCTCCTTAAGACCCACAAGGAGGAGAAAGCCCCCGAAGAGCTTCCGTAAGAGATCCATATTCATATCCCTTGTAAACCATGCGGTCAAGGCCGCAGTGAGACTTCCAAGAAGAACAGCAGGCAGGATCACCTTAGGCCGCAGTAAGCGGTTCTTCCTGTGGAAATACAGGGACACTGCCGCCGTGGGAAGAAAATATAGGAGATTGATGCCCTGAGCGGCTTCCTGTGCCATGCCCTCTACTGCTGTCATCCATACCATAAGGAGAGTGCCTCCTCCGATACCCATACCGGACAGGACACCGCAGACGAGCCCTGCAACTGCCCCCATCATGAGCAAATCAGACGGAAGCCGCCGTAGAGAATAAAGGCACCCAGGAGCCAATGGAGCCACTTAGCCTTCACCTTTTTTAAGAGAATCCCTGCACCTATGCCTCCCAGGGTCCCTCCTATAATATAGGGGATTCCTTGGGAGGTTATTTGTCCCCCTTTTAGGAAATACATCCCCAAGGTCACAGCAGACAGCGGCAGGATCACCGCCACACTGCAGGCAAAAACTTCCTTTTCCTCTAGATCCGTCAGCTTCCGAAGCAGAGGGATCAACACCATCCCCCCACCTGCACCAAACAGCCCATTCACGATCCCTGCCAGCCCACCGCAGACCCAAGGACCCCATTTGCTCTTCTTCTCTTCCATATGTCGCTCCCCTCTTTAAATTCCGATTTATGGAGCTGTTCGATTCCCGTACCATGCAACATATCATCGTACAAGGCTGTCGTAGGGCAAGCTGAGGGCAGCTTGCCCTACGGGATAGTGCGTGATTTGGTGGTTTGTGTTTTTTTCAAATAGCTCGATAAATCGGAATTCGTCTTTTACGTAGGGTCTGCATATTTCTTCTTTTTATTCTTACGCATAGTCGGTGTTCTGTGCGAATATAATCTGACAGCAGAAGAATAAGAGGTGGATGAATGGAACAACATTTGAATCAAGTGACTCTGATCGGCAATCCCATTGGGTCACCGACCTATTCCCACAGCAATCATGGGAGAAATTTCTACGTTTTCCCCTTAGAGGTGAAGCGGCTGTCGGGGACAGTAGACCGATTGCAGATCCTGGCCTCGGAGGAGCTGCTGGAAAGCACCCCGGTGGAAGAGGGCTGCAACCTCTGTGTCACAGGGGAAATACGGTCCTACAACAGCCGAAAGGAAGGAGGCAGGAGGCTCATTATCTCCGTCTATGCAGAGGATCTGGAGCTGACCGATCTGCCCCATGACAATCGGGTGAGCCTCATCGGGAATCTGTGCAAAGCTCCCGTGTACCGCCGTACCCCCTTAGGCCGAGAGATCTGCGATATTATGCTGGCAGTGAACCGCAGCTACCGCAGGGCAGATTACCTCCCCTGTATCCTGTGGGGCAACAGTGCAAGACTGGGACAGGATTACGCCATAGGCACCCCCATCCTGCTCACAGGCCGTCTCCAGAGCAGACAGTACATCAAGGTCCTGGAGGACCGCAGTGAGGAACGGGTGGCCTACGAGATCTCTGCCATTACCTCCCAGGTCCTGACAGAAGAAGAATAACCCAAAAACGCCTTATGCCACGTCGGAAAACATAGCATAAGGCGTTTCCTGTTTCCTCAATTCCGATTTATCGAGCTGTTTGAAACCGCACAAACAGCTCCATAAATCGGGAATTTATAGGAGCAACAAGGTCAGGAGGGGCAGGGGGAGGAGGAGGGTCATGGACAGGAGGCAGGTGTGGAGGGTGTGTTTGGTACGGTGGGAGAGGTAGAGGATCAAGAGGGCGATGGCGGCGGAGAGGGCCGCAAGTAAGACACCGTAGAGGAGCAAGGTGGTTCCTACGGTCCCCAAGGTCAGAGAGAAGAGATGGACACTTCTTCCGGGAGAGAGCAGGCCCGTAAAGCCGTACTGATGGGAGAGTGCTATGATTTGAGGTGCGTATACCGCCACTGCAGTAGCGAGGCTGTAGAGCAGTGCCAGGAGGGTCTTCCTGCGGTTGGAGTGTGGCTCCCTTTCTGCAGTATGCAGGAGTTGGTGCATACCGGTCTCCTGCTCTGTTCCGTAGCTCCCGGACAGGCCCATCGTCAAGGCAAGGAGCAAAAGGAGGGTTTGCCGGAGAAGGGCCTTCTTCCCTTCCCTACCTAAGAGTCCTTCATAGGGAGATAGACAGACGTAGTCTAAGCCCTCTGCCGCCATGGCTCTGTATTGGTCCCTTGCACGGTGAAATATAGGTTCACTTTCCAGCTTTCTTGTGATAGCTGCGGTTAGGGCACTGTAGGCATTCTCATTGAGCTCCCCATGAGCCAAGGCATTTCCGTAGGACTCCAGTTCCTCGTAGAGTCGGGCAAAGCGTGCCTCCTCTTGGATCAGGAAAGCCTCCTTCTCCCCATTGGGTTCCCCCGACAAGCGTTGTGAATATTGGATATACAGCCGTTCTGCAGGAGGGATATAGGTGTCAAAGCCGGAATAGATCCAGGCCTGCACCGGGATCAGTGACAGGAGGATCCACAAGGCTCCGTTCATGATCAGCAGCTTCCATGCCTCGTGAGAGAAGAGGGAGAGAGACAGGGTGGCTCTGCGACTTCTCCGTCCCGTAGCCTCGGGGATCGTGGGAGCCTTTTTCACATGGAGGATGACAGCAGCACCCCAGGCGGTCAGGGTGATCCAAAGAAGGAGTCCTACAGCGGCGGCCAGGTTGCTGACAGGGAGGCCTAACACATTAACGTTCCAATAGGTGCCGAAAAGCTCTGTACTGCTCCCCTGTGCAAGGGGGTTAAGGATCGAGTCGGGACGGAGAAAGCAGATCCCTCCCATAAGCAGGAACAGCCCCATACACTGCCACAGCTTCCGTCCCATATAGGCCGCCGTAAAGGCAAGGCCTAAGACCGCTCCCGTCCACAGGAGCTTCACCCCAAGAAACAGCAGGATATAAGTGCCGATACAAATACGGAGAGGACTGCGGATCATGCCAAAGACCGATTGGATCGGGGCTCCCGGATCCACGGGGCCGCAACGGATCAAGCCCACCACAAGGTTGCTCCCATAAAAGAGGAGGGTCCCCAGGCTCCCGAAGATCAAGGCGGCAAGGGCCTTGGACAGGATCAGAGGCAAGCCTCCCTTACAGACAGGCTTACACAGGCAGAGGGTGCCTTGGCTCCTCTCGGAATAGATCAGCTCCAGTGAGATCAGCAGGCACATAAGGGCCACCATAACCTCCGTGATCCCCTTGCCCGGGAGCAGCTCCACCCCACCGGTATACAGGAGCCGGGGCTGGGTGTTCCACAGCCTGTCATAAACCTGTCGGGAACGGATCACATTCTTATAAGCGAAGGTGTTTGGTCCATACCGTCCTGTTAAGAGGAGGGTCTCGCTGTTGTCCCGGATCTCCTCTAACATGGTAATATACCCGGCCACCGGCTCCACCCGGCTCATAAGGGCAGAAAAGAGGGACCTTTCGGAATACAGATCCCCTGTAAGGAGAGGTCCCTGATCGGTTATGGGGGCTTCTTGGAAGGTCTCTTCGTAAATTGCCTGTCTCAGAAGCTCCTCCTGCTGCTCTAAGGCGGCCAGGGCTTGCTTACTATCCCGGGGCAGAGCGGCATAGAGGGTGCGAATATGCTCACTACGGATATTGGTATAGCTCTGTGTCCCGGGGAGCTGTTGCTTCCAAGTAATCAGACCGTTGGTAAGAAGGAGGAGGGTCATGAGGAGCAGGGTCAGTTTACTGTTTAGGAGCTTGCGGAGCTCAGAGGAAACCATGGGCTCCCTCCTCTCCGAAGGCTCGGAGGTATACATCCTCCAAGGTGGGGCTGACAGGCTTCCCCTCTGCAATGGGAGTGTCTGACAGAATACGGACACTGAGTCCTTGGGCATGGTTGGCAATATTGGAGATCTGAAATTGCTTCTGCCAACGGGGAAGCTCTTCCTTTGTGGTAAGGATCTCCCAAACAGAGCCCTCCAAGGAGCGGATCAGCTCTCCCGGGGGAGTTTGGCACAGGAGCCGTCCCTCCTTTAACAGAAGGATCTCCTTGGAGATACAGCCTACGTCCCCTACCACATGGGTGGACAGGATCACGATCTTATCCTCTGCCAGCTCCGCAATGAGATTCCGCACAGCGATCCGCTGTTTGGGGTCCAGTCCTGCAGTGGGCTCGTCTAAGAACAGCACCTTGGGATCATGTAAGATGGCTTGGGCAATAAGAAGTCTCTGCTTCATGCCTCCGGAGAAGGTCTTGATTTTTTCTCCTGCCCTATCCGTAAGGCCCACCTGTTCCAGGACCTTGGGGATGGCCGTCTTGGCCTCTGCCTTGGTCATGGCACGCAGGGAGGCCATATAGCTCAGGAATCGGGTAGCGGTCATAGCCGGGTACAGTGCCTGCTGTTGGGGCATATAGCCCAAGAGCTGCCTGAATTCCTTCCCCATAGAACGGATGTCCCTGCCGTTATAGGTAATACAGCCGGAGGTCTGCTCTAAGTTCCCGGACAGAATGTTCATAAGGGTGCTCTTCCCTGCTCCGTTTGGCCCCAGCAAGCCGTGGACCCCCGGTGTCAAGGAAAAGCTCACGTCCTTCAAGGCATGAACCCTGCCGTAGTTCTTATCCAAATGTGAAAATCGAAGCTCCATAGATCCTCCCTTTTTCTGTTATGTCAATTCCGATTTATCGAGCTGTTTGAAAAAGCATAAACCACCCAATCACGCACTATCCCGTAGGGCAAGCTGCCCTCAGCTTGCCCTACGACAGCCTTGTACGATGATATGTTGCATGGTACAGGAATCGAACAGCTCCATAAATCGGAATTAGTACGGATGACGGGGTTGGATTGTCGGTCAGAAGGCGGCGTCATAGTTTTCGTTGTAGAAATCCTGTTTGGAGATAAAGCAGTTGCTTCTGCCGTTGCAGTTCCCCTGGAAGTAATCTGCGGTCTCTCCGTGGATGGAGAAGACCATTATGGATATCCCCTCCTGGAATTGGTGGGTTTCTCCCGTGGTCAGGTCGTACCAGAAGTAATCCCATACCTCGGTTCCGCTGCCTTCCTCCGGGTAAACATTGTAGATGATCCGTCCGTCCAGAAATGTCATATGCCCTATTCGTGGCTGTTCAAAGTAAGGTGTGACCTGTGCCGTATAGCCGTTGTAGATGCAGACCCTGTCACCTTCCACAAAGGCCAGCTTTTTGTCCCGCATACACAGGAGATTCTCTATTCTTGCCCCGAAGGAATCACCGCAGATCCGCTTCCTTTCGCCGGTTTTTCGATCCACTGCACAGTGGGCATCCGTTGCAAAATCCCGGAACACCTCCTTCGTATATGCAAGGTAGTCTCCATTGGGCTCCTGTTTATAATACTCCTCCTCGGACAGAGGCAGTATATCCTTGAATTCTACTTCATGGATCAAGAGGTAATCCTGTGTACATACCTGTGGAACAATGGCGGATCCGGAGAAGGCATATCCCTGTACCGAGGGGATATGTGCCTCTAAGAGGAGCTCCTGCTCTCCCGTTTTCAGATCAATGGCATAGGAATACTGTGTGGCATTCTTTTCCTCACAATAGGAATAGGATCCCTCAAAGGTATATTCCATCTCGTACTGTCTGAAGGTAAGAAACCCTTCTCCTCCGCAAAGGGAAAAGGAAAACATCTCCCGTATCATATTCTCTTCGGGGCTCAGATCCATTAGAGTCTGGGTATTTCCTGTAATCAGGTTCCTTTCTATCAATCGGATCGTCCCATCCCGGTCAAGATCATCTATGAGGGCGTAGACCAGATCGCCGTCCACAATGTAAGAAGAACCCATGGAGCCGCCTAAATAAGCATGGCATTTTTCATCGGAATGGGTACAGCTTGGCTGACTGCACAGATATACCGCCCGACGGAGCTCCGGATCGTAGTAGCTCACCGCACGGGCCTCCGTATAATACAGGACGTTCCCAACTGCCTTGTCCGTAGGCCTCTCCACAGGGTAGGTGGGATATTCCCGGTATTCCTTCGGTTGGGTCATAAGGGTCGCGGGGGCCTCTGCAGTCGGTTCTGTTGCGGGAACCTCCAGGGTGTAGTCAGGAAGCTGCTCCCTGCAGCCTGCAAGAAGCAAAACGGCGAGTAAAAGAATGATGGGTAAACATTTTTTCATAATCAGACCTCCATGTCAAAGTTGTTGAAACTCCCGATTTGTCGATCTGTTAGATCGAGTTGAAAGTGGAATTTGATTACTCAAGGTTCGTTAGGTAGGGTAGAATAATTGGGGTGGGGTCGATG
>JAZNYV010000179.1:0-2899 GCA_045594585.1 Faecousia sp. | reverse complement strand
TAACTTGTCTTCCTAAGACCGCTTGGCCTCCGACTTGCCTTTTTCGTTGCAGATTGCCGGGTATAATTTGACGAATCTCGGGTCCTGTGATAAAATAAATACAGAAAAAATAGGAAAGCGGAAAGTAATCGTCCTTTCTCCATCGTATTATAGGTGAAGGGGCAAGGAACCACCCCCTTTGTGAAATTGCAACGCTTTTGCGTTTTTCTTTCCCATAGATGAGGAGTATTAGAAGGAGGAAACCCCATGGATCACGGTGAAAGTAGCTACCGCCGGTACCTAAAGGGTGACGAAGAGGCCTTTCGAGACATTGTAGAACTGCATTTTGACGGCCTGCTCCTGTTTGTCCATGGTATGGTCAGGGACTTAGACGGAGCAGAGGACATTGTTCTTGACGTGTTCACCCAGCTTGCGGTATATAAGAACCGCTTCCGCTTCGGCCACAGCTTAAAGACGTATCTTTACATGATGGCCAGGAGTCGGGCCTTGGATCACATCAGATGCCGGGACAGGGTGAAGCTGACAGAGCTTTCCGCCGACCTTCCTGTAGCAGACGGTAGACCGGGGCCGGAGGAGGCTCTCATTGCCGAGGAGGAGAAGAAGACCCTCTACAGAGCCCTGTCTCGGTTAGAGGAGAATCAGAGGCAGGTCCTGCACCTGGTCTATTTCCGGGACTTGAGCTGTGAAGAGGCCGCAAAGATCCTGAAGAAAAGCCGCAAACAGATCTACAATCTTCTCTACCGCGGGAAGCAAGCTCTTCGCACCATTCTGACAGAGGAGGAACTGCAATGAGAACCCTTGAACAGCGTATGGCTGAGATACAGAGCAGAAAGGAGGCCCTTATGGCCAAGAATCAGAAACGGCGGAATGCCATTTTAGCAACCTCCATTCCCCTTGTCCTGACCCTGGTCTTGGTGGGAGGATATTTCCTGCACTCCCCCTTGCCCGGGGAGACGGAGCTCATCCCCTATGAGGCGGATACCCTTGCGGAGGTTGCGGTAGACAGCAACCAGGTCGTAGAGGAGGCGACGGTCCCTGCAATCTTTGTCGAAAGCGCTACCGCACCTGTTGGCTCCTACACGGACTATGAGGGGCTTACCTTGGAGGTCCTGTCCCTTGATCGGGATGAAAAGGGCCTGTCTTTACGAATCAAGTGGAAGAATGAAACGGATAAGGAAGTGATCTTCGGGGCGGCCTTTTATATTGATCGCTTCCGCGGCGGTGAGTGGCACCCTTGTGATATGGAGGAGAACGTGACCTTTAACGCTCTTGGCTACATTCTGCCGCCCAACAGTGAACGGGAAGAGACCTACCGCCTTACCGGTGTCTACCAGCTCCCGGAACTCGGCACCTGCCGCTTCCGCACAGACTGCTTCGTCTACCTTGCCCCGGACCGATCCACTCCCTGCACCCTCTGGACCACCTTCCAAATAGAAAAATAAATCCCGAATATGACAAGGAGGTATTACGGAATGAAAAAGAAACTACTGCTATTAGGACTGATTTTCGCATTTCTTCTCCATTTGGCCGGATGTGTGGCACGGGTGGGGGCGGCGGATCTTATGGATGGGATCCGCTCCGGTGAGGTAAGGGGCAAGGAGATCGACGAGGCCTTCCGCACGCAGGAATACAGCCTTGCATTGGAGCTCTTCCGCAGTGCCCTTGACCACAGCGAGGAGGGGAACATCCTGATCTCCCCCGTGTCTGTTCAGCTTGCACTGGCTATGACAGCCAACGGCGCCGCAGGACAGACCCGTCAGGAAATGGAGGCACTCTTGGGAGGAGATCTCTCCCTGGAGCTGCTGAACGAGTATCTCTATACCTACAGAACAAGCCTGTCTCATGAGGAGAATGCCAAGCTGCAGATGGCCAACTCTATCTGGTATCGTGACGACGAGGACCGACTGCAGGTGGAGGAAGCCTTCCTGCAGAAGAACCGTGACTACTACGACGCCCAAATTTACAAGGCACCCTTTGACACCGGCACCCTCAAGGACATCAACACTTGGGTCAAGGACCGCACCGATGGTATGATCGACGGTATTTTAGAGCAGATCGACCCCGACACGGTGATGTATCTCCTAAACGCCCTTGCCTTTGATGCCAAGTGGCTGGAGCCCTACAGAAGCTGTGATGTATGGCAGGGAACCTTCCACAGCTACCATGGTGAGGAACAGCAGGTGGATATGATGCACTCTACGGAGTATCACTATTTCCGTGACGACAGTGCCACAGGCTTCCACAAGGACTACAGGGGCAAGACCTATTCCTTCGCCGCCATTCTACCTGAGGAGGGGACGGATATTTACGACTACGTAGCTGCTCTGACTCCCGAGAGCCTAATGGCCCTTCTTGGCGGCTCCCGTGGAACGACGGTACAGGTCACTATGCCCAAGTTCACCTTTGACTACGAGCTGTCCATGAATGAGGCCCTCCGTTCCTTGGGGATGGAAACTGCCTTTGACAGTGTGCTTGCAGACTTCTCCTCTATGGCCCGTAGCTCACGGGGGAATCTCTGTATCGGTGACGTCCTTCATAAGACCCATATCTCCGTAGATGAAGAGGGAACCAAGGCTGCCGCTGTCACTAAGGTGGAGATCGTAGAGGAATGTGCCGTAATGGTGGACCGGTCTGTGACCCTGGATCGCCCCTTCCTCTTCCTGATCCTGGACCGAAACACCAATATCCCTATCTTCATGGGCATGGTCACAGACCTCCCGTAACCCTCATAAGCATGGGACAGTTCCGTAAATCCCGGTTTATCGAGTAGTTTCGTACCTGTAGCTGTAGGGGCGGATATCATCCGCCTGTGCACCATCCATAAGGTAAATGTTATCAATTTTACGAAAATGCCTACGAACTCGAAACCTTGCCGGCGGCTAATAGCCGCCCCTACATT
>JAZNYV010000178.1:0-4412 GCA_045594585.1 Faecousia sp. | reverse complement strand
AGGGAAACAGTAAAACCGGAACTGCTACAGTCAAGCTACTGCCTGTGGATCAGGGGAATTACTATTACTTCACCTTGGATGGTATGACTGCAGTGCAGATGAATGATCGTCTGTGCGCAGTTCTCTACGGAACGAAGGATGCACAGCCCTATTATTCCGCTACGGATGATTACAGCATTGCAGACTATGCCTATTCTCAGCTGAATAAGAGCAATTCCTCCGAAGAGCTGAAAACCCTTTGTGCAGACCTCCTGCGCTATGGCTCAAAGGCACAGATTTTTAAGGCCTACCGCACAGATGCCCTTGCAGACGCAGCTATGACAGATACCCATAAGGCATACCTCAGCAACATAGATGCTGTTGGTTTCGGAAATACCAATCAGGTTCTGAATGACTTGGAAACCCCCACCATTGTCTGGGCAGGGAAGACCCTGAATCTGGAATCCAAGGTGACACTTAAGTATGTGTTCTCTACTGCCGCTTATAAAGGAAGCCTGTCTGACCTGAGTCTCCATGTTCATTATACGGATATTTACGGTGCAGAAAAAACTGCCGTGGTAAGGGAGCTTGCAGTTTACAACGAGGGAAATCAGCAATATGCCTTCTCCTTTGACGGACCCCTTGCAGCAGAGCTTCGGAGTGTGGTTTCTGTGCAGCTGCATCCTAAGGATACTCCCGTTTCCTGCACCCTGCAATATAGTGCAGATACCTATGGTAACAACAAGACCGGGAATCTCCTGGCTGTTTGCAAGGCTCTCTTCGCCTATTCTGACAGTGCCAAAACCTATTTCACCGGCTAAATCCAAATAATAAGCCTAAGGGACTATTTCTTATGATGGCACACATCATAAGAAATAGTCCCTTTCGTTGCTCCAGATCTCTGTAAATTATAATTTACCGAGCTGTTTGTTAATTTGCAAACCGTTAAATTGTACGCTTTTCCGTAGGGGGCTGTCTCATTAAAATGAGACAGCCCCTGTTTATCATTTCCTTTCACAGAGATACAAGCTGCAAATATCACATGTTTTTTCTTGTATTTCCCGGGATAGTGTGCTATAGTATAGAAGCAAAATATTATTGAAAAAGGAGATGTTTTTATGAAGCATTCCCTTCGGCGGAGCCTAAGTTTGGTCCTTTTACTGACTCTGGTTCTCTCCCTCCTGCCTGCATTGGGTGTGGCCCCCGAAGTACAAGCAGCAAACCTGAGCACAGACATTTATCAGCTGCCCAGCAAGACCCTCAACGATGCAGGCACCAAGTACCGCCAGAACATGTCCTACATTATCCGCACCCGTAATGGTAAGATCATTGTTGTCGACGGTGGCTACAGCACCAACAATTCTGACGCCAACTATCTAATTTCCCAACTGAAATCCATCACAGGTAAGGATGTACCCAATATTGATGCCTGGTTCTTTACCCACAACCACGGGGATCACGTAGGGGCCTTCAAGGCCATTGCCGCCCGTATGCCTACGGCAGTGACGGTCTCTGCGGTTTACTACCGCTTTGCCACAGATGAAGAAATCGACAAATACGCACCGGAAGCAGACAGAGCTTCCCTCAAAGACTCCGTTAAGAGCTTCCATAACCATGTAAAGCTCATGAAGCAGGCCAACGGTCAGCCCACAGAAACTGTGACCCTTTCTGCCCGTCATGTGAACCGCTGCAACGCTATTTTTAACATTGATACCGTTCAAATTGATGTGCTTATGACCTGCCAGGAGGTTTTCTGGGGCTGTGATAATATCACCACCAAGTATTCCGGCAACTTAAATAACAACGGCAAGGCCTATTCCGGCCAGACCATCAAACAGCTGGTGGAAGCCGACTTCGGCAACAACACCAGCGCTGTCTTCCGCATGACCACCATGGGACAGTCGGTCCTCTTTCTAGGAGATGCCGCCGAGCCGGAAGGTCTGATGCTCAAGTACTACCACGACCAGAATACTTCCAACAAGAATCTTTATTTCTCCCTGAAGTCCGATATTGTCCAAATGGCTCACCACGGACAAAACGCCGTTCCCAAGTCTGTTTACACCGCCATTGCTCCCAAAATCGCCCTGTGGCCCACCCCCGACTGGGTCTATACCCCCAGCAGCTCCAGCGGCCTTACCACTGAGTACACCAAGCAGTGGCTGAAGGAGCTCGGTACCACCAACTACATTTCTAAGGATGGTCTGAAGAAGGTGAGCATCAACGATATTCGTTCCACAGAACAGCCTGTGATCCCCGACGACCTGAAGCCCCTTGTCTTCGATCCCGTCTACTATGCCAATCGCTATGCCGATGTAAAGAATGCCTTCGGAGACGATGAAGTCAAGCTTTACAGCCACTTCCTGAAATACGGCACAGAGGAAGGCCGCCAGGGAAGTCCCTACTTTGATGTCAAATACTATTTGAGCCAAAATTCCGCCCGTATGTCCGATACCCAAAAGGGCGATTACGAAAAGGGGTTCAACCACTTCATCAAGTACGCTTATGAAGAAGCAGAACTCACCGGAGGCGGCGCCAAAAAGCTCTCCCCGGAATTCGACTGCAAGTATTATTATAACAATTATCCCATCCTGCAGGAATTGGGCCTGAAAAACGAGTTTGAGATCCTGCGATACTACATTACCACCGGAAAGGCCGCAGGACACAAGGGTGCTGCCGAGGTCAAGACCCTGAATGGCGGCGTAGTCTATCACACCGTGGCCAATGTTAGCACTGTGGCCCCCACCTGTACCGCTGAGGGCAAGACTGCCGGAAAGAAGTGCTCCATCTGCGGTTTGGTCCTCCAAGCCCAAACTGCTGTTGCTGCCACAGGCCACAGCTACACGGATGTAGTCACGCCTCCCACTTGCAC
This sequence comes from Faecousia sp., assembly GCA_045594585.1. Taxonomy (GTDB): domain Bacteria; phylum Bacillota; class Clostridia; order Oscillospirales; family Oscillospiraceae; genus JAZOXB01. The sequence goes on along the minus strand of JAZNYV010000178.1, from coordinate 1,564 downwards.
CGAGGGTGGCTTTACCACTCATACTTGTTCTGTTTGCAGCCATAGCTACGTAGATGTACACACAGAGGCCACGGGCCACAGCTATGCCTATGAGGATCTGGACAGTACGCACCGTGCTACATGTGACAACTGCACCCATACCTTCACCGAGGCACATAGCTTTACGGACGGTCTGTGCATTTGCGGTGCCACCGAGCTGACCCTGGATGAAACCATCGTCATCAATCACAGCCTGAATCTGGCAAGCGATATTTCCGTAAACTTTGCCGTTCAAACTTCTCTCTTAGAGGACTATGACAGCTTCCTTCTGGAAGTCAAGATCCCCCGGTATGAAGGCAACGAGAAGGTGGGTACGGAAACCCTGATCATTGAACCGATCTTAAACGGATATTACTATTACTTCACCCTCAACGGTCTGACTGCGGTGCAGATGAATGACGAAGTAGAAGCCACCCTGCAAATGACCAAAAACGGCAGAACCTATTTCTCCAACACAGACCGTTACAGCATCTCCACCTACGCTTACAGCCAGCTGGAAAAGGCAAATGCTGCGGAAGAGCTGAAGGAAATGTGTGCAAATCTCCTTCGCTACGGAGCAAAGGCACAGCTTTACAAGGTCTACCGCACCGATTCCCTTGCGGATACGGCCATGACGGAAAGCCAAAAGACTTATTTGACACAATTGGATGCAGTGACCTTCAACAACCACAACAAGATTTTGGAGGATGTGGAGAACCCCATGATCACTTGGGGCGGAAAGACCCTGAGACTGGACTCTAAAGTGGTGGTGCGCTATGTGATGGATGCCTCTGCCTATGGCGGTGATCCGGAGAAGCTGACGCTGCGTGTTTCCTACACAGACCCCGAGGGAACGCCGGTGACCGTAGAGGTCAAGAACCCCGAGGTCTATGATGAAGCAGAGCAGTGGTATGCCTTTAACTTTGCCGAGCTTCGTGCAGCCGAGCTTCGTGCGGTTCTTTCCGCAGCGGTCTACGAGGGCGATGTACAAGTCTCTCCCACCCTGCAATATAGCGTAGACACCTACTGCAACAACAAGACCGGTGTCTTAGGCGACCTGTGCAAGGCTATGATGGCCTACTCCGACAGCGCAGCTGTGATCTTTGCCCCCTAAAGCTCCCGGATGGAACTCTGCAAAGTCCCCCTTGAGAAGCATAGGAAGCCTACAGAGTTGCCTGCCGAAATAGCTTGTATCAGTAAAGCAATCTCATAATTTCCCAACCCGGGGCTGTCTCATTAAAAATGGGGCAGCCCCAGAAAAATACATCGACCGGCATTGTACAAATCACTGTACAAATGCCGGTCGAGACAGTCATAGCAGAGATCTTATCTATACCGGGAATGGAATCAACGATACATACCTCTTTTGCATATGGAGCAAACAGCTCTTCCATTGCTTGCTCCACTTCCTTGAGGTTAGCATTATCTTCATGGATTCTCTTTAACAGTAATTGCAAAATCTTCTGCGATGTGATAGCATTCGTTTTCAACGAGCCATTTCGTTAAACGAATCAATTCCTGTCTGGTGGTTTTGAACTGTTCCCGT
>JAZNYV010000177.1:0-2416 GCA_045594585.1 Faecousia sp. | reverse complement strand
TTATACTTATTTCTAATAAAACGGATTAACCGTTTTATTATGCCGCTGGTAAGCGGCATGGCGGCAAAGCCGCCAAGAAATAACCTGTAATACTGTTCTTGCCGCCGAAGGCTAAGCAGGATATTCATCCTGCAATAAAATGGTTTTCAAACCATTTTATCAAGAAACAGTATTATATGACACGTCCTTTGTGCCATCTGCGGCACAGAAGCTTCAAGGAAAAGGATCAGAAACGTATTATGCGTCCAGGCGACCGATCTTGTCCACCCGATTCTGATGGCGGCCTCCCTCGAAGGCCGTATCCAGCCAGATGTCTACGATCTCAAGGGCAAGCTTCTGTCCTACGATCCCCTGGCCCAGGGCCATCATATTGGTGTCGTTGTGCAGACGGGTCAGACGGGCAGAAACCGTGTCGGAAAGCAGTGCGCACCGCACACCCTTGACCTTGTTGGCTACGATAGAGACCCCGATGCCGGTGGTGCAGACTAAGATGCCCCGATCACATTCCCCGGAAGCCACCGCACGGGCAGCAGGCTCTGCATAGTCGGGATAGTCACAGCTTGCAAGGCTGTCCGTACCAAAGTCCGCTACCGTAAAGCCACGGTCCTCCAGATGCTTCTTGATCAGGAGCTTAAGCTCTAAGCCGCCGTGATCACAGGCCATAGAAATTTTCATATTATTCCCTCCATTATATCATAAAGTCAATGACTAAGCTTGCAAAATAGAACAGGATCACTGTAAAGGTAATATATACGCTGTAATGACGGTATCCCCGATCCCGGAAGCCCTTAAACATCCAGCCGATCGAAAGCATGGAGCCAGGGCACATGAGATCGATCCCCTTTACGATCCAGATACACAGGAACCACACTGCACAGAACACCGCCGCAACAGCGTGGCTCTTCTTCTTAAAAAAGCCGCTGTAGACAGTAGGTGTCAGGCTGGTAATAAACAGGATCGGTCTGAAAACATCCTGCCGAATAATAGGCTCCCCTCCTGTGGGAGGTACCGTAAGATCTGCCATCCGCTCTACAAAGGCAGGAATAAAGCTGTGATAGGCCTCGCCGGAAAGCACCGTCTTCAGCAGATTGAAATTCTCATTCCTGTAAGCGTAGTATACCAGCCACATGGCTAAAATACCGATGGCCCCCGTAAGGATGACCAATAGGAGTGAGGTAAAAAAGCCTCCCCTTTTCTTGTCTGCATCTCCGGCATGGCGTTGGACTGTCTTGCCCACCACAAAGCCTGCAAGATAAATGGGAAATAAATAGAATACAGGCCAGCAAATGGTAAGGGTGATACAGTAAAAAATGCCGGACAACACAAGGTACAGAGAGTAATACCATTTATAATCCCGATTATTACAGCAGATCCACAGATACAGGCACAGCCAGGAAAGAAGCAGAAGAATGTTCTCCGTAAACAGATCCCTCGAGAAAAGAGCACAGGCCAAGCCCGTTACAAGACAGGCCGTAGAGCGGCTGCTGAAGAAAATGCGGAAGAAGGTATAAAATGCACCACAGAGAAGGAGGGTCATAGCTCCTCCCGAAAGGATCAGCTCTCCCGCAGACAGGCCGAATTCTCTTATAAGCCCCAGCTTATAGTGAAGAAAAAAACGAAGGCTGCTGATCAGCAGAGCCAGGGCAAAGGTAAAGACCGCAGGTAAGATATCCGACTTGGTCAGAGGCTCGAAGGTAAAGGGCTCAAACTGCTTCCTCTCGTAGAAGCTGATCCATTCAATGGTCCCCCGTTTGGGCTGCTGTACCCGAAAATACAGATAAACGAAGAATATACACAAACAAAAAAATACAGCGGAAAGGATCAAGGTCCCCCGACTCTGCTCCACAGCCGCAAAATACTCCGACGGCATAGCCTGTCCCCCTTTTATCCCACATTCTCTTACATTTTAACATAAATTCCGTTCTTTCGCAAGGACACATTGTGGAAATTACGATTTATAAAGTGATATTTTGCCTTGGATAAAGTGATATGAGACCCTGCGGGTTTTCGTGATATGGTATTCTCCGGGGGCGAATATGGTTGAGGCACACTTCTTCTCGGAAGTGTGCCTCTGTTCTTTGAAATAGGAAATTATGCCTGTGCGGCGGTGATGATAGCCATCTTGTAGACTTCGTCGGCATTGCAGCCACGGGACAGGTCGTTGATGGGAGCATTGAGGCCAAGGAGGATGGGGCCGTAGGCCTCGAAGCCACCCAGTCTCTGTGCGATCTTGTAGCCGATGTTGCCTGCGTTGATGTCAGGGAAGATAAATGTGTTCGCATGACCCGCGACTTTCCAGCCGGGAACCTTGGTCTTTGCGACGACAGGGGAAACAGCAGCGTCAAACTGCAGCTCGCCGTCGATCGGGAGATCCGGATATGCCTTCTTGGCTTTCTCCGCAGCGTTGCGCATCTTC
>JAZNYV010000176.1:0-7271 GCA_045594585.1 Faecousia sp. | reverse complement strand
GCTCCCACTAGGGGTGTGCACGGGCAACCCGTCCCTGTGTTACAGAGAGCCTGCGGAGCATCGGTAAACAGCTCGACAGATGGGAATTGATTCCTTGCAAAAATTTTTCCCTGAGAACACTTGCACAGACAGGCTGTTTTGTAGTATAATGGATTAGAGTCTGTAACTATACGCTTTTTTAGGAATCCTACTTATGCTTATAGGTGTAAGCATAAGGAAGAAACGAGGTTTTATATATGTCTACCTTCTATGTAAACGGCAGCGAGGTTACCGTTGAGAAGAAACAAAAGCTCCTGCGATATCTGCGGGATGAGCTGCAGATCTTATCTGCCAAGGACGGTTGCAGCGAGGGTGCCTGCGGTGCCTGTACGGTCCTCATTGATGGAGAGCCCTGCCGTGCCTGTATCCCGGATACGGACCGCCTGGAGGGCAAGCACGTCCTTACGGTAGAGGGTCTCAGTGATTGGGAGAAGACCGTATACGTCTTCGCCTTCGGCGAGGCCGCCGCGGTCCAGTGCGGCTTCTGCATCCCCGGCATGGTTCTGTGTGCCAAGAGCCTCCTGGACAGGATCCCCGATCCTACAGAGGAGCAGATCCGCTTTGCCATCCGCAACAACTACTGCCGCTGCACCGGCTACGTCAAGATCATCGCCGCCATCAAGCTGGCCGCCAAGATCTTCCGGGAGGGAAAGCTGCCCCTGCCCACCGCTACGGATTGGAAGATCGGCTCCCCCGTCCACCGTCTGGACGTTGAGGAGAAGGTCCTGGGCTTCGGCAAATACCCCGACGACTTCTACTTCCCCGGCATGATCTACGGCTCCGCCCTGCGGTCCAAGTATCCCCGTGCCCGTGTCATCTCCATCGACACCTCCGCTGCAGAGGCCCTGCCCGGTGTGGTCTGCGTCCTAACTGCCGCCGACATCCCCGGCAAGAATCTTATCGGCCACCTGGTCCATGACTGGCCCGTAATGATCCCTGTAGGCGGCATCACCCATTTCCTTGGAGACGCCATCGCCCTGGTAGCCGGCGAGACCATGGACATCGTAGAAAAGGCCAAGAAGCTCATTAAGGTCCAATACGAGATCCTTGCCCCCGTGAACAATCCCACGGAGGCAGCCGCTCCCTATGCACCCCTGGTACACAAGAACGGCAACCTCCTCGCCCACAAGCACGTATCCCGCGGCAATGCGGAGGAGGCCATCAAGAACTCCAAGTACGTCCTGCACGAGCAGTTCCGGACTCCCTGGACGGAGCACGCCTTCTTAGAGCCGGAGTGTGCCGTTGCGGTTCCCGATGGCGACGGCGTTCTGATCTACTCTACGGACCAGAGCTCCCACACCACCTTGCACGAGTGCGCCATGATGCTGGGTCTGCCCTATGACAAGGTCAGAGTCCAAAATGCCCTGGTAGGCGGCGGCTTCGGAGGCAAGGAGGATATGACGGTCCAGCCCCTGGCTGCCCTCATCGCCTACAAGACCGGCAGACCCGTCAAATGCAAGCTGACCCGTGCAGAGTCCCTGCTGATCCATCCCAAGCGGCACCCCTTCGACATGGATTTTACCCTGGGTGTAGACGAGAACGGCATCATCCGGGGGGTCAAGGCCAAGGTGGTCTCCGATACCGGTGCCTACGCCTCCTTAGGCGGTCCCGTCCTGGAGCGTGCCTGTACCCATGCGGCAGGTCCCTATGCCTATGAGAATTTTGAAATTGACGGCTATGCCTATTATACCAACAACCCTCCCGCAGGTGCCTTCCGCGGCTTCGGCGTGACCCAGACCTGCTTCGCCATTGAGACTCTGCTGAATATGGCCGCTGACCTGGTGGGGATCACTCCCTGGGAGATCCGCTTCCGCAATGCCATCCGTCCCGGAGGCGTCCTGCCCAACGGGCAGATCGTTGACGAGTCCACAGGCCTGGTAGAGACTCTGTTGGCCGTTAAGGAGGACTACGACAATGCCAAGGTCAAGGGTATTGCCTGTGCCATGAAGAATGCCGGCGTAGGCGTGGGCATCCCCGACTGGGGCCGTTGCAAGCTGATTGTCGAGGAGGATTGCAAGGTCCATATTTACACCGGTGCCTCCTGTATCGGCCAGGGTCTGGGGACGGTCCTGGTACAGATGATCGTTTCCAACACCAATCTCAGCCGGGAGGACATCGTATACGAGAGATCCAACACCTGGATCGCTCCCGATTCCGGGGACACCTCCGGCTCCCGTCAGACCATGATCACCGGCGAGGCCTGCCGCCGTGCCTGCCTCAAGCTCCACGAGGCCCTTGCAGGCAACAAGCTCAGGGACATGGTCGGCAAGGAATTCTACGGAGAATACTTAGCTAAGACGGACCCCCTGGGTGCCGACGTACCCAACCCCGTCTCCCACGTTGCCTACGGCTATGCTACCCAAATGTGCATCCTGGACGAGGAAACGGGCTACATCAAGAAGATGGTTGCCGCCCACGATGTCGGCAAGGCCATTAACCCCCTGTCCTGTGAGGGACAGATCGAGGGGGGCGTGGTCATGTCCATGGGCTTCGCCCTGACCGAGAGCTATCCCATCGACAACAACAAGCCCACTGCCAAGTTCGGCACCCTGGGTCTGTTCCGTGCTCACCAGACCCCGGAGATCAAGGCTATCGTCATCGACAAGCCCGGTCTCAACGTAGCCTGCGGAGCTATCGGCATCGGTGAGATCACCTCTATCCCCACTGCCCCTGCCATTGCAGATGCCTACTACCGTCTGGACGGAGAGCGGCGTTTCAGCCTGCCTCTCAGCGGTACGCCCTACGAACGCCGATAGAAAGGAGCCTCTTCCATGCTTGTTAAGAAAACCTTCCCCCAGAGAGTGGCCTGTGTCCACTGTAACGGCGGCTGCCGTGCCAAGAAGAGAGAGGACGGCTCCGATATGTGTCATTATGGCTGTACCGGCTGCGGAGAGTGTATGGATGTGTGCCGTTTCGGTGCCATCTCCCTAAACGCCTACGGTGTTGCCGAGGTAGACGAGAGCAAGTGCATCGGCTGCGGTGCCTGCTACCGTGCCTGTGTCCAGCGTGTGATCCACCTCCGTGTAGAGGCCAACCCCATTGTGGTCCTGTGCTCCAACAAGGACGCCCGTTGTCTCCACGTCTGCGATGTCTCCTGCATCGGCTGCCGCCTGTGTGAGAAGGCCTGCCCTGCCGGTGCCATAAAGGTCTCCGAAAACCGTGCCTTCATCTTCTCCGACAAATGCCTGTCCTGCGGTGCCTGTGCCATGGCCTGCCCCCGTAATGTCATCCACGACAAACGGGGCATCCTGACCCGCAGGATCTAACCCAAAGAGGCTACTCTTACGATGTTTTCCATCATAAGGGCAGCCCCTTTTTGTTTATGGTTACAGCGACGAGTGGATCAGGCTCATGCAGTTACGTGGTTGTACATTTTTGTAACAGCCTCATTCATATTGATGGGAGTGAGAAGAATTTGGGGATGTGCCTGGCGGAATACCACGAAGATCCGGTGGGCGAAGCCCTGTCCCATCCACTCCAGACCTTCAAAGTCAAGAAGGTCATACGATTACGTTCTGAGGGGTACCTGCAAGGAAGGCTCGAAGGTTCTCCTCATTGATGGCGTGGAGGCGCTGACGGGTCTCCTTGGGGGCCCATGCAATGTGGGGAGTCAGGTAGCAGTTCTCGGCACCCAAAAGGGGATCATCCGGGGAGATAGGCTCCTTGGATACCACATCTGCGGCATAGAAGGCTAACCTGCCCTCTTTTAGAGCGGCGCAGACCGCCTCCTCGTCTACCAGGCCTCCACGGGCGGTGTTAATAAGGATAGCCCCCTTCTTCATGGTGCCCAAGGTCTTTCTGTTGATCATCTTGAGATTCTCGGCGGTCTGAGGACAGTGGAGGGACAGGATATCCGATTCTCTTAACAGGGTGTCAAGGGAAACATATCGGGGGTCCTCATGGCTGTGACGGGTATTGTACAGAACTCTCATGCCGAAGGCCTCTGCCACCCGTGCCACGGCCTGTGCAATGGAGCCGAAGCCCACGAGGCCCATGGTCTTGCCTGCCAGCTCCATAAGAGGCCGGTTCCAAAAGCAGAAATCCTTGCTCTCGCTCCACTGTCCCGCCTTAACGGCGGCATCGTGGGAGCCTACCTGCTGGGTAGCCTCTAAAAGGAGGGCAAAGGTCATTTGGGCAACGGCATTGGTAGAATAGCTGCCGGCGTTGCAGACCCGTACACCGTGGACCTTGGCAGCCTCGATGTCGATGACATTGTAGCCCGTAGCTAAGACGGAGATCAGCTTGAGCTTGGGGGCGGCCTCAAAGGCGGCGGCATTCATGGGGGTCTTGTTCAGCAGGATGATCTCCGCATCACGGATCCTGTCATGGAGCTCATGGGGAGCAGTACGGTCATAGACCGTTAATTCGCCCATTTGGGCAATGGGGTCCCAGCTCAGATCACCGGGATTGGATGCATATCCGTCTAATACAACGATCTTCATAGGCATCACCAGAAGGTCTTGGAGACCTTGTTCTGGATCAGTGCGTACCAGAACAGGATCCCACAGGGCAGGACGATAGTCGCCAGCTCAATGAGGAAGTGGTTGACCTGGGGGAACAGATAGATGCGAATGGCATAGGCCGCCCCGAGGATCAGGCAGACCACACTGAGGATGGTCAGCTTGGGGATAATGTAATCAATAAAGGCCCCCTCGTCCAGGCAGGTCTCGGGCGTACAGCCCGTGGGGTAAAGGAACTTGTTAGGGAAGAGCATATACTCCTTCTTTAAGCGGATCACGGTATACAGCCCGTATACGCCCACGAAGAGCAGCATGATCAGCAGGACCATATCCAGGGCACCTGTCATGTTGCCCAGCATATCCGTCTGATCGGCAGTGTAAAGGATCATGGTTCAATACCTCCTATCATTTTCCTGTTTGCCAGTATGTCCTGGCAGCTCTCTTGAGACATCCGCTGTACCACAGGTATGCTGCGAAGGGTGCAATATACAGTGTCAGAAGCACGCCCAGGGTGCGGAGCCCGTCAACGAAAAAGGTCAACAGAAGGAGCACGCCGGACAGGAGAAATACGCCGCTGAGAGCAGAAAGCCGAGGGAGGATATAGTCCATATACTCTACAGGATCCAGGCATTCCTCATTGCCGCAATAATTGGGGTACATGAGTCGGTGGGGGACCAGGTACTGCTCCCTCTTGAGCCGCAGGACACCGTAGAGCCCGTAGCCGCCGAAGAAGAGGATCGACACCAGGAACAGGATGCTGATCACGCCGCTGACGCCCATGACCATGTCGGTCACAGCCTGCGCAGACAGGCCGGAATACATTACATTCATACTTGCCTCCATGGGAAAAAGATTCTGAAGTCCGCAGACCTCCCCTGTATTATAGCAAGAATGGAAGCATTTTGCAAGAAGGTATTGTAATTCTTTGCTTTTTGTGGTAGAATAAATTGCTGTTCTATCAGTATTCAGAATAATTCCATTCTACGGAGTGATGCAATATGTCTCAATTACAGAAAGAAATCAACCGCCGTCGTACCTTCGCCATTATTTCCCACCCCGACGCAGGTAAGACCACCTTGACCGAGAAGTTCCTCCTTTACGGCGGAGCCATTGCCCAGGCCGGTGCGGTCAAGGGCAAGAAGAACGCCCGTGCCGCTGTCTCCGACTGGATGGAGATCGAGAAGCAGCGCGGTATTTCCGTCACCTCCTCTGTGATGCAGTTCCAGTATGACGGCTTCTGCATCAACATCCTGGATACCCCGGGACACCAGGACTTCTCCGAGGACACCTACCGTACCCTTATGGCGGCAGACTCTGCGGTCATGGTCATTGACGGCTCCAAGGGTGTGGAGGCCCAGACCCGCAAGCTCTTTAAGGTCTGTGCCATGCGGCACATTCCCATCTTCACCTTCGTCAACAAGATGGACCGTGAGACCAAGGATCCCTTCGACCTCCTGGACGAGCTGGAACGGGAGCTGGGCATCGAGACCTATGCTGTCAACTGGCCCATCGGCTGCGGCAAGGAATTCCAGGGTGTCTACGACCGTCAGAAGAGCCGGATCAACTTCTTCTCCGGCGTCTCCGGCAAGAAGAAGGCAGAGATGATGGAAATTTCCCTGGAGGACCCCCAGGTAGGTGAGATCATCGGCGAAAAGCGTTGGGAGACCCTCCGTGATGACGTGGAGCTCCTGGGGGCAGGCCGTGAGTTCGATATGGAGGAGGTCCGCAGAGGACAGCTTTCTCCCGTATTCTTCGGCTCCGCTCTGACCAATTTCGGTGTAGAGCCCTTCTTGGAGGCCTTCCTGCAGATGACACCTCCCCCTCTGGCACGTGTAGCCGACTGCGGCGAGATCGACACCTTCAGCCCCGACTTCTCCGCCTTCGTCTTTAAGATCCAGGCCAACATGAACAAGGCCCACCGTGACCGTCTGGCCTTCATGCGTATTTGCTCCGGCAAGTATGAGCGTGAGGCAGAGGTCTTCCACGTCCAGGGCAACAAGAAACTCCGCCTGTCCCAGCCTCAGCAGATGATGGCACAGGAGCGTGAGATCATTGACGAGGCCTATGCAGGAGACATTATCCGTGTGTTCGACCCCGGTATCTTCTCTATCGGCGATACCATCTGTATGCCCGGCAAGAAGTTCCGCTTCTCCGGCATCCCCACCTTTGCCCCCGAGCATTTCTGTCGGGTCAGCCCCAAGGACACCATGAAGCGGAAGCAGTTCGTCAAGGGCACGGAGCAAATCGCCCAGGAGGGTGCCATCCAGATCTTCAAGGTCCCCAATACCGGCATGGAGGAAGTCATCGTAGGTGTCGTAGGCACCCTGCAGTTCGACGTATTCCGCCACAGGATGCTCTCGGAGTACGGCGTAGAGCTCCGTATGGAGGGTCTGCCCTATGAGGTCCTCCGTTTTATTGCCAAGTCCCCCTGCGAGGAGAAGGATCTGAACCTGTCCTCCGATGCAGAGCTTTTAGAGGATTACAGAGGCCACAAGCTCCTGGTATTCTCCAGCTACTGGGCCATCGACTTCACCGTCCGCCGCAACCCCGGCTTAGAGCTCAGTGAGACCCTGTCGGTCTGATATTTATACAGCGGATCCCCGGAAAATCTCGATTTTCCGTGGATCCTCTGTATAATGTCAGATCAGATCATCTGATACTATTTTTCAATGAAAAGTAGACACTTTTCATTGAAGCTTTTGTGCCACAAGTGACACAAAAGACGTCTCATACAAGTTTCTACGCCCTTACGGGCTATAAAAAGTAGCCATT
>JAZNYV010000175.1:0-3868 GCA_045594585.1 Faecousia sp. | reverse complement strand
CGTGCTGAAGGAAATGCTGGGCCAGCTGAAGGATGCTTCTCTGGAAGATTGGGAAGATGCCATTGCTGAGCGCATCGATGATCTGATCCCCAAGCACATCATTGTGGACGATATCATGGCCTCCATCAACTATCTGAACTGCGTGGCTATGGGTATCGGCACTCCCGATGACATCGACCACCTGGGCAACCGTCGTCTGCGCTGCGTCGGCGAGCTGCTCCAGAACCAGTTCCGCATCGGTTTCAGCCGTATGGAGCGCGTTATCCGCGAGCGTATGACTCTGCAGGATCTTGACATTGTCACTCCCCAGAGCCTCATCAATATCCGCCCCGTAACTGCGGTCATTAAGGAGTTCTTCGGCTCCTCCCCCCTGTCCCAGTTTATGGACCAGAATAACCCCCTGGCAGAGCTGACCCACAAGCGTCGTCTCTCCGCTCTTGGCCCCGGCGGTCTGAGCCGTGAGCGTGCTTCCTTCGACGTCCGAGACGTCCACTACAGCCACTATGGACGTATGTGCCCCATCGAGACTCCCGAAGGCCCCAACATCGGTCTGATCAACTATCTCTCCAGCTTCGCAAGAATCAACGAATACGGCTTTATCGAGGCTCCCTACCGCAAGGTCGAGAAGATCTATGACGAGAACGGCAAGTATGTCAATTCCCGTCCCACCGGGGAGTTCGAGTATATGTCCGCTGATGTAGAGGACGACTACTACATCGCACAGGCCAAGGAGCCCCTGGACGAGGACGGCTGCCTGGTCAACAAGCGTGTTACCTGCCGTCACCGTGACGAGATCATTGCTGTGGACAAGGAACGCATTGATTACCTGGACGTTTCCCCCAGAATGATGACCTCCATCGCAACGGCATTCATTCCCTTCCTGCAGAACGACGACGCCAACCGTGCCCTTATGGGTGCTAACATGCAGCGTCAGGCAGTTCCCCTTATGGTGACCGAGGCTCCCATCGTTGCTACCGGCATTGAGCGTAAGTGTGCAGTGGACTCCGAGGTCTGCCTCAAGGCAGAGGGCGAGGGCACCATTACCCGTGTTTCCGCCAACAACATCTCCATCCGTTACGACAACGGAGAGACCAAGGATTATCCCCTGACCAAGTTCGCCCGTTCCAACCAGGGCACCTGCGTCAACCAGCGTCCCATTGTGGACGTAGGCGAGCGTGTGGTAGAGGATCAGATCATTGCTGACGGTCCTGCCTGCTCTCAGGGCGAGATCTCCCTGGGTAAGAATGTCCTCATCGGCTTCGTTACCTGGGAAGGCTATAACTACGAGGATGCCATCCTCCTGAACGAGCGACTGGTTCGTGAGGACGTCTTCACTTCCATCCACATCGAGGAATACGAGACCGAGGCCCGTGACACCAAGCTGGGACCTGAGGAGATCACCCGTAACATTCCCAATGCCGGCGAGGATGCACTCAAGGACCTGGACGAGGACGGTGTCATCCGCATCGGTGCAGAGGTCAAGTCCGGTGACTACCTGGTAGGCAAGGTCACTCCCAAGGGCGAGACCGAGCTGACTGCCGAAGAGAGACTCCTCCGTGCCATCTTCGGTGAGAAGGCAAGAGAAGTCCGTGACACCTCCCTTAAGGTTCCTCACGGCGAGGCAGGCATCATCGTTGATGTCAAGGTGTTTACCCGTCAGAACGGCGACGATCTGGCACCCGGTGTCAACAAGGTCGTCCGTGTTTATATCGCACAGAAGCGTAAGATCTCCGTCGGTGACAAGATGGCAGGCCGCCACGGCAACAAGGGCGTTGTATCCCGTGTTCTTCCTGAGGAGGATATGCCCTTCCTGCCCGATGGCACACCGTTGGATATCGTGCTGAACCCCCTGGGCGTTCCCTCCCGTATGAATATCGGCCAGGTTCTTGAGGTCCACCTGGGCTATGCTGCCCATGCTCTGGGCTGGAAGGTGGCAACCCCCATCTTCGACGGTGCCGATGAGAAGGACATCCGTGATACCCTCAAGCTGGCAGGTCTCCGTGAGGACGGCAAGACCCTCCTGTACGACGGCCGTACCGGCGAGCCCTTCGATAACCTGGTTACCGTTGGGTATCCCTACTTCCTCAAGCTCCACCACCTGGTCGATGACAAGATCCATGCCCGTTCCACCGGTCCCTACAGCCTGGTTACCCAGCAGCCCCTGGGCGGCAAGGCACAGTTCGGCGGTCAGCGTTTCGGTGAGATGGAAGTTTGGGCCCTTGAGGCTTATGGCGCAGCTTACACCCTTCAGGAGATCCTGACGGTCAAGTCCGACGATGTGACCGGCCGTGTCAAGTCCTACGAAGCCATTGTTAAGGGCTACAACATCCCCAAGGCAGGTGTGCCCGAGTCCTTCCGTGTTCTGGTCAAGGAGCTCCAGTCTCTGTGTCTGGACATTCGTGTTTTGGACGAGCAGGGCCAGGAGGTCACCCTCCGTGACAGCAGTGAGGATGACGATTATCCCGTAGAGCACAAGGAGATCGTTGTGACCGACGAGCGTGAGGTTCGTGAATCCGGCTTCGATCTGGATGCCGAGGCTCCCGGCGGCACAGACCTCTACGGCGATTCCTCTGATGATGAAGACAGCTCCTACGACGAGTACTCCGATGATGGAGAATAAGGAAGGAGAGTACTATGAGCGATAAGATTTTTAGTGCAATTAAGATCGGTATTGCTTCGCCTGATATGATCCGTTCCTGGTCCAGCGGCGAAGTTCTCAAGCCCGAAACCATTAACTATCGTACCCTTAAGCCGGAGCCCGACGGACTCTTCTGCGAGAAGATCTTTGGACCCACCAAGGACTGGGAGTGCCACTGCGGCAAGTACAAGAAGATCTCCTACAAGGGCACCAAGTGCGAGGTCTGCGGCGTTGAGGTCACCCGTGCCAAGGTCCGCCGTGAGCGTATGGGCTCTATTGAGCTGGCAGCTCCCTGCAGCCACATTTGGTATTTCAAGGGCAACCCCTCCCGTATCGGCCACCTGCTGGACATTACCCCCAGAGCACTGGAGAAGGTACTGTACTTTGCCAGCTATATCGTAACCGATCCCGGCATGACCCATCTGACCAAGGGTCAGATCCTCACCGAGAAGGAATACAGCCACAACAGAATTGCATTCGAGGATGATTTTGAAGCCGATATGGGTGCAGAGCCCATTAAGAAGCTCTTAGAGGAGATCGACCTGGACGAGCTGTCCGCCAAGCTCCGTGAAGAGCTGAAGAACGTCAGCGGTCAGAAGCGTCTGCGTATCATCAAGCGTCTTGAGGTCGTTGAGTCCTTCCGTATGTCCAACAACCGTCCCGAGTGGATGATCATGGACGTGCTGCCTGTTATTCCTCCCGAGCTCCGTCCTATGGTACAGCTGGACGGCGGCCGCTTCGCAACCAGCGACCTGAACGACCTGTACCGCCGTGTTATCAACCGTAACAACCGTCTCAAGAAGCTGATCCAGCTCTGTGCTCCCAATATCATTATCCGTAACGAGAAGCGTATGCTCCAGGAGGCTGTGGATGCTCTCATCGACAACGGCCGCCGCGGCAGACCCGTTACCGGTCCCAGCAACCGTGCTCTTAAGTCCCTGTCCGATATGCTCAAGGGCAAGCAGGGCCGTTTCCGTCAGAACCTGCTGGGTAAGCGTGTTGACTATTCCGGCCGTTCCGTTATTGTTGTAGGCCCCGAGCTCAAGCTCTATCAGTGCGGTGTTCCCAAGGAAATGGCCATTGAGCTCTTCAAGCCCTTTGTCATTAAGCGACTGCTGGAGAACGACGGTCCCCCCGAGAATGTCAAGGCCGCCAAGAAGATGATCGACAAGGGCACCCCTGCTGTTTGGGATGCTTTGGAAGAGGTCATCAAGGACCGCCCCGTTATGC